>NZ_SADP02000007.1:0-43269 GCF_004010375.2 Mesorhizobium sp. M2E.F.Ca.ET.209.01.1.1 | reverse complement strand
CGTTCCATTCGGACGCGCTGATTGCCGAATTGCAGGACGCGCTGGTCGAGACCTGGGATGCGCTCGGCATCCCCTATGCCGGCTCAGGCCGTCCCGCCGTCGCCAAGACCGACCGCATCATTCCGCTGCTTGTTCCGAAGTCAGGCGGCTGAAGCCCGTTTTAATCTCTACTCCGGCGGCCATCCGCTGCAACTTTCTGCGCTTCTACAGCGCCGCGCGTCCATTTCGGACGCGCAAAGGACGCTGTAGCAATTTCAATTTGGCGCATGATCCTTTCCGAAGATCGAATCCGATCTTCGGGGTCATGCGCGTGCTCACCCTGAATGTCCGCTGCGCTCCGGTTCTCGAAAGTCACACCGGCTGACTCACCGGAGCGAGTTTCAATCCGGGCTTCGTCGACGGCTCGGCTACACAGTCTTCATCCACCTCGCCAGGCGATGCGCCGCTTCCTCGAGCTGATCGAGGCGGCGGTGGAAGCATAGTCTGAGGAAGCTCTCGCCGCCGGGACCGAAGGCGGTGCCCGGCGCCAGGCCGACATTGGCATTGTCGACGATGTCGAAGGCGGCTTTTCGAGAATCGGTGAGACCGTCGACCCTGAAGAACAGGTAGAAGGCGCCCTGCGGCACGGTGAAACGCGCCTTGCCGGTTTCGCCCAGTATATCGCAGACCAGATCGCGCGCGGCATGCGCGCGCTCCACCTGTTCGGTGATGAAGTCGTCGCCCTCGTCGAGGGCGGCGACAGCGCCGCGCTGCATGAACTGCGCGACGCCCGAGGTCGAGTACTGGATCAGGTTCTCGAACACCTGCTGCAAGGCTGGATGGGTCTTGATCCAGCCCACGCGCCAGCCGGTCATCGCCCAGTTCTTGGAAAAACTGTTGACGAACAGGATACGGTCCTCGGCCGTGGCGATGTCGAGGAAGGACGGCGCGCGGCCATGACCATAGTGGAACAGCGAATAGATCTCGTCGGCGATGATCCAAAGGCCCCTTGCGCGGGCAAGATCGAGGATCGCCTGGAGCGTCTCCCTGTCGGCCGTCCAGCCGGTCGGGTTCGACGGCGTGTTGATGAACAACAGCTTCGTGCGCGGCGTGATCGCGGAGGCGATCTTGTCAACGTCGCAGGACCAGCCATTGCCGGACTGGTCGAGCGTGACCGGCACCGGCACGGCGCCCGCCACGCCGGCGGCAGCGGCGAAATTCGGCCAGGCGGGAGAGAGGTAGATCACCTCGTCGCCGCTGCCGGCGATGGCGTCGATGGCCAGCTGGATGGCATGCATGCCGGATCCGGTGACGATGAACTCCTCCTCGGCGAAGATCTTGCCGAAATGCCTGGCGTAGTAGCGCGCGAGCGCCTGCCGGAGCTCGGGAATGCCCTTCTGCCAGGTGTAGAAGGTCTCGCCACTGGCGAGCCCGCGGGCAGCGGCATCGCTGATGAAGGAAGGCGTCGGCAGATCGCCCTCGCCGGCCCAGAGCGGGATCAGCCCTTCGCGCAGGCGGCCATGGTTGATGACGGCGACGATGCCGCTTTCGGGTGCGGCGCGGGCTTCGGCGCGCAAGGTCTCGGTAATGGTCATGGCAAATCCGTGTTCGTGTCGTCAGCGCTCTTATCAGATCGCTAAACGAAAAACCCCGGCCGCCTGGAGCCGGGGTTTTGGTCCAGAGGTTCCACTCTGCGTTACTTCTTGGCGAGCAGATCGCGGATTTCGGTCAGCAGCGCGACATCGGCCGGCGGCGGCGCGGCAGGAGCGGCAGGCTTCTCGCGCTCAAGCCGCTTGCGCAGATTGTTCACCGCCTTGACCATCAGGAAGATGATGAAGGCAAGGATCAGGAAATTCAGCACCACAGTGATAAAGCTGCCATAGGCGAAGACGGCGCCTTCTTTCTTGGCATCGGCCAATGCGGCCGAATGGACGTTCGAGGACAGCCCGAAGAAGTAATTGTTGAAGTCCAGCCCGCCGAAAATCGCGCCGACGATCGGCATGATGATGTCGTTGACCAGCGAATCAACGATCTTGCCGAAGGCGGCGCCGATGATGACGCCGACGGCCAGGTCCATCACATTGCCCTTGGAAATGAACTCCTGGAATTCTTTCAGCATTCGACCCTCCTTGCCGTGACGGGCCGCGCTGCCGCCTCACCGATTGTCCTTCGGCGCTGGCCCCAGCCCACAATAACAAAAACCCCCGGCTGCAAAACCGGAAAAACAGCGGAGGCACCGGTTTGTGCTACGCTTCGTCATCGGCCGCATATGCGCCGAAAGCCGCGATGGACTTGGGCCCCGAGCTGTGGTTGCGTCAGGGCGGTCGAGCGTTTCATCGAAATGCCCGGCCGCTTTGGGTATTTGTTCTGACGCAATTCCGGACGGCAAATCGCCTGGTAATTTTGCCCGGAATTGGTTGGGCAGGCCGGATGGGAGACCGGCCAGGGAGGAAGCGCGGGCCGTGCAAGGCTGGTTCGTCGTCATCATCGCGATCGCCTATGTGACGCTGCTTTTCGCCATTGCCAGTGTCGGCGACCGGCGTGCCGTCGCCACTGGGCTCGGCCGGGCGAGGCCGTTCATCTATGCGCTCAGCCTGGCCATCTACTGCACCTCCTGGACCTTCTTCGGCTCGGTCGGCCTTTCCTCCGAGCGCGGCCTCGAATTCCTCGGCATTTATACCGGCCCGGTGCTGGTCTTCGTGTTCGGCTTCCCGCTGCTCAACCGCCTGGTCCGACTGGCGAAAAGCGAGAAGATCACCTCGATCGCCGACTTTCTCGGCGCCCGCTACGGCAAAAGCTTCACCGTCGCGGCGATCGCGACGCTGATCGCCACGATCGGCGCGGTGCCCTATATCGCGCTGCAGCTCAAGGCGATCTCGGGCTCGGTCAGCCTGATGATCGAGCACTATACCGGCTCGCCGCCCAGCTTCGATCCTTTTGTCAGCGATATCTCGCTGGTGGTGGCGATGCTTTTGGCGCTGTTCGCGGTGCTGTTCGGCACGCGCCACGCCGACGCCACGGAGCATCAGGACGGGCTGGTTCTGGCGGTTGCGGTCGAGACCATGGTGAAGCTTGCCGCCTTTCTCGCCATCGGGCTGATGGTGACGTTCCTGATCTTCGGCGGCCCCGGCGATATGTTCGCCAAGCTCGCCGCGAACGGTCAGGTACGCCAGGCGATGAGCTACAACACCTCTTTAGCCACCTGGCTGGTGCTGACCACCTTGAGCGGCTTTGCTATCCTGATGCTGCCGCGGCAATTCTATGTCACCATCGTCGAGAACCGCAGCGAGGCCGAACTGCGCACGGCGACCTGGCTGTTCCCGCTCTATCTCGTGGCGATCAACCTCTTCGTGCTGCCGATCGCCTTTGCCGGCCTGTCGCTGGTCGGCACCAAGACCAGCAGCGACCTTTATGTGCTGTCGCTGCCGCTGCTCGGCGGCCATGACGTGCTCGCCATGGCCGCCTTCGTCGGCGGCCTGTCGGCGGCGACCGCGATGGTGATCGTCGAAAGCGTCGCGCTGTCGATCATGATCTCCAATGATCTCATCATCCCGCTGTTCGTGCGCCGCGTGATCAAGACCAGTTCTTCCGAGAACGAGGACTGGTCGACGCTGATCCTCAACGTACGGCGCGCTTCCATCTTCATCCTGCTGTTCATCGCGTTCCTCTATTACCGCGAGAGCACCAACAGCGCGCGGCTGTCCTCGATCGGCCTGATGTCGTTCGCGGCGATCGCACAATTCGCGCCGGCGCTCATCGGCGGTCTGATTTGGCGCCGCGCCAATGGCCGGGGCGCCGCGCTCGGCATGGTCGCGGGCATCGCCGTCTGGGGTTACACGCTTCTTCTGCCTTCGCTCGCCGGGCCCCGTTCCTACATCGTCGTCCATGGACTGTTCGGCTTCGAGGCGCTGAGGCCACAGGCGCTGTTCGGCACCGTCGGCGAGCCGCTGAACCACGGCGTGCTGTGGAGCCTCTCGGTCAACGCCCTGTTCTTCGTGCTGGGGTCGCTGTCGCGCGCGTCCGTGCCGCTTGAGCGCATCCAGGCGGCGATCTTCGTGCCGCGCGAGGCGGGCCCGATGCCAAGCCTCAGGCGGTTTCGCACCGCCGTCACCGTCAACGATCTCAAGGACACGATCTCGCGCTATCTCGGCGTCGAGCGCACGGAGCGCTCCTTCCAGTCCTTCGAGAAGAGCGCAAGCGTTTCGCTCCACGGCAAGGAGCAAGCGAGCATGGATGTCATCCGCTTCTCGGAGCAATTGCTGGCAAGCGCCGTCGGCTCTTCCTCGGCGCGGCTGATCCTGTCGCTGCTCTTCCGCCGCAACGACCGCGATTCCAGGGATGCCTTCAAGCTGCTCGACGACGCCACCGAAGCGCTGCAGCACAATCGCGACCTTTTACAGATCGCGCTCGACCAGATGGAGCAGGGCATCACCGTCTTCGACCGCGATTTCCGGCTGATATGCTGGAACCGGCAGTACCGGCTGCTGTTCGACCTGCCGGACGAAATGGGCCAGGTCGGCGTGTCGCTCGACCGGATCCTGCGCCATCTTGCCGAACGCGGCGATATTCCCGCCGACCAGCGCGTGACGATGCTCAACCGGCTAACCAGCTTCGCCGGGCCATGGCAGATGGAGCTGAAGACCAGCGGACGCATCCTGGAGCTGCGCTCCAACCCGATGCCCGACGGCGGCATCGTCGCCACCTATGCCGACATCTCCGGCCGCGTCGAGCAGGACCTGGCGCTGAAGCGGGCCAATGAATCGCTGGAACAGCGGGTCAAGACCCGCACCATCGAACTCACCCGGGTCAACGAGGAACTGGCGCAAGCGCAGATGCTGGCCGAGGAGGCCAATCTCGGCAAGACGCGCTTCCTCGCCGCCGCCGGCCACGACATCCTGCAACCGCTGAACGCTGCCCGGCTCTATTGCTCGTCGCTGATCGAGAAGGCCGGCAAGGGGCCGGCCGGCAAGGCGGCGGTCAACATCGAGTCCTCGCTGGAATCGGTCGAGACCATCCTCGGCGCGGTGCTCGACATCTCGCGGCTCGACGCCGGCGCCATGAAGCCGGAAGACACCGCCTTCAGCCTCGGCGGACTGCTCAGCCAGATCGGCAATGATTTTCGCCCGCTCGCCGCTGAAAAGAAGCTCGAGCTCACGATCATCCCATCCTCGCTCGGTGTCATGACCGACCGCAATTTGCTGCGCCGGCTGATCCAGAACCTGGTCTCCAACGCAATCAAATACACGCGCCAGGGCCGCATCCTGGTTGGGGTCAGAAGACGCGGCGAACTGGCCGAGATCCAGGTGATCGACACCGGCATCGGCATCGCCGGCGACAAGCTCAACACCGTTTTCCATGAGTTCACGCGCCTCGATGAGGGCGTGCGCGAAGCGGAAGGGCTTGGCCTGGGGCTCTCCATCGTCGATCGCATCGCCCGGGTGCTGAGGCTCGAAATCCGCATTTTCTCCAACCCAGGCAAAGGCACGCGCTTTTCCGTCATCCTGCCGGTCGCCGCAGTCGCGGCGCCGCCGCGCGAGATCGGCAGGGCGCAGGCCCGCTCCGCATCGACGCTTGCCGGGCTCAATGTGCTCTGCATCGACAATGACGCGCGCATCCTCGACGGCATGCGGCTGCTGCTTGAAGGCTGGGGCTGCCGTGTCGAGACGGCTTCGGGATCGGCAGAGCTCGTGCTGCTCGGCAGGGCGAGGCCGGACGTCGTGCTGGCAGACTATCATCTCGACGGCGGCACCGGGCTCGATGCAATCGCCAGGCTGCGAGCCGCCTACGGCCAGGACCTGCCCTGCGTGCTGGTCACCGCCGATCGCTCCAGCGAGGTGCGCGCCGCCGCAAGCCAGCTCGACATTCCGGTCGTCAACAAGCCGGTGAAGCCCGCCGTGCTGCGCTCGATGATGGCAAGGGTCAGGCCGCTGGCGCCGGCGGCGGAGTGATTTTATGGACTGCCCTCAGCCACGATGGCCGAGACTTTTGAGATAGGCGCAGAGCATGTCGGCGAGCGCGTCGGCATAGGCTTCGATCTCGCCGGCCGTCCGCTCCTTCTCCGAGAAATCCGCTCCCACGGCGCTCAGCGTCCTCATCATCAGTTCGCCGGCCAGAGCGCGATCGGAATCCGGCGCGTCAGGAAGCGTCTCGCGCACGAAGGCCTCGACGGTCCGGTTCGCCGTCGCCCTCGCCTCCTGCGCCTCCGGCGCATCCCGGTAGAGCGGCGCGGCGTCGTTCAGCGCGCCGCGCACCGCCGCCTCCTCGCATTCCGAGCGGATGAAGGCATGGACCAGCGTTCTTATCCGTTCGAGCGGCGATAGCTCGGCGTTTTCGAGGATGCCGCACAAGAGCTCGGTGGTCTGGCGCCATTCGTCGCTCTGCAGCCGGAACAGCAGCGCCGCCTTGTTCGGGAAATACTGGTAGAGCGAGCCGACGCTGACGCCGGCCCTTTCGGCGACGCGCGTGGTGGTGAAACGCTGCGCCCCCTCGCTCGCCAAAACCTGAGCGGCCGCCTGGAGAATGGCCGCGACAAGCTCCGTGGCGCGCGCCTGTTTGGGCTGTTTTCGGGTGGAAATTGAAGGGCTTGGGCGAATGGTCACGGACGCGCTCGGAAATGCGAATTGGAAACCTGAAGGATTATTCGTATTTTTCGAAGCAACACAAGAACCCGCCCGGAGACAGTCATGACCACCTTGACCGCAACCCCTTTGGCTCCGCTGCTCGCGCGCCTGTTCAAGGAAGCCGATGCGGCGACCAGCCCGGCGATCGCCCGCTACTCACGTGAGGAACGGACGCGCCTCACTCACAGCAAGACCGAATACCGCCAGTTCTACGGCAGCCTGAAGGACCTGTGGCTCGCGGTCTCGCCGGAGACCTCACGCTGCTCTACATGCTGGCGCGCAGCACCGGTGCGCGCATCATCGTCGAGTTCGGCACATCGTTCGGCATCTCGACGCTCTATCTTGCCGCGGCGCTGCGCGATAATGGCGGCGGCCGCCTGATCACGACGGAATTCGAGCCGTCCAAGGTGGTGCGGGCCAAATCCAATCTGACAGAGGGCGGTCTCATCGATCTGGTGGAAATCCGCGAGGGCGACGCGCTGGAAACGCTGAGCAAGGACCTGCCGGACCGGATAGACCTCTTGCTGCTCGACGGCGCCAAGGCGCTCTATCCGAAGATATTGAGCCTCGTCGAGAGCCGGCTCAGGCCCGGCGCGCTGGTCATCACAGACAATGCCGACTTCTCGCCCGACTATCTGGAACGGGTGCGCGCCCCGGCCGGCGGTTACATGTCGACGCCGTTCGGCGACGACGTCGAGCTGTCAATGCGGCTCAACTGAACACGCTCCCAACAATAAACCCATGCTGTCCGTCGGGCAGCCGTAGGCGTTTACGTCAACCAACGCGCAATCCCGGCCTTCGGGCCTCCTGGCTTTCGAGCCTTCGACGCGTAGGTGACATCATGACCATCCTCCCATCGTCCTGGCGCGGGCTGCCGCGCCCGGCCCTGCTCGGCCTCTTCCTGTTCTTCTGCGCCGGTTTCGCGGACGGCGCGCTGGTGCCTTTCTTTCCGCTGTCGGCGAGCAGCGAGGCGAACATCCCGATCGGCGCCATCGGCCTCTTGTTCGCCTGCTATGCCGGCGGCGAACTTGTCGCCGCGCCGCTGATCGGCGGCATCGCCGACCGGATCGGCCGGCGGCCGGTGCTGATCCTGTCGTCGCTCGGTGTCGGTTGCGGCTTCATCGCGCTGTTCTTCGTCCATGGCGTCGCCGCCACCGCGGCCGTGCTGCTCCTGACAGGCATGTGCGAGTCGGTGCTCCACCCGACCATCCTCACCGCGATCGCCGACGTGACCGAGCCGTCAGCGCATCCGCGCTGGTTCGGCATGGCAAGGGTGAGCTCGAGCGCCGGGCAGATCCTCGGCCCGGCCTGCGGCGCGCTGCTGGCGCTCGTTTCGCTCGGCAGCGTGTTCCTGGCCGGCGGCGGCATGCTCATCCTTGGCGGCATCGTCATGATCGTCGCATTCGCCGAAACGCATGGCAGCGGTCGTGCCGAAGACGAAGCGGAGGAAGAGGACGGCCTGTCGGCGCTGCTGCCGGCTTTCCGCGACGGCCGCCTGGCGAAGCTGCTCGCCTGGGTCGTGCTGTTCGAGATTTCCGGCAACTGGATCGAGGCAGTCATCCCGCTCTACGCGCAGGATGCAGGCTCGCTCACCCCGTCCGGTGTCGGCGCGCTATTTGCATATGCGGCCGCCCTGACGGTCGCTTTGCAGATGCTGGTCAGCCGCTTTGCCGAGACGCGGTCGGCCCTCTGGCTGGCAGCCGGCGCAGGCATCTCGACCATCGCCGCCTTTGCGCTGCTGGCGGCCTCGCCGGCCATGATCTCGCTCGTCGCCGCGGTCAGCCTTTGCGCGGTGGGACAGATGCTGGTCGGGCCGCTGGTGCCGACGGCCGTCAACGCGCTGGCGCCGTCGGCGCGGCGCGCCTCCTATATGGCGGCTTCTTCCGTGGCGGTCGACCTCAAGGACTCGCTCGGGCCGTCGATCGGCACCGCACTCTATGCGCTGGCGCCGCGCCTGCCCTGGATCGCCGGCATTCCGCTGGTGGCCATCGCTTCGCTTGGTCTCGGCGCGGCGATCGGGCACGCTCGCAATCCTTCAGGCCCGACCGAGGACGATGCCTCGTCGCAGTTGGGCTCCGCCGTCGAAAATTATCGCTGACGGGCGCAGGCCGCCGACCCGACGCGAAGCGACCGCATCATCGCTTCGCGTCGGGTCGGATCCAGTCAGGGTGAAAAAGCTTCGCCTGAAGTGCATGCGGTCAGCCAACCGGCTGCAACGGGTCATTGCCGATCTTGGAAAGCTGGATGACCGCCTGGGTGCGGCTGTCGACGCCGAGCTTCTGCAATATGGCCGAGACATGGGCCTTGATGGTGGCCTCGGAAACGCCGAGCTCATAAGCGATCTGCTTGTTGAGCAGGCCCTCCGCCAGCATGCCGAGCACGCGCGTCTGCTGCGGCGTCAGCGCCTGCAGGCGCTTGATCAGGTCGGAGATCTCCGGGTCGCGCTCGACGCCGAGCTCGATGCCGGCGGGCGCCGCGATATCGCCGGCGAGGACGGCCTGCACCGCGGCGCGGATTTCTTCCATGCTGGCCGATTTGGAGATGAAGCCGGAAGCGCCGAGATCGAGGGCGCGGCGGATGGTGACGGGATCGTCATGCGCCGACACCACGACCAGCGGCACCGCCGGATGGATGCCGCGGAGCGCAATCAGGCCGGAAAGGCCGCTGGCGCCCGGCATCGACAGGTCGAGCAGCACCATGTCGATATCCTCATTGGCCAGCACCAGCGCCTTGGCGCTTTCGAAATCCCCGGCCTCGTGGATGGCGGCAACATCACCGATACCGGCCAGCGCCTCCTTCAGCGCGCCGCGAAAAAGCGGATGGTCGTCGGCAATGACGAAAGTGTGGCCCGACGGCAAATATTCCTCCCCCGATCCCATCATCATTTTCGTGCTTCTTGCGGGGACCGGAATGATTATGCGGCGGCGCGGCGCTTTTTCAAGCGGCAAAGGCCCCGTGCGGGTTTTCCCCAAGGGGCGGCCCGGCTTTTGTTTGCGCAATTCCGGACGGAAAACCGCTGTGCACTTTTCCTGGAATTGCGCCCCGGCTCAGGTCTTCTGCTGGTTCAGCTTGCCGCCGCCGTCGCCGTCTTCCTTGTCCATGTCCTTGACGATGTCCTTGAAGGTCCGAAAGAAGCGCTCCATGTAGCCCATGGTCCTGTTGAAATCCTCTTCGCTCGGCAGTTGCGATTCCAGCCGGGCGGAGAGCGAATTCTCAAGCTTGGCGACCCGCGCGTCGAGCGCCTTGACCGAATTGTCCAGCCGGTCGATCTCGTCCTGGTAGGCGGCGCGCTCGTCCGCCGCCATCTTGCAGACGAGCTGGCCGGTGCGCTCCTCGCAGATCGACATGGCGCCGGTCCTCGTATCCATGCGGACATAGCCGTTGGCCGACTTCTCCAAACGGTAGTGGTCGGTCTCCTCGGAAAAGGCGGAAGCGGCAACCAACGAGCAAAGCGCCGCGGGGATCAGGATGTGCTGCAGACGCATATCGTCCTCCATGAGCCAGTGAAGGCCGGCTATCACAGGTTTGCGCCGGAAATGGGGAAGAGTCGAGCTTCAAGCCTTTCCCGCTCCTTCGGTTCAGACTATAGCGCGAGAATGTCTCAGATTATCTACAAGATCGCCCCCGAGGCGCTGTGGCGCGAGGCCGAAAAGAACGGGCGCTTCACCGGCGCGCCGATCGACCTCGCCGACGGCTTCATCCATTTTTCCACCGCTGCGCAGGTGCGCGAGACGGCGGCGAAACATTTCGCCGGCCAGAGGGGTCTGCTGCTGGTCGCCGTCGACGCGGCAAAGCTGGGCGACGCGCTGAAATACGAGGTGTCACGCGGCGGCGCGCTGTTCCCGCATCTCTACGCCCCACTCGCTCTCGATGCCGTCCTTTGGGCCAAGCCTTTGCCGCTCGGCGCCGGCGGCCACGAATTCCCGGCGCTGGAGGACGAATGAGCGTGCTCGACCGGATCGGCCAGAAGCTGCTTTTCTCCTTCGATCCGGAAACCGCGCATGGCCTGTCGATCGCGGCTTTGCGCTGCGGGCTGCCGGTCGGAGCGACGGCGCCACGCGACGCGCGGCTCAAGATCAGGCTTTGCGGGCTCGACTTCCCGAATCCGATCGGCATGGCCGCCGGCTACGACAAGAACGCCGAAGTGCCGGACGCGCTGCTAGGGCTTGGCTTCGGCTTCGCCGAAGTCGGCACCATCACGCCGCTGCCGCAGCCCGGCAATCCGAAGCCGCGCATCTTCCGCCTGACGGCGGACGAGGCGGTGATCAACCGGCTGGGCTTCAACAATGAAGGTCATGCGGCCGCCGAAAAACGGCTTGCCGCGCGCAAGGGGCGGCCGGGCATTGTCGGCGTCAACATTGGCGCCAACAAGGACAGCGCCGACCGCATCGGCGACTATGAGCGCGGCGTCGCCCGCTTCGCGCCCCATGCGAGCTATCTGACCGTCAACATCTCCTCGCCCAACACACCGGGCCTGCGGAACATGCAGGCGCGCGAGCAGCTTGGCGAATTGTTGGCGCGGGTGATGGCCGCGCGTGCCGCGGCCGCCGCGCAGCCGCCGGTCTTCCTCAAGATCGCGCCGGATCTCGTCGAGGCGGAACTGGAAGACATCGCCGCCGAGGCCGCCGAGAAGAGGATCGACGGCGTCATCGTCTCCAACACGACGCTGGCGCGGACCGGATTGCGGAGCGGCGGCGTGGCCAATGAAGCCGGCGGCCTCTCGGGAAAACCATTGTTCGAGCGTTCGACCGCGGTTCTGGCCCGGATGCGCAAGCTGCTCGGACCGCAGATGGCAATCATCGGTGTCGGCGGCGTCGACTCCGCCGAGACGGCGCTGGAGAAAATCCGCGCCGGCGCGGATCTCGTCCAGCTCTACACCGGCATGATCTACGCCGGGCCGGCGTTGCCGGGGCGCATCATTGCCGGCATGGCGCGCTTCGTGGAGCGGGAACGGCTCAAATCCATCGCGGAGCTGCGCGACAGCGGCTGCGCAAGCTGGTCCGAACGACTCTGACGCACAGCATCAGGAGGACGGAAGATGGCCGAGATTCTGAGTTCCGTCGTGGACGCGATCGGTGGAACGCCACTGGTCCGGCTCGACCGGCTGACGGCGCAGGCGGGCGTCGACGGCGCAATCCTCGCCAAGCTGGAATATCTCAATCCGGGCTTTTCCAAGAAGGATCGTGCGGCGCTTGGAATAATCGAGGAGGCCGAAAAATCCGGCGCCATCAAACCGGGGCAAACGGTGGTCGAGCTTACCTCCGGAAATATGGGCACGGGCCTCGCGATCGTCTGCGCGGTCAGGGGTTACCCCTTCGTCGCGGTGATGTCGAAGGGCAACTCCGAAGAGCG
This sequence comes from Mesorhizobium sp. M2E.F.Ca.ET.209.01.1.1, assembly GCF_004010375.2. Classification (NCBI taxonomy): domain Bacteria; kingdom Pseudomonadati; phylum Pseudomonadota; class Alphaproteobacteria; order Hyphomicrobiales; family Phyllobacteriaceae; genus Mesorhizobium; species Mesorhizobium sp. M2E.F.Ca.ET.209.01.1.1. The sequence goes on along the minus strand of NZ_SADP02000007.1, from coordinate 31,318 downwards.
CGCCCGAATGATGACGGCGCTCGGCGCTGAAGTGATTCTGGTGGACCAGTTGCCGGGGTCGGTGCCGGGGCAGGTCTCGGGCGGCGATCTGGCGCTCGTCGAGCAGGCCGCCAGAGCGGTGACGGCGGAACGAGGCGCCTACCGCGCCGACCAGTTCCATCGCGACGGCAACTGGCTTGCGCATTATCACGGGACCGGCCCGGAAATCTGGGACGCCAGCCATGGCGCCGTCGACGCATTCGTCGACTTCATCGGCTCGGGCGGCACCTATGCCGGGGTGGCGAGGGCGCTCAAGGAACGCAATCCCCTGATCAAGTGTTTCATCGTCGAGCCTGAGGGCGCCGCGGCGGCGGCGGGCGAGACGATCACCCAACCCGAACACCCCATTCAAGGCGGCGGCTACGCCATGCCGGACCTGGCGTTCCTGACCGACGCGCCCGTCGATGGCTATCTTCAGGTTTCCGGCGACGAGGCACGCGAGACCACGCGCCTGCTGGCGCACGCCGAAGGCATCTTCGCCGGCTTCTCCTCCGGAGCGAACGTGGCCGCCGCGCTGCGTCTCCTACGCGGCGATCAAGCGGGCAAGATGATCGCCGTCGTGATTTGCGACTCCGGGCTGAAGTACCTCTCGACCGACCTCTGGAGCTGAGGAACGCCAGCGCTCGGCCGGAGCCGACCAATCGGGGCTAAAATGCGGTGCGCACCCTGAGCCTCAGCACCGCAAGCAAGCTCACGCCGCGCACCAGCAGGAAGACATGCAGCGACGCCCATAGCCCGTTGTTGCCGAAGGCCGGCGCCAGCGTGACGAGCGCGGCGCTGAAGGCGAGAAACGACAAAAGCATCATGTTGCGCATGTCGCGCGACCAGGTGGCGCCGATGAAGACGCCATCCATCTGGAAGGCCAGCACGCCGCTCAGCGCCGTGAAGGCCGCCCAGGGGAGATAAATGTCGGCGACTTCGCGGACCTCCGGCGAGGTCGTGACCAGCGCCACCAGGCTCGCGCCAGCAGTCAGCAGGATAAGGCTGGCGGCGGCCGCGAGGCCAAAACCCCAGATCAGCGTCAGCCGCACCGCCTGCCGGAAGGGAGCAGGCGCCTGCGCGCCGATGGCGCGCCCGGCCAACTGCTCGGCGGCGGTGGCAAAACCGTCGAGGAAATAGCCGGCGACGAGGAAGAAATTCATCAGCACGGCGTTGGCGGCAAGCGTCACAGTGCCGAACTGCGCGCCCTGCCTGGTGAACAGCGCGAAGGCGGCGAGCAGCGAGAAGGAGCGGATCATGATGTCGCGGTTGAGCGACAGCATGCGCCGATAGGCCGGCAAATCGAGGATGCGGCGGCGCGACGGCCGCTCCAGCCTGCGGAAGCGGTTGAGCACGATGGCAAGGCCGAGCAGCATGGCCAGGAACTCGCCGGTGACCGTCGCCCAGGCGACGCCGGCAACACCCCAGCCGAGCTCGAGGCCGAGCAGAAAGCAGAGCATGATGTTGATGCCGTTGAGCACCGCCTGCAGCATCAGCCCGAGCCCGCCTTCGCCCCGCCCCAGCACGTAGCCCAGTATGGCGTAGTTGATCAGCGAGAAGGGGGCGGCGAGCAGCCTGATGCGGATATAGATCGACATGGCCGCGCTGACGCGCGGCTCGGCACCCATGAACCATTGGCCGGCCACGGCAAAGAGCGGCGAAAGGGCCGCAAGTATGACGCCCGCGACGACCGCGATCAGCACGGCGCGCCACAGCACCGCCTGCTCTTCCAGCGCATCGCCGCGCCCGAAGGCCTGGGCGACAAGGCCGGTGGTGCCCGAGCGCAGGAAGTTGAAGGTGGTGAAGACGACGTCGAAGACCAGCGATCCCGCCGCCAGGCCGCCGAGAAGGGCCGCGTCGCTGAATTGGCCGACCACCGCCGTGTCGACGATGCCGAGCAGTGGCGTCGTCAGATAGGCAAGCGTCATCGGCACGGCGATCGCCAGCACCGAGCGGTTGGTGACGGCGAAGGACCTGACATCGGCTTCAGTCGCGTCCAAGGGGATTGCTGCCTGTTTGATTGCGGCTTGATCGAGGACCCGATGTGCCCCAGTTTGCCGGCGTCACGCAACCACATCCGCCGGACTGCCAACCGAATTCCAAACCTGGCGCAGCCCCCGATACATGCCGCTACAGATCGTCCATCACCCCGACTATGACGCCGGCTTCGCCGTCAACCATCGCTTTCCGATGAGCAAATATCCGCTTTTGATGGAGGCCCTGCGTATGCGCGGGCTGGCCGCGCCGGGCGCGCTTTCGATGCCGGAACCGGCGCCGGCGTCACGGCTGAAGCTGGCGCACGCAGCCGACTATGTCGACCAGGTGATCGCCTGCCAGGTGCCGCAGGTGATAGAGCGCGAGATCGGCTTTCCGGTCGGCCCGCGCGTGTCGCTACGGGCTCAGCTCGCCACGGCGGGGACCGTGCTGGCGGCCAGGCTGGCGCTGAAACACGGCATCGCCTGCAACGCCGCCGGCGGCAGCCATCACGCCAGGCGCGCGCAGGGCGCCGGCTTCTGCACCTTCAACGATGTTGCAGTCGCCGCGCTGGCGCTGCTGGCCGAAGGCGCCGTCGAAAACGTGCTGATTGTCGATCTCGACGTGCATCAGGGCGACGGCACGGCCGACATTCTGAAAGACGAACCGCGCGTCTTCACCTTTTCCATGCATGGCGAGCGCAATTATCCGGTGCGCAAGATCGCTTCCGACCTCGACATCGCACTGCCGGACGGCACCGGCGACGCCGCCTATCTCGAGCGGCTCGCCACCATCCTGCCGGAACTGTCCAGGCAAAGAAGCTGGGACATCGTCTTCTACAATGCGGGCGTGGATGTGCATGCCGAGGACAGGCTCGGCCGGCTGGCGCTGAGCGACGATGGCCTCCGCGCCCGCGAAGACATGGTCATCGGCCATTTCCGTAAACACGACGTTCCGCTATGCGGCGTCATCGGCGGCGGCTACTCGACCGATGTACCGGCACTCGCCGCGCGCCACGCCATTCTCTTCGAGGTGGCTGCCCGATACGCAGCGGATTGCTAAACCTAGGCAGTAGGCAATAGGCAGTAGGCAATAGGGAAAGACAGTCCCTACTGCCTACTACTTCCTGTAGCTGGCGATCCGAAGCAGGATGAACACCGGAACGACGATCGCGGCGCCGAGCAGGATATAGCCGAGGAAGCGGTCGATGGCGTGGAAGCCGAGATTCCACAGATCCACGAAGAACTGACGGATACCGTAGAAGACGTCCATCGGCGACCAGCCGAAGGCATGCATGACGAGGCCCACGAGAAAGGAGACCACGAGCAGCTTCAGGAACACCCTGAGCGGCGTGTCGCCAAGAAAGCGCGTCAGTGCGGACAAGGCCATTCTCCGGTTCGAGCCGCCCGATTCGGCGGCGCGGTACCAGAGATACGCACTCGGCTGTCTACCATCAAGCCGACGGCATGCGAGAGGGAGCCTGCGTCAGCCGCCGGCCGGCAAGTTGGAGAGCTCCAGCAGTTGGCTGAGCGGAGAACCGGCGGGGATAGGACGGTTGCCGAGCCGCTCCTTGAGCGAGTTGTCGCAGAGATGGATGCAGAGCGTGCGCGGGGTCACGATGTCCCCGATCGAAAGGCCAGGGTCGAGCAACAACGAGACCTGGGCGTAGTGGACCGGATAGAATATGTCGATGGTCGAGGCGTGATCGATGACGCTGGCCTTGCCGGCAAAGTAGGTCATCGCGCAGGGCCCGAGCATGCCCCATCCATAGTGCGAGATATCGATCGGCACGCCTATCGCCTTGCGCCAATGGTAGCGTCGGCGTTTGCGCTCGCCGAGCCAGGGGGCGATGAAGTAGGGATCATCGACCATCTTCAGCGCCTCGCGCAGCATGTCGCTGTCCGAGGGCAGTTTCAGCACGGCGCCGTTGAGTTCGGTGTCGGTCTGGTAGCCGAAAATGTAGGCGGCTTGCGGAATCGGCTTCAGGCAATAGACATCGCAATCGACATAGAGGCCCATTCCGGCCTCAAGGATTTTCAACCGGTAGAGGTTGGAGAACAATGAAGGACTGCCGTTGGATCTATAGGTGACGATGCGTTCCCTCGGCATCAGCCGGGAGGCATCGAAAATCTCGACACCCTCGGGCACATTGTCCGGCTCGTCGTAACAGTGAAGACGAACCTGGTGCCCGGCGAGCAGGAAGGAACGCAGACAGGCAGCATGGATTTCGCCGAGCGCGCGGCCGATCCAAAGGGCGTTTACGACGGGTTCCATCGGTGTCATGCGGCACGCCTAGCCGCGATGGCGCTTGCCTGAGCAATGAATTCGCCGACGATCTTTGGCGGTGATCGCAATTCGCGCATGGCATCGCGATAGGCCACCGCACGACTTTCGAGTTCCAAGATCGGTTCGCGCAGATCGCTCATCAGGTCCAGCGAGCGGGCCGTATACGGTCGAAAACATTGCTTCGCGGCCGCGCTGAGGGAGTTCGCCGGCACGCCAACGGGTACCGAACCCGCATAAGCGCACTCGACATATTTCATCAGTTCGACATTGAACCGCGTGCCGCACAAGAGGAAGTGCGTGAAGCGAGCGGCAAGAGCGACAAAACGCTCATGGGTGATGTCGTGCCGCGGCGGCCGGCCTTGTTCGGGATAGCCTGGATGCTTCAGGTCGTGGACGAGGTGTCTCAGCAACGGAGACCAGCGCCGCCTGCGGCGCAAGGCGTAGCGGACCGGATAGAGCTCTCGTGAATTGGCGCCCGAAAGGAAGAGCCTGCGGCTGCGGCCTCGAAGAGGGGCGTCGATCTCCCGCGCCGAATCGTAAGCGAATGGAAGACGGGCAACGCCGGATGTCTTGAGCCGCCTTGTGAAAGCCAGGAACGGACCTTCGGGGTCGTAGGTCGTGGCGTAATGGACACCGGGAAGGTCGGCGCAATTGAAGATGAAGCGGACGTTGGGATTGACCGTGTCCGGCATGTCGGGGTCGCTGATCCGAAAAAAGATCGGAGGCCGGCTCTTCGCGGGACGTTCGAGGTAACGCCTGAGGCGCGCTACGTCTGTCTGCTCGACACGGTTGTCGACGACGCCGGTGTCGAAATCGCCAGCATCCAGCCCACTGATCGGCCTGACTTCCCAGCCGAGCGGCCGCGCAAAAGCCGGGCCGACGCCCGGATAGATCGCCTTTTCGTAAGGATGAGTGTCGGAATAGAAATAGATGATCCGCAACACGATGCCCCAGACCGCCGCAGTCGCGGGCACCGTTGCCTGGCAGGCAGCGTCCTTCGCGGCAAGCTAAACCCCGGCTTTTGTAATTCATGTCGAGAGATTCGGGCAATGCCGCTCATGCTTTCGCCGGGACAGCGACAGCTTCGGTCCGGTGGCACGGATGACGCCGGCTCCGCGAAAAGCCTAATTTTGCGTAAATCCAAACGTAGCAAATCGCTGCAAACAGTCGCGCGGCGCCGGCCTCGGCCTCAACCTTGTCCGGCAGATCGCTGAGCTGCACGGCGACACGGTCAGGATCCTAAGCGGCTCGGAGCGGGGCGCCCGCGTGCGCATCGAGCTGCCCACCTCACCGTCGTAGGAGGTTCCGTTTTGCCGATTGCTTGAGGCGTCGGCGTCATGGTAACGAGGGGTCGCGCGGGTATGATGTAATGGTAGCCTGTCAGCTTCCCAAGCTGAACGCGCGGGTTCGATTCCCGCTACCCGCTCCACCTTATAGCGCAAGGGTTAGTGCCGAATTCCTAAATGACAATGCAATGGTGGTTTTACAGACGGTTTTACAATTTTTGTTCCAATGATGTTCGACCGCGGTTGGGTTCTACCAGCTAGATAGAACGCGTTCGTGATTCGAAGAGGCCGCCATATGGCTGATTTTACGCAACTGGTGTCGCTCCTTCGGGAGCAGATGAACGCTACGTTGTCTCGGTCGGACGTTTTGAAGCCGCTTGCTTGGCTGATAGCTCTCTTGGTGGCTTCACTCGCGCTTTCTGCGTGGGTTCGTGGCCCGGAGTGGCTTTTAATAGCTGATTCGGTAATGCTTTTTTGCACAGTCATCCTCTATCTCGGCGCCTACACGTTCTGTCTGATCTCAAACCCTGACGCACTCCGCTCAGAGAAATATTCCCTTCAAAAATTTGCGCTAGAGCATCAATTGATCGGAGATAGCACTGCCGGTCTCTTTCGAGCCGATGAGGCGGTCTCGCCCGCCAAGGCGATAGAAGGTGGAACCATAAAGCAGACTAAGGATCGGTCATGAGAAGACGGTTCGTGATCGGTATCGACAGCCTGGATGCAGATCAAGAGAAGCAGTTTCGGGACTATATTGGCCCTAAAGGGGCTTGGTGGCATTGGATCGAGAACCTATGGCTCCTTACAACTAAGAAGGACAACGTTTCTGCCAAGGAAATTAGAGACAAAGTAAGGGCTATTAATCCGACGGCTCGGGTCGTCGTTTTTGAATTTCCCGAAGATATTACCTGGGCCGCGTCCTCGAGCACCAACGCATCCGGGAAGAAATTGGCCGACTGGCTGAATACTCCCTGGGGTGACCCTTAAAGGTCAATTCGTCGCCTCGTTCAGCTTCCGGATCCGCTCCTTGATAGCGGCGCTGCGGCTGACGTAGCGGCGGATTATGCGGGAGACGGTCTCTTCCTCCCAGGCCATGATCTCGGCGATCTCGCGTTCGGTAAGGCCGGCGATGTAGAACTTCGTGCAGGCGGTGCCGCGCAGGTCGTGGAAGTTGAGGTTTTCGCCTTCGGGCCACGCGTCCTTCTTGGCTTTCACGAAGGAGCTGCCGAGCCCGTCCTTTACCCACGGCCGGCCCTTGCTCGACGTGAGGATCACCGGCGAGCGGCGCGGTATCCTGGCCAAGACGTCGCGCAGCGCGTCGTAAAGCGGGATCACCGCCTCTCGCCGGTGCTTGCTCTTGCCGGTCGTGATGGTGATCGCGTCCTCGCCGACATGCGACCAGGACAGGCGGATCAGGTCGCCGACGCGCAGGCCCGTGTGCGCGGCAAGGTCCACCGCCAAGGCCACCTCCTTCGAGCAGACGGCCTTCAGCGGGCCGATGAAGCCGTGCCTTTCAGGCAGAGTGCGGTTCCTGAAGGGCGAAGAGACGCTTCGCCACGCGATGCTGCGCGATTTCTGGGAGGATTACGATGGCCGTGGCTAAGAAAGACCAGGAGCGCATCACCTATGCCTGGATGTACGGCCAGCAGGCGCGCAAGGATGGCAAGGAACGGATCGTGCCGGACTATTCAGCCGGTGGATGAGGCGCTAGTACACTAAAGAAATTACCGTCGCGTGCTGCATCGAAGCACAATTTACTGCGGCTGGTCCCCTTCTTGAACGCTGCTTCGAAAGCAGCAAAACCCCGGTTATAATCCTTTGAGCCTTGGTATTTGATGAATTTGCTCATAGAGCCGTATATAGCTGTTACAGGGCACGTACCATAAGCCGCCATTATGTATCCGCCCTCGTACGCCGCGGACCTTCCTTCAGCATTCGCAATAAATGGAAAAACCGCATTGAACGCGATTGCCACAATAACAGTGACGCCAACCCTCATTCTGTATGTTCCCCCATTAATAGAACTTTGCCCAGCTAAATCTATTGCCTTCAGCGCTCACGGGTCAAGCGCTCTCCCTGCTCTGATCATCGCCCGCGCGATCGCGAGCTCAGCCTCGACCTTGGCGTTTTCCTTCTGGGTCATATTGTCGGCCGCAATCAACCGGCGTAGCGCGCGCTTGGCTTCCTCATGCGTCCAGCCGGACTCGACCATGCAATCGACGATCGCTTGGAAGCCGGGCTCCATGGCTTGCTGGCAATCGATCTCCCGATCAGCGTATTCGTCAGGCTGCTTGGGCGGGCTGATCATGTGTTGAGAAAGGCTCGGTTTCGACATTTCCCAGACCTCGGCCCTCAAACCTCGCCGCGCCTTCCCTTTTCCTTTCGAACTTCTGGCATAATAATTTGACCTATCCTATTGACGACATCGCGTAAAAATTTTCGACGGTTGTCCTCACCGGCTATTTCAAATAGTTTTTCAATAGACTTCATCGTTCTTTCAAATTCTGCCACGTCTTCCTCGTGTTTATAACGATATTCACCGATCCACGTCTTCGACATAGTCGTCATCATCCGCAAGTCTTGTTATATATTTCTGGCGCCATTCGGGGTATATTTCATTCAACTTTTCGATTGCTTTATTGATAAAGTCAACGGGGTAATACTTAAGGACGTATCCGTCAGATTCTTCTCTCATAAGCTACCACCTCCTCCACCTATCAGGAAACAGAACACGATTGTAAACGCAAGCAATGTATACCGGCCGCCGGCGCGCGAATCCCCAGCCGGCATCCTTGCTGCATCGTGCATGCTCACAGACATCCCCGATCGGCCCACTGGGGCGCTTCGCAATCGTCCCTCAGGGAGGCGTCGGTTCCTCGGTCCATGATGAAAAGATTCCATAAACCGGCTTGACGGCCAAGGAATTTGTTCTCTTTTCGTTCCTATTCCGGAACCCTACAGCCCGAAGTACCGCGACTATCCGCTGTCGAAGCTTATCGACACGCTGCGCATGGTCCGTGTGACCTGCCGCTAACAGCAAGAGGCAGCACGATTACCAGCCTTCGGACCTGATCCAGATTTTCGGCGACGTCGACATCCGGCAGAGTGTCTCCGAACAGGGCATCGGGCCTTGCACTTACCTTGCAAGACCCGATCCCATATCGCTCAAATCTTAACGGCCGCCTGAGCTACAGCCAGATATTGATCCAGTAGCGCTCGCGCCAGCAGCGACGGCGCCAACGGCCATGATGCCAGTAGCGGCGGCAGACGTGCCTCCAGCCGCGCCGGCGGCGACGCCGGCGGTGGCGCCAGCGCCAATCTCCGTGATGGTGACGGCGGTGGGAGACCAGCTCCAGTTCGGCCGGATCGTCGCCTTCGAAGACCGCGTTGTCCGGCTTGTCGAGCTCGTCCAGGATCCCGTTGCCGCCGGGAATACCGGCAACAGCCTTGCTAGGCCCCGCCAGGCTTGCAAGTGCCGCGGCCCCCGCAACGCCAAGCATTCCAGTCAGAAACAACCGACGTTCCATCAAAAACCTCCCGAGCTGTTGAGCATCGGCGGCTCTTCCCTCACCCGCAACGGGCTCCAGTGAGCGACCGATCGGTTTGAACGTAGAAGTAGCGTTCTCGTTCCATCACCCCACTTCTCGCAAGATGAAGTCGTGCAGCATTTTCGCGGCGGGCGAGAGCACGCGATTCTTGACCGTGATCAGGCTGTAGGGCCGGACCTCGATATCGAACTCGGTCTGAACCACGTCGATGGCGCCGGCCAACCCGTCGGCCCCCTGGATGAACCTGGCGACCTGGATCGAGACCGGCGCGATGGCGTCGGATTGCGCCACCATCACCAGGGTGAGCAACAGCGACGAGGTGTTGAGGATGCGGTCGGGCAGCGGAATGTCGCGGTTCAAAAAGTTGCTTTCCATCGCTTGGCGCAGCGGCGAGCCGCCGGACTGGAACACCCAGTCATAGGCTGCCGTGTCTTCCAGCTTCACCATCTTGCCGCTCGCCAGAGGGTGGCCGCGGCGCACGATCAGGCAAGCCTTCTCGACGCCGATGACGCGCGATTCGAAGAGCCGCGGGTTAAGGTCGTCGGGAATGCGCGCGATGATGAAGTCATGGCGCGAGGCAATCAGCTCGCGGGCAAGCACGTTGGAGGTCTCGACCTGCATGGTGATCTCGATGCGCGGATAGATGCGGCGGATTTCGCGAATCGCCGGCACGGCCAACTCGATTGCCGGAGCCGTCACCGCGCCGAGGAACACAGAGCCGCCCTTGCCGGCCTTGAGCTCGGAAATCTCGCGATCGGCCTCCCGCATCTCAAGCAGGATCGAGCGGGCGCGCCGCGCGAGCGCCTTGCCATAAGGGGTCAGCGTCACGCCGCGCGGCAGCCGCTCGCACAATCTGACGTCGAGCACCGCCTCCATCTCGGCGATCATGCGGGACGCGGCGGGCTGCGAGATGTTCATGACCTGCGCGGCGGCGCTCACCCGTCCGTGATCGTCCAGCGCGGTGATCATGCGCATGTGGCGGAGGCTCAGGCCGCTGCGCAGCAGCGTCTCGCCGTCTCCCGGCGATTTCTCGTAACCACCTGAAATCGCGCCGAAATCTTGCATTGCCGCCATGATCCTGGACCTCCGCAGCGGGTTTCCGTTCAACCCTCTAAGCCATATCAGTTTCGATATAGCAACCACCAAAGATCGCATTTGACAGTTATGTCAAAGGGCCACACCCTTCGCGCGTTCCGAGGCGCAGGGGTCGGTAACGAGCGAATTCGTATCGATTGAAACTGCGTCGCGGGGCCGATTGGGAGGATACCGGAGATCGATAAAGCCGACAGAGGCGCGCCAGCGCATCTGCCCGGCTGCGCGGCCCGCGAAGCCCCGAGGTCGCGACCATCAACCAGGGAGAGTAATCGTGAAGATCATCAAGACGCTGGCCGCCGTGGCGGCCCTTGGCATTGCCGCTATGAGCTATTCGGCGCACGCGGCCGACAAGGGCCTCATCGGTGTGCTGATGCCGACCAAGACCTCGCAGCGCTGGATCAACGACGGCGATGCCGTCAAGTCCCAGCTCGAGAAGCTCGGCTACACGGTCGACCTGCAATACGCGCAGGACGACATCCCGAACCAGCTCAGCCAGCTGGAAAATGAAATCACCAAGGGCCCGAAGGCGCTGATCATCGCATCGATCGACGGCACCACCATGGCGGACGCGCTGCAGAAGGCCAATGATGCCGGCGTCGTCGTCGTCGCCTATGACCGCCTGATCAAGAAGACCCCGAATGTCGACTACTACACCACCTTCGACAATTTCGGCGTCGGCGTGATCCAGGCGAATTCGCTGGTCAAGGGCCTCAAGGAGCGCTTCCCGAACACCAAGCCGTGGAACGTCGAGCTGTTCGGCGGCTCGCCGGACGACAATAACGCCTTCTTCTTCTACAACGGCGCGATGTCGGTCCTGCAGCCGCTGATCGATGACGGCTCGATCAAGATCAAGTCCGGCCAGATGGGCATGGACAAGGTCGGCACGCTGCGCTGGCTCGCCGCCACCGCCCAGGCGCGCATGGACAACCTGCTTTCGGCCAACTACTCGGACGGCAGCCGCGTCGACGGCGTTCTGTCGCCTTATGACGGCCTGTCGCGCGGCATCACCGCCTCGCTGCGCGCCGTCGGCTACGGCACGGATGCCCAGCCCTGGCCGATCGTGACCGGCCAGGACGCCGAGACCGCCTCGGTCAAGCTGATCATCTCGGGCGAGCAGTATTCGACGGTGTTCAAGGACACCCGCGAACTGGCCAAGTCGACCGTGGAGCTGGTCGACAAGGTGCTCTCCGGCGGCAAGCCTGAGGGCCTCGACACCAAGACCTATAACAATGACGTCAAGGTCGTTCCCTCGATCCTGCTGACGCCGGTTGAGGTCGACAAGTCGAACTACGAGAAGCTGGTCGTCGAGTCCGGCTACATCAAGGCCGAAGAGCTGAAGTAATCCAGTCTTACAGGAAGGGGTCCTGCGCGGCCGCAGGACCCCTTTTCGTTCAAAAACGACCCCGGTATTGTTTTGCCGGCTTCTGTGGCGTCACGCGCCGCAGTATGTTGATTTCGCGCATGAGCCCTTCCGGAGTCCGACCGGAGCCTTGCGCCCAAGGAGCAGACCCGATGGCCTCGACGATTTTGGAGATGCGCGACATCACCAAGACGTTCCCCGGCGTGAAGGCGTTGTCGAACGTCAATCTCAGCGTCGAGGAAGGTGAGATCCACGCCATCGTGGGCGAGAACGGCGCCGGCAAGTCGACGCTGATGAAGGTGCTGTCAGGCGTTTACCCATCCGGGACCTATGATGGCCAGATCGTCTTTCGCGGCCAGGAATGTCATTTCAAAGGCATTCACGACAGCGAGCATATCGGCATCGTCATCATCCACCAGGAGCTTGCCCTGGTGCCGATGCTGTCGATCGCGGAAAACATCTTCCTCGGCAACGAGCACGCCACCTATGGCGTCATCGACTGGGACGCCAACGAGACGCGCACGGCCGCCCTGCTCAAGAAAGTCGGGCTGAAGGAAGATCCCAAGACGCTGATCACCAATATCGGAGTCGGCAAGCAGCAGCTGGTCGAAATCGCCAAGGCGCTCAGCAAGGAAGTGAAACTCCTGATCCTGGACGAGCCGACGGCCTCGCTCTCAGAAAAAGACAGCCAGGCGCTGCTCGACCTCCTGCTCGAGTTCAAGCGCCAGGGCATGACCTCGATCCTGATCTCGCACAAGTTGAACGAGGTGAACCGTGTCGCCGACAAGGTGACGGTGATCCGCGACGGGCGCACCATCGAGACCTTGCCGAGGAAGGACATCTCGGAAGACCGCATCATCACCTCGATGGTCGGCCGTTCCCTCGACGACCGCTACCCGCCGCGCGAGCCGCAGATCGGCGAGGTCATCCTCGAGGTCAAGGACTGGTCGGTCTACCACCCGATCCACGCCGAGCGCCAGGTGATCAAGAACGTCAACCTCAATGTGCGCAAGGGCGAGGTGGTGGGTATTGCCGGGCTAATGGGCGCCGGCCGCACAGAATTCGCGATGAGCCTGTTCGGCCGCTCCTATGGCCGGCACATCACCGGCGAGGTGTCGCTCCACGGCAAGCCGCTCGACCTCTCGTCGGTGAGCAAGGCGGTGGAGAACCGCATCGCCTATGTGACCGAGGACCGCAAGACCTATGGCCTCAACCTCATCGACCACATCAAGCACAATGTGACTTTGGCCAACCTCTCCGGCGTTTCCAGCCGCGGCGTCATCGACGACATGCGCGAGATGAGCGTCGCCAACGACTACCGCAAGAAGACCAACATCCGCGCCTCCAGCGTCTATCAGCTGACCGGCAACCTGTCGGGCGGCAACCAGCAGAAGGTGGTGCTGTCGAAATGGCTGTTCGCCGATCCGGAAGTGCTGATCCTCGACGAGCCGACGCGCGGCATTGACGTCGGCGCCAAGTACGAAATCTATACGATCATCGCCCGCCTCGCCGCCGAGGGCAAAGCGATCATCGTCATCTCGTCGGAAATGCCCGAATTGCTCGGCATCACCGACCGCATCTATGTGATGAACGAAGGGCGTATCGTCGGCGAAATGGCGGCAAGCGACGCCAGCCAGGAAAAAATCATGCGCGCCATCGTTCGCGGAGAAGGAAAAAAAGCATCATGAGCACAGAAAGCGCTCCCGCACCGCAGAGCGGCACAGCCGAGGACGTCAAGCAGGGTCCGCGCATCGCCGTGTCGGCGCTGACGACGAATCTGCGCGAATACGGCCTGATCATCGCGCTGATCGTCATCATGCTGTTCTTCCAGTACACGACGTCGGGCACGCTGTTCAAACCGGTGAACCTCTCGAACCTGGTGCAGCAGAACTCGTTCATCATCGTGATGGCGCTGGGCATGCTGCTGGTGATCGTCGCCGGCTATATCGACCTCAGCGTCGGATCGGTGGCAGGCTTCATCGGCGCGCTCGCGGCGATGATGATGGTGATCTGGCCGCTCGGCATATTCTCGAATCCGCTGGTGGTGTCGATCGTCTGCCTGATCGTCGGCGCGCTGATCGGCGCGGCGCAAGGCTACTGGATCGCCTATCACAAGATACCGAGCTTCATCGTGACGCTGGCCGGCATGCTGATCTTCCGCGGCATCTGCCAGGCGCTGCTTGGCGGCGGCTCCTCGGTCGGCCCGCTGCCGGACAGCTTCAAGGCGCTGAGCTCCGGCTTCATTCCTGACGTGATCGGCCCGCTGACGCTGATCCCGCCGACGGTCAATGCCGCCGGCAAGACCATCGTCGGCAGCGGCTTGACGCTACACATGACGACGATCGTGCTCGGCCTGATCGCGGTGCTCGCTTACGCCTATTTCGGCTTCCGGACGCGGCGCAAGCGCGAGCGTCACGGCTATGAGGCGGAGCCCTTCCCGCTGTTCGTCGTCAAGACGCTGGTCGGCAGCGTGCTGGCGCTGTTCCTGGTGTTCCAGTTCGCGAGCTACCGGGGCCTGCCGGTCGTGCTGCTGGTGATGGGCGTGCTCATCTCGCTGTTCGTCTTCGTCACCAAGCGCATGACCATCGGCCGCCGTATCTATGCCATGGGCGGTAACGCCAAGGCGGCGCAGCTGTCGGGCATCAACACCGAAAGGCTAACGTTGATGGTCTTCATCAACATGGGCGTGCTGTCGGCTCTGGGCGGCCTGATCATCGCGGCGCGCCTCGGCCAGGCCGTGCCGGCCGCCGGCCTCGGCTCAGAGCTCGACGTCATCGCGGCCGTCTTCATCGGCGGCGCCTCGGCAATGGGCGGCGTCGGCCAGGTGATCGGCGCCGTGGTCGGCGGCTTCATCATGGGCGTGATGAACAACGGCATGTCGATCATGGGCGTCAATGTCGACTGGCAGCAGGTGGTCAAGGGTCTGGTGCTGCTCGGCGCCGTGATTTTCGACGTCTACAACAAGAACAAGGCTTAACGGCCGGAACAAGTTCAGGAGGAATACGGGTTCCAGATCGCGACGCTGCCGGCAACCCGTCGGCGCCAAGAAGTCCAGGCAAGGACCGAGCTCGCGAACGCAATCCGGACGAAGAGTTTCAACCGTGGTGGGGATCGCTCCTCGCCGCGCCGGGTAAGGCTTGCCCGCGGGCGGCCGCTAAATGAGAGAGGATTCGAACATGCTGATCTCCCAGATCCTCGACGACGCCGAGACGATCCGCGTCGTCGCCCGCAATGGCGGCGGCAAGACCAGGGTCATCAATGGCGCGCGCAGCGTCTATTCGCTGGCGATGGAGGCCGCGCGCACCGGCATCGGCCTCGAAGCGCTGATCGAGCGCAAGGGCTATGGCGAGACGGTCGATCTCGATGCCGTCTACAAGAGGGGCCGGCTGGTTTCGCCGATCAACCATCCGGATCCGGCGCATCTGCATCTCACCGGCACCGGGCTGACGCATCTCGGCTCCGCGGCGACGCGCGATTCCATGCACAAGAAGCTCAGCGAGGGCGGGGAGGAGGAACTCACCGATTCCATGAAGATGTTCCGCATGGGTCTGGAAGGCGGCAAGCCGGCCAAGGGCCAGGTCGGCGTGCAGCCGGAATGGTTCTACAAGGGCAACGGCACGATGGCGGTTGCGCCGGGCGCGCCGCTGATGTCGCCGGCCTTCGCGCAGGACGGCGGCGAGGAGCCCGAGATCGCCGGTATCTATGTGATCGGCGACGACGGCGCGCCGTTCCGCGTCGGCTTCACGCTGTCGAACGAGTTCTCCGACCACGTCACCGAGCGGGTGAACTATCTGTTCCTCGCCCACTCCAAGCTGCGCAACGCCTCGTTCGGCCCCGAGATCCTGATCGGCGACCTGCCGGCCGACGTCCGCGGCGCATCGCGCATCTGGCGCGACGGCAAGCTGCTGTGGGAAAAGCCGTTCCTGTCGGGCGAAGCGAACATGTCGCACACCATCGCCAATCTCGAGCACCACCACTTCAAATATTCCGCTTTCCGCCAGCCGGGCGACGTGCATGTGCACATGTTCGGCACCGCGACGCTCTCCTTCGCCGACGGCATCAGGACCGAGGCCGGCGATACGTTCGAGATCGAGGCGCCGGATTTCGGCCTGCCGCTGCGCAATCCGCTGGAGATCGAAAAGCCGGTGAAGGTGGCGGTGAAGGCGCTGTAGGATAGGACCGAGATTGGGGGAGAAATGAAACGCATCCGGCCGAGCTTGGCGTTCACAGGCTTGGTACTGGCGCTCGCCTGCTCCTCCTTGACCGCTTACGCCGCCGGAAAATGCAGTCCAATAACCTATCGTGAAGCCCGGTCGGCAATGTCGAGCCGTCTTCTGGCCACCGGATACTCAAGGACGCAGGCGGACTTTCTCGTGCGCAATGCGGATCGCATGACATCCGCGCTGCCCGCAACTGCGCTGAACGACAGCGGACAGGCTTGCGGCATCGACTCCGCGAGGGCCCATGTCCTTGGATGCCTCGACAGGCAACTGTTCCCATTGGGCGCGGGCTCAAGCTCTCCGCTTGATGAAACGAAGCAGACCAAGGGATTTTGGGGCAGGAAGCGTCTGACCGTTCGAGAGCTACTCTTTATCGGCCATTTCCATGCCTGCCTCGGCGCGGCGGAAGAATATCTCTTTCGCCACTGACAGGGCCAGCGAGGATCACCGCGCCGCGCGAAAATGCTTGGAAAGCTTCAAGCCCTGCGCCTGGTAGTTCGAGCCGAGATCGGTGCCGTAGAGCGCCTGCGGACGCTTCAGCATGTGCTCGTAGACGAGACGGCCGACGATCTGGCCGTGGTCGAGGATGAAAGGCACTTCGTGGCTGCGCACTTCGAGCACCGCGCGGCTGCCGCTGCCGCCGGCGGCGGAGTGGCCGAAGCCCGGATCGAAGAAGCCGGCATAGTGGACGCGGAACTCGCCGACCAGCGGATCGAAGGGTGTCATCTCGGCGGCGTAGAGCGGCGGCACGTGCACGGCCTCGCGGCTGACCAGGATGTAGAATTCGTCAGGGTCGAGCACGATCTCGCCGGCGCCGCTCTTATAGATCGGCTCCCAGAAATCGACCACATCCTGCGCGGCGCGCTTGTCGACGTCGACCAGGCCGGTGTGGTGCTTGCCGCGATAACCGACAAGCCCGTCCTTGTCGCCGTCGAGGTCGATGGAGAGCGCAATGCCGCCGCCGGAAATGTTGGGCGGCTCGGTGGCGACCAGCATCTCGGCACGGTGGAGGTCACGCAGCTCGCTTTCCGAAAGCACGGCATTGCCGATGCGGAAACGGATCTGCGACAGCCGCGAGCCGGCGCGGACGACAATCGGGAAGGTGCGCGGGCTGACTTCGAGATAGAGCGGCCCGTGATAACCGGCGGCGATCTTGTCGAACTCGTGGCCACGATCGGTCATGACCCGCGTGAAGATATCGAGGCGGCCGGTCGAGCTCTTCGGATTGGCCGACGCCGAAACCTCAGCCGGCAATGCCAGGCTTTCCAGCAAAGGCACGATGTAGACGCAGCCGGTTTCCAGCACCGCGCCCCCGGTGAGGTCTATCTCGTGCAGCTTCAGCCGTTCGAGCTTGTCGGCGACCAGATGATCGGGACCCGGCAGGAAGGAGGCGCGCACGCGATAGGCCTTGTCGCCGAGCCTCAGATCGAGGCTGGCCGGCTGGATCTGGTTGGCGTCCAGCGCGCGCGGCGACTTAAGCGCGTTTGCCTTAAACAGCGCCGCGATGTCCTGATCCGGAAGAATGCCTGTCTGCCGCAAAGGCTGGCTCCGTTCACGAGGCCGGGCGAGGACCTTAGCAGGCACTTGCCGCCCGGCTGGTACAAACCTCTTAATGAAGCCGGCAATTGACGCAAGCGCGGCGCTCATTTAAAGGGTCGTTATCCCGTGGTGATTTGGCCGGTCGGCTTGCAGCCACGTTAAACAAGTCGCTAAAGGACCGTCGAGCCGCAAGGCTATATGGACCGGTTGCGACTTCGCGGCCGGTTTTTTTGTGTCTGGAAGCAGGGCTATGAGCACCAAGAAGCGCAACTGGAAACCTCAGACGGCACTCGTGCATGGCGGAACATTGCGTTCCCAGTTCGGCGAGACGGCGGAGGCGATGTATCTCACGCAGGGCTATGTCTACGAGACGGCGCAGGCGGCGGAAGCCCGCTTCAAGGGCGAGGAGCCGGGCTTCATTTATTCGCGCTACGCCAACCCGACCGTCGATATGTTCGAAAAGCGCATGTGCGCGCTGGAAGGGGCCGAGGACGCCCGCGCCACGGCCTCCGGCATGGCCGCCGTTTCCGCCGCACTGCTCTGCAGCGTCAAGGCAGGAGACCACATCGTTGCGGCGCGTGCCCTGTTCGGCTCCTGTCGGTGGGTGGTGGAGACGCTGGCGCCGCGCTACGGCATCCAGTCGACGCTGATTGACGGCACCGACGTCGCCAACTGGGAAAAGGCTGTTCGCCCGAACACCAAGCTGTTCTTCCTGGAAAGCCCGACCAACCCGACGCTGGAGGTGGTCGACATCGCCGCGGTCGCCAAGCTTGCCAATTCGATCGGCGCGCGCGTGGTCGTCGACAACGTCTTTGCCACGCCGCTGCAGCAGAAGCCGCTGCAGCTCGGCGCCCATATCGTGGTCTATTCGGCGACCAAGCATATAGACGGCCAGGGCCGCTGCCTCGGCGGCGTCATCCTGTCGGACAAGAAATGGATCGACGAGAACCTGCACGACTATTTCCGCCATACCGGCCCCAGCCTGTCGCCGTTCAATGCCTGGACGCTGCTCAAAGGCCTGGAGACACTGCCGCTGCGCGTGCGCCAGCAGACGGAGAGCGCCGGCAAGATCGCCGATTTCCTGGCCGGACGGCCGGAGATCGCCCGTCTCATCTATCCGGGCCGCGCCGACCATCCGCAGGCGGATATTGTGAAGAAGCAGATGTCGGGCGGCTCGACGCTGATCTGCCTCGACGTCAAGGGCGGCAAGCAGGCGGCCTTCGCCTTCCAGAACGCGCTCGACATCGTACTGATCTCCAACAATCTCGGCGACGCCAAGAGCCTGATCACCCATCCGGCGACGACGACGCACAAGAACCTGAGCGACGAGGCGCGGGCGGAACTCGGGATCGGGCCCGGCACGCTCAGGCTCTCCGTCGGCCTGGAGGACACCGACGATCTGCTGGAGGACATCGAGCAGGCACTGAAGGCGGCCAAGTAGTCCTGTAGATACCGCCGAAGATCGACCGAGACCTTTCAGGCGATCTCCTCGAGCTCCGTCAGCGCGCGGGTTCGGATGGTCATGGCGTTGCCCCGCCATTCGACAGCGCCGCCGAACCAGGCGCGCGCCCAGATGGCGGGCAGCATGACGTCGCGCACGATCATCGCGGTGACGCTGCGCGGCGACAGGCACCAGCCCTTGGCCAAGGCGAGCAGGCATTCCGGCAGGTAGGCGATCGCCGGCACGCACAAGGCCGTGGTGGGAAGGCTGACGCCGGCGCCTGCCGCGGCAATCAGCGCCAGCAGCAGCGGCACCGCGGCGCCCGTCAGGATCTCCGGCGCGAAGAACAGCGGGAACGTGACCCGGCGCAGCCGCGCCCAGCGCGCCTGGCGCGACCAGATCTCGGCGAACCGGCGCTGGCCGAGCGGCTGCTCGAAAGGCGAGGCGACAAGATTGACGCGCAGGCCCAGGCCGTTGACCAGCTTGGTGGCGGCGGCGTCCTCGGCGATCTCGGCGGCCAAGGCCTGGATGCCGCCATTGGCGTCCAGCATCGGCTTGTTCCACAGCATGCTCTTGCCCTGGGCGAAGCCGAGGCCGAGCGCCTCGCCGGCATATTGCCACCGCGCCTGCAGCGTGTTGAGGAAGGCACATTCGACTTCGGCCCAAAAACCGTCAGGACGCGAGCCGATCGGCGTCGAGCAGACGAGGCCGGTGTCCGGCCGCCATGCCGCCATCAGGTGCTGGACATAATCCCTCGGCATCAGAACGTTGGAGTCGGCGAGGATCACCCAATCGTGCCGTGCCGCCTGCCAGCCCTTGACGCAGTTGTTGAGCTTGGGATTGGCGCTGACGCGGTCGTCACCGATCAGCAGCCGCGCCGAAACCTCCGGGTGGCGCGCGACCGCCGCCTCGATGAGCCTGACCACCGGGTCCTCGGCATGCGCGACGCAGAAGATCAGCTCGTAGCGCGGCCAGTCGAGCGAGAAGGAGCGCTGCAAGGTCTCTTCGGTGAACGGCTCGACACCGCGCGAAGGCACGATGATCGATACCGGCGCCCGTGTGCCGGAGGGCGGCGCAATGACATGCCGCCGCCTCAGCCGCGACGAGGCGAGCAGGATGCTGGCGAGATTGGAGAGAAGAAGGGCTGACGAAGCCAGGCCGGCTGCGATAGTCAGTTCCATCGAGATCTGGTCACTCCCGATCGAGAGTTTCACCGTTTCACAGAAACGGCGAACCACTCTATCTCTTTGTTTTCACGCAATTCCGGACGGAAAACCGCTCACACTTTTCCTGGAATTGCTCCTGGCCTAACGCGGCCGTTTCATCAGTCGACAGAGCGCCCGAGTCGCCCGGCACGGTTTGTGCACACCAACATTGTCATGTGTCACTTAAATGACATTGTTTTTCGGCACGTGCGCTACAACGCTGGCAGGCGGACTTCCGCTTTCGCGTAATAACCGCGACGTGTGACAAATGTTTCCCTGCAGCGGCAACCGGAGTAGCCCATGTATCGCGCCGTGACGCGCAATATCGAAGTGCTGGTCAGGCCCTTCTATCTGGAGGATAGATCCGATCCGTCGGAGAACCGCTATGTCTGGGGCTATCAGGTGACGATCGACAACCGCTCCGACGATTTCGTGCAGCTTTTGTCGCGCTACTGGCACATCACCGACGGCCAGGGCCGTGTCGAGGAGGTGCGCGGCGCAGGCGTCGTCGGCGACCAACCGGAGCTCAATCCCGGCGACAGCTATCAATACACCTCGGGCTGCCCGCTCTCGACGCCGTCGGGCATCATGGTCGGCCACTACACGATGCGCAACAGCCGAGGCGAGACGTTCGATATCGCTATTCCGGCATTTTCGCTCGACATGCCGGGGACAAGGCGGACGGTGAATTAGGCGTCGGCGATTGGCGCATTTCTCCCCGTTCTACGGGGAGAAATGCCCGGCAGGGCAATGAGGGGCAGCGCCGGGCTTCTGAGATTTCCTTGGGGCAAAGGACAGCGAGGCCATCTTCACCAACGTTGGCGCCGCCCCTCAACCGCCCTTCGGGCACCTTCTCCCCGTAGAACGGGGAGAAGGAACGGGCGTCACTCCGCCGCGAACTCGGCCGGGTCGAAGTCGTATTGCGTCGAGCAGAACTCGCAGGCGACATGGATGCCGCCCTCCTCGGTCGAGTCCTTGATCTCCTCAGCCGAGAAGCCCTGGAGGATGCCGTGGATCTTCTCGCGCGAGCAGGAGCATTGGTCGTCGACCGGCACGCTACGGAAGACGCGCACGCCGTGCTCGTGGAACAGCCGGTAGAGCAGCCGCTCGGCGCCCACCGTCGGGTCGATCAGCTCCGTCGGCTCGATGGTGCCGAGCAGCGCCAGCAATTCCTGCCAGGAATTGTCGGCCGGATGGTCCGTCAGCTCGCGGTCGTCGCCGTCGCCGCCCGAAATATCGGGAATGCGCATGCGCTCCGGCGCCTGAGGCAGGAACTGCGCCAGGATGCCGCCTGCCCGCCACTGCTCACGTGCGCCGCCCGGGCCGGGCGTGACCAGCTTGGCGACCGACATCTTGATATCGGTCGGGATCTGCTCCGACTGCCGAAAATAGGTGCGCGCGGCATCCTCCAGCGAGGTGCCGTCGAGCTGGACGATGCCCTGATAGCGCTGCGTATGCGCGCCCTGGTCGATGGTCAAAGCCAGCACCCCATTGCCGAGCAGCGCCTGCTGCGAGGTCTCGCCGGCGGCGATCAGGGACTGCAGCCGGTCGGCGTCGAAGCGCGCATAGGCGCGCAGCGCATGCGGCGTGGTGAAATCAGCCACCAGCATGTCGACCGGCCCGTCGGTGCGGGTCTGCAGAATGAACTTGCCTTCGAATTTCAGCGAGGTGCCGAGCAGCACGGTGAGCACGCAGGCTTCCGCCAGCAGGCGGGCGACGGGCTCGGGATAATTGTGGCGGCTCAGAATAGCGTCGAGCATCGGCCCGAGCTGCACGGTGCGGCCGCGCACGTCGAGCGGCGCGACCTCGTAAGGCACGACGTGGTCGTCGCCGGCGAAGCCGAATTCACCGAGTTGGGGTTTATGCTCAGCCAAGGTCTGGGTTTCCAACATGACAAAACTCCGGGGCGCAGCCATGCAACCCGATGAGCCGCATGCGTCGAAGCGCGTTCAATTTACGTGATGGCCCGCAGATAGGCATCACCTGTCCCCAGATCAAGTTGACCCCGATCGGGCCGGAAGCGGTCAGGTCGGCCCTTCTCAAGCGCCCAGGCACCAGGCCAGCACCGCCTTCTGGGCGTGCAACCGGTTCTCGGCCTCGTCGAAGACCACCGAATGCGGCCCGTCGATCACCTCGTCGGTGACCTCTTCGCCGCGATGCGCCGGCAGGCAGTGCATGAACAACGCATCGGGCTTGGCCTTGGCCATAAGCGCCGCGTTGACCTGATAGGGCAGGAAGACGTTGTGGCCGCGAGCACGGTGCTCCTGGCCCATCGAGACCCAGCTGTCGGTGACGACGCAATCGGCCTGGTCGACGGCTTCCTCGGCGGATTTGGCAAACCGGACCTTGCCGCCATTGGCTTTCGACCAGTCGACATATTTCTCGAAAGGCTCGCTGCCTTCCGGCACCGCGACATTCAAGTTGAAACGGAATCGCGCCGAGGCTTCGAGCAGCGAGTGCAGCACATTGTTGCCGTCGCCGGTCCAGGCAAATGTCTTGCCGGCCACCGGACCGCGATGCTCCTCGAAGGTCATGATGTCCGCCATGATCTGGCAAGGATGCGTGTCGTCGGTCAGTCCGTTGATGACGGGAACCGTAGCGTTCTCGGTGAGCTCCAGCAGCCGGTCATGCGAGGTGGTGCGGATCATGATGGCGTCGACATAACGCGACAGCACTTTTGCCGTGTCGGCGATGGTCTCGGAGCGTCCGAGCTGCATCTCGGTGCCGGTCAGCATGATCGTCTCGCCGCCGAGCTGGCGCATGCCGACATCGAAGGACACGCGCGTGCGCGTCGACGGCTTGTCGAAGATCATCGCCAGCACCTTGCCATCGAGCGGTTTGGAGCGCTCGCCCGCCTTGAGCCGGGTCTTTCGCGCCATCGCGTCGTCCAGCATGATGCGCAGGTCGCCCGCCGAAACGGCGGATAGGTCGGTGAAGTGGCGGACGCTCATCGGCAGGTTCCAGAAATTACTTCGCGGCTTCGGCCGCTATCGCGTCGGTCAGGCCCTTGGCACCGCCGCGGATGCGCTTCAGCGCCTCGCCGATCTCCTCGTCGGTGACGGTGAGCGGCGGCAGGAGGCGGATCACGTTGTCGCCCGCCGGCACGGCAAGCAGGTGCTGGTCGCGCAGCGCCATGTTCACCTTGGTGTTGGGCATGGCGCATTTCAGGCCAAGCATGAGGCCGGTTCCCCTGATGCCCTCGATGACATCGGGAAATTCATCCGCGACCGAGGCCAGACCTTGCTTCAACAACAGCGCCTTGCGCTGCACGTCCTCGAGGAAGCCGTCGGCCAGCACCACGTCGAGCACGGCATTGCCGACCGCCATCGCCAGCGGATTGCCGCCGAAGGTGGTGCCGTGCACGCCGGCGGTCATGCCGGTCGCCGCCTCGTCCGTGGCGAGGCAGGCGCCCATCGGGAAGCCGCCGCCAATGCCCTTGGCGATCGCCATCAGGTCGGGCGTGACGCCAGCCCATTCATGCGCGAACAGCTTGCCGGTGCGGCCGATGCCGCACTGGACCTCGTCGAAGATCAAAAGCAGGCCGTGCTGGTCGCAGAGCTGCCGCAGCCGTTTCAAGGACTGCGTCGGCACCGGGCGTATGCCCCCCTCGCCCTGCACGGGCTCGATGAGGATGGCCGCGGTCTCGGCCGTGATCGCCTTTTCCGCCGCGTCGATGTCGTCGAATGCAACCTGGTCGAAGCCTTCGACCTTGGGCCCGAAGCCCTCGAGATATTTGTACTGGCCGCCGGCGGCGATCGTCGCCAGCGTGCGGCCATGGAAGGCACCTTCGAAGGTGATGATGCGAAAACGCTCGGGATGGCCCTTGACGAACTGATAGCGCCTGGCCGTCTTGATGGCGCATTCCAGCGCCTCGGCGCCCGAATTGGTGAAGAACACCTTGTCGGCAAAGGTGGCATCGACCAGCCGCTCGCCCAGCCGGCGCTGTTCCGGGATCTCGTAGAGATTGGAGACGTGCCAAAGCTTGGCGGCCTGTTCGGTGAGCGCCGCGACCAGATGCGGATGGCTGTGGCCCAGCGAATTCACCGCGATGCCGCCCGCGAAGTCGAGATATCGCTCGCCCTTGTCGGTGACCAGCCAGGTCCCCTCCCCACGGTCGAAAGCCAGGGGTGCGCGGGCGAAGGTCTCGTAAAGCGCCGAACCGCTCATTATATGCGTCTCCGGAACCGGAAATCAAAAAAGCCGCCAATGCGGCGGCCTTTGCGGCTTATCATGTTTTTCGGCCATGAAGTCAACGAAAACGTCACGCAGAAGCGCGTGGCAAGCCCTGACGCCACGCCGGCTCATGAGCAGGCCGGCAAGTTGGGGAAAACCGTAAAAACCGAATCGGTGTTGCCTTTGGGACTCTTGTCACCGAGTCAGCGCATAAGGTATTTGTAGTCGAGAAATAACTATATTTCGTGCGGCGGACCTAAATCACCCGGTACATGTGGTGTCGTTTGCCCGGCGAGAGCCGGCTCGGGAAAGGATTCTGGTCGCCGCACGCATTAGCAGGAGCGCGGTCACATGAACTGGACTGACGAGCGGGTAGAACTTCTCAGGAAATTGTGGTCGGAGGGTCTGAGCGCAAGCCAGATTGCCGCACAGCTTGGCGGAGTGAGCCGCAATGCCGTCATCGGCAAGGTGCATCGCCTGAAGCTGTCGGGCCGCGGCCGCGCGACGGCTGCCCCGGCACGCCAGAAGAAGGTGACGCAAGGCGCCTCGATGCAGAAGTCGGTGGCTCGCGCCGCGAGCCCGGCGCGCCATGTGACCGCCACCATCGGCGCCACCGCGCTGCAAGTGCAGTTCGACGCCGAGCCGGTCGCTCGCCACTACGTCCGTCCGGTCGAGAACGTCGTGGTGCCGATCTCGCGCAACCTGCAGCTCGTCGAGCTGACCGAACGCACCTGCAAATGGCCGAACGGCGACCCGCTCTCGGAAGACTTCAGCTTCTGCGGCAACGACGCCGCCGAGACGGGACCGTATTGCAAGTATCATTCCCGGGTCGCGTTCCAGCCGGCGGCGGAACGGCGCCGCGCTCGCTGAATAGCGAATAGCGAATAGCGAATAGCGAATAGCGAATAGCGAATAGAACGGCTTGGCTTCTGTGATAGGGAGCAAGCCGTTTTTTCGTCGTTCCCTACTCGCTACTCCCTATTCGCTATTCGCTATTCATTTTTTCACAGCCATCCGTTCTTCTTGAACCGCCAATACAGGAACGAGCAGATCGAGGCCATCACCAGCAGGATGACGGGATAGCCATACTCCATCTTCAGTTCCGGCATATCGGAGAAGTTCATGCCGTAGATGCCGGCGAAGGCTGTCGGCACCGCCAGGATGGCGGCCCAGGAGGCGAGCTTCTTGGAGATCGCGGTTTCCTGGCTCTGTCCGACCAGAAGACTGGCTTCGAAAGCGAAAGCCAGAACCTCGCGCAGGGAGTCGATCTTTTCCTGCACGGTGCGGATGTGGTCGGTCACGTCGCGAAACAGCGGATGCATGGCGGCATGGATCTGCGGCAGATCGGCGCTGGTCAGCCGGCGGCAGACCTCGACCAGCGGCAAGGCCGCATTGCGAAGCCGCAGCAGATCGCGGCGCAGCATGTAGAGGCGCTCGATATCGGAACCAGTCATCGGCTTCAAAAGCACCTTGTCCTCGATCGCCTCGACCTCGTCCTCGATCTGCTCCAGCACCGGCATGTAGTTGTCGACGATGAAATCGAGGATGGCGTAGAGGACGAAGTCCTCGCCCTTGGCCAGCGAGTGCGGACAGCTTTCCCAATGCTGGCGCACGGCGGCGTAGGAGGTCGACGGACCGTGCCGGACGCTGACAATGTAGCCGGTGCCGACGAACAGATGCGTTTCGCCGAAGGTGACGCGGCCGTCGATCAATTGCGCGGTGCGGGCGACGATGAAGAGGGCGTCGCCATATTGCTCGATCTTCGGGCGCGCATGTGGGTGCTCGGCATCCTCGATCGCGAGGTCATGCAGGTGGAATTGCGCCTGCACCCTGAGCAGAAGGTTGCGGTCGGGCTCGAGCAGGCCGATCCAGACGACATGGCCGGGTTTGGCTGCCCATTCACCCGCCTGTTCGATGGCGATGTCGGCGACGCGCTTGCCGCTCAAATAGACGCTTGACGCTACGATGCCCGACGTTGGGGCCGGGGTCAGGTTTCGAACTTGTTCCATCGCAAACCTCCCGAGACTGCGACTGACAAAATCGCTCTGCCTGGAAGAGCTTAGCCTAAATCAGAAAACCGTTCGAGAGGCGCCCGTTCACTTAGCCGGCACCGCGCCGGGCAGCACCACCTTGTCGGTCTTGTCGCCCTTCGGCCGGTCGGCGGGCATCTGGTCGCCGGTGACGATGTAGTAGATGGTCTCGGCGATGTTGGTCGCATGGTCGCCGATACGCTCGATATTCTTGGCGCAGAACAGAAGATGCGTGCAGGGCGTGATGTTGCGCGGATCTTCCATCATGTAGGTTAAAAGCTCGCGGAACAGCGAGGTGTACATGGCGTCGATCTGGTCGTCCCGGTCGCGCACGAAGCCGATCCTCTCGACCGAGCGCGAGGCGTAGACGTCGAGCACTTCCTTGAGCTGCGTCAGCGCCATGTTGGCAAGCGCCTCGATACCGCGGAAAAGGCTGTTCGGCTGGCGGCCGTCGACCGAGGCCACGCGCTTGGCGACGTTCTTGCCAAGATCGCCGACACGCTCGATATCGGCCGAAATGCGGATCGCGCCGACGATCTCACGCAAATCCGTCGCCATCGGCTGGCGCCTGGCGATGATGATGATGGCCTTGTCGTCGATCTCGCGCTGTCCCTCGTCGAGGACGATGTCGTCCTGGATGACCTTCTGGGCAAGGCCATGGTCGACATTGACAAGGGCCGCGACAGCCTGCTCGACCATGCGCTCGGCATGGCCGCCCATCGCCGCAATGCGCTTGGACAGGAATTTCAGCTCTTCATCATAGGCACTGACAGTATGGACGGACTGCATCGATATGCCTTCCCGGTTTGTGCCGGCTGGTGCGTTCCCTCAATCTGTCGCTGATACGCGAACCGCATGACAGAAAGAAGAAATCTCGGTTGGCAACCGGTACACGATCAGCGAGCCGGCAAATGAACCGTGAACGCCGCACCCTTGCCGACTTCCGACTTGATCGACAATCTTGCGTTATGACGGGTCAATATATGCTTGACGATCGAAAGGCCAAGCCCGGTGCCTTTCTGGGTGCGACTGTTTTCGACATCGACGCGGTAGAAGCGCTCGGTTATGCGCGGGATGTGTTCTTCGGCGATGCCCGGGCCGTAGTCTCTTATGATGACGTCGATGCCTGGGTCCTGACCGTCCTCGACGCGTGCCATGGAGACGGTCACGCGTCCGCCTGACTGGCCGTATTTGCAGGCATTCTCCAGGAGATTTTCGAAAACCTGGAAGAGTTCGTCGCGGTCGCCGGGGACGGAAACCGGGCCATCGATGAAGTCCCGCTCGATGACGATGCCGTTTTCCGCGGCCAGCGGTCCGAGGGAATCGATGACGCTATCGATCGTCTGGCGAAGGTCGACCTCCGTGCCCGGCCGCAGATAAGGCTTCATCTCCAGCCGCGAGAGCGAGAGCAGATCATCGATCAGACGGGCCATACGTCCCGTCTGGTTCTGCATGATCTGCAGGAACTGGTCGCGCGCCGCCGGATCGTTGCGGGCCGGCCCGCGCAGCGTCTCGATGAAGCCGGCGATCGAGGCGAGCGGCGTGCGCAATTCATGACTGGCATTGGCGATGAAGTCGGCCCGCATGCGATCGATGCGGCGTGTCTCGCTCTGATCCTTGAACACCAGCACATAAAGGCCTGTGGCATGGCCGACCGTTGACGCGCTGACCCGGTATGTCCGCTCCACCGGGAGCTTTTCGGTGTAGTCTACCACATCGGCGGCGACCTCGCCCGACAGGATGCCGTCCAGCAGCGCCTGCATTTCCGGCGCGCGAAACTTCAACGCCAGCGACATGCCCGGCGCCAGCCCGCCGAAGGCCGCGAAGGCGGCGGCGTTGGCGTGGACCATCGCGGCGGAATGGTCGAAGATGATCAGCGGATCGGCGACCGCGGCCGCCAGAAACTCGCCGGAAAGCCGCTGCAGTCCGCTGGCCTCGATCGCTGCTCCTGAATCTGCCGATCGGCGTTCGGCATCGACAGGCAGCATCGCGGCAGCCGCCAGCACTACTAAGGCCAGGACCGGCACGTAAACGGACGCGCCGGCGAAGCTATAGACGGCAAGGATCGCGACAATGCCCGCGCCAAGCAGCCAGCGATTGCGCCACAACCGCGCCGCCAGGGCTTGTCCCTTACTGTCCTGCCCCGCGCCCGTCTCAGCCATAGGCCCGCGCCACCCCGCATCCCGTCGACCGGTCAGCAGTCTGCCGGACCGGCCTGGCGCATGCCTGAAAATCAGGATCGATTTTCGCGAAGGTTCATGCGCAAAATCAACACGCTACAGCGTCTTTGCGCTCGGAAGGGCGCTTTGCTGCACAGGCTCCATAGCATGAGTCCGCAAACTGGAAAGGTTCGTCTGGATGAAAAAAGCCAAGCAAACGGCTGAAGCAGTGCCGGCCACGGCACCGATCAAGATCAAGATCGGCGGCAAGGAGCGCGAGTTCGACATCGACAATCCGGTGCTGCCGGACTGGATCGTGGACAACAAGCTGACCGCCGGCGGCTATCCTTACGACAAGAAGATGAAAAGCGAAGACTACGAAAAGGAGCTCGAAGGGCTGCAGATTGAGTTGGTCAAGGCGCAGGCCTGGCTGCAGACGACCGGCAAGCGGGTGATGGCGCTGTTCGAAGGCAGAGACGCGGCCGGCAAGGGCGGCACGATCTTCGTGGTGCGGCAATATATGAACCCGCGCACGGCGCGCAACGTCGCGCTGACTAAGCCGACGCCGACCGAGGCCGGGCAATGGTACTACCAGCGCTATGTCGACCATTTCCCGACAGCCGGAGAATTCGTGACCTTCGACCGCTCCTGGTACAATCGGGCCGGCGTCGAGCCGGTCATGGGCTTCTGCACGCCGGAGCAGCACGAGAAATTCCTCGACGAGACGCCGCATTTCGAGCGGATGATCTGCAACGAGGGCATCCATTTCTTCAAATTCTGGCTGAATATCGGCCGCGAAACGCAGCTGGAGCGGTTTCATGACCGCCGTTGGTCGCCGCTGAAGAACTGGAAGTTCTCACCGATGGACGTCGCAGGCATCAGCAAATGGGACGACTACACCAAGGCGCGCGACCAGATGATCGAGCGCACGCACAAGGAATTCTCGCCCTGGATCATCGTGCGCGCCAACGACAAGCGCCGCGCCCGGCTTGCGGTGATCCAGCGCATCCTGCTGTCGCTGCCCTATGACCGCCGCGACCTCGATGCCGTCGGCAAGCCCGACAAGAAGATCATCGGCGAAGGGCCGGGGTTCCTGAAGGACTAAATCAATTCCGTAAGTTACAGCGCCGCGCGGCTTTCGGCTCGCGCGGCGCTGAGACTTTCATGCGGTCCGCTCAGGCGGCCAGGCGGGCGATCCGCTGCAGCCGCTTCAGCGTGGTGTCATCCTGAAGCGCCTGCTGGAACAGCGTGATCTCGTGGTCGATACGATCGCACAACACCGCCGTATCGCCCTTGAGAAGGCTACGCGTCTGCAGCAATGCCGCCACCGGCTTCTTGGCGAGTTGTTTCGCCCTCGCCAGCGTTGCTTCCTCGGCGCTGCCTTGCGTCACGATCTCGCCGACAAGGCCGAGGGCCTTGGCATCCTCGACGCCGAGCGTGTCGCCCAGGCAGAAGAAGCGGAAGGCGCCCGCATAGCCGAGCTTCTGGGGCGCCAGGATGCTGGTCGCCGCGTCCGGCACCAAGCCGAAATCGACGAACGGCACCCTGAAGGTGCTGCCCTTCGAGGCGATCACCATATCGCAGTGGAACAGGATGGTGCAGCCGACGCCGACGGCATCGCCGTCGACGCAGGCAAGCACCGGCTTGGGGAAGGTCGCCAGCATGCGGAACATGTCGGTGACGGCGGCGATCAGTTCCCGGTGCTTGGTGGCATCGAGGAATTCCGAGAAGTCGCCGCCAAGGCAGAAACAGCCGGCAAGGCCACGCAGCATGACGACACGGACCTCGTCATTGACGGCCGCCTCGTGGAAGGTCCTGGCAAGGCTCGCATAGGCATGCCGGTCGAGCACCGGCCTTCCGTCATGCGAGGACACGGTGACGACCAGCGTGCGGCCGCGCAGTTCCGGTTCGGGATGGAAGCTCATGACCACCTCCCCGCTCACGACGCCTGCTTCAGGCCGAGCAGGCCGGGATAGCCCCGGTTCAGCACCGGCAGGAAGTGGTTGCGGCGCTGGCGCACGATATCGAGCGTATGCTCGGTGAAAGTGAGCAAGGTCGCCACCACCTGCTGGTTGCCATAGGTGCGCTGGTAGCCGAGCGGCTTTGCCAGGAAGTGCAGTTGCAGCGCCCTGAGCACCCACATCGGTTCGAACTCGATGATGACCTGGTCGACGTTGCGCTTCAGTCCCCACTCGACGAAGCCGGCGATCAATTCGGTGCCGACCGTCGAGACGCCGCGCTTGCCGTCGCGAAAGCCCGGGGCCACCGCGTAGCGGGTCAACTCCCAGACATTCGGTCCCGAGGGGGACGGCCCCTCGCAGAGGTCCGACAACACGTCCGTCAGAAGATGCGGCCGTGTCGTCGGCAGCATGCGCTGGTAGCCGGCCAGTTCACCGTTGCGGATCACAAGGTGGTGTTCGGCCTCGTCGTGGTCGAACTGATCGATCTCGAGCTGGTCAGGACGGGCGAGATCGGTCCATCCCATTTCCTCGACGAAGATCTTGTGGCGCAGGCGATGCACGGCCTCCCAAAGGTCGGGGCGTTCCATCAATTCCTGAGTGGTAAGGGCGAAAAGCATTAGCCGTCTCCTGGGCTTAAGAGGATGATACGGCCGGGCTTTCCCGAAAATATTACGCGAACGCGTAGGCAAGAATTTTAGGCCAGCACGGCCGACCTGGCTAATATAGCCACGCCTAATGGCCTCCGCGACTGTCCGGACGCGGTTGGGGATGCCCAGTTTGATTTGGCGTTAAGAAATCATTAGCCCTCTCCCAAGAGGGAGATTCGGCTGCGCTTTTCTGAAAATATCACGCGATCGCGTAAGCTGAAATTTCCAGGTCGGCACGGCCGACCTAGCTGTGAGCTTTCAGGAGGTTGTCCATTCGGCCCCGACCGAGAAAGCTGAGGTTGTCGAAGCTTCAGTGATTCCCGGAGGACCGAATGAACATCCACAAGAATGCCCGTCTAACGCCGCTGCGTCGAGA
>NZ_SADP02000078.1:0-652 GCF_004010375.2 Mesorhizobium sp. M2E.F.Ca.ET.209.01.1.1 | reverse complement strand
CCCGGTGCGGGGGCTCAGCAACTACTGGGTCGCCTGCGGTGTCATGGCCGGATTCAGCCAGGGCGGCGGCGTCGGCAAGTCGCTGGCCGAGTGGATGATTTACGGCGAGCCGCAGGCCGACATCTTCGGCATGGACATCGCCCGCTATGGCGCCTTCGCCGCCAACCGCGAATATCTCAGGCAAACGACGCGGCAGTTCTACGCTCGCCGCTTCGTCATGACCTTCCCCAATGAGCGGCTGCCGGCCGGCCGGCCACTGAAGCGCCCCGGCGCTTATGACGGCATGAGCACCGCCGGCGCCGAATGGACGGCGTCCTGGGGCCTGGAAATCCCGGCCTATTTCGCGCCGATGGGCTTTCGCGAGGAGACGACGCTGAAGCGCTCCAACGCCTTCGACATCGTCGGCGACGAAGCGCTGCAGGTGCGCCGCGCCGCCGGCCTCGTCGATATCTCGGCCTATTCGCGCTACGCGATTTCAGGGCCGGGCGCCGCAGCGTGGCTCGACCGGCTGCTCGCCTGCAGGCTGCCGAATCCCGGCCGCGCGAAGCTTGCGCCGATGCTTGGCCATGACGGGCGGCTGAAGGGCGATCTCACCGTGCTCAACTGGGGCGGCGAGTATTGGATCATGGGCTCCTATTATCTGCGCGAATTC
>NZ_SADP02000794.1:0-321 GCF_004010375.2 Mesorhizobium sp. M2E.F.Ca.ET.209.01.1.1 | reverse complement strand
GCTGCTGCTGCTCCTGTTCGCGGTTGGTTATGTCGCCATGTCGCGCCACATCGGCAATGCCGGCGCCTTCTACGCCTATGCGGCGCGCGGCCTCGGCGGCCTCGCCGGCTGGCAGTGGGTCTATCTGATCGAAGCGCTGCCCGCCCTGCTGCTGGCATTCGCGGTGTGGTTCTACCTGACCGACAAGCCGGCCGATGCCAGCTGGCTTGCCGCCGACGAACGCACGTGGCTCGTCGCGCGCCAGCAGCAGGAACGCGAGCATCGCGAGGCGGTGCGCGCCTTCAGCGTGAAGGAAGCGCTGTTCAATCCGCGTGTGCTCGC
>NZ_SADP02000793.1:0-321 GCF_004010375.2 Mesorhizobium sp. M2E.F.Ca.ET.209.01.1.1 | reverse complement strand
TTCCGGGGAGTTCCTGTCGGTGCAGGACTACAAGAACGTGCAGCGCTGGGCGAAAGCGATCGATGAACGCCCCGCGGTAAAGCGCGGCCGCATGGTCAACCGCGCCTTCGGCGAACCGGCCATACAGTTGCACGAGCGCCATGATGCCAGCGACTTCGACACCAGGACGCAGGACAAGCTGGCCGCCGAGTAGATTTCAGGGTAGCTGTGCCCGACGTAAAAAAGCCCATCACCGACTTAAATCGGTGATGGGCTTTTTGCCTGATGCGTGAGACGGATCAGTGAAGGACTTCAACGATCTGACGGGTGTCGGGGTCCACC
>NZ_SADP02000792.1:0-321 GCF_004010375.2 Mesorhizobium sp. M2E.F.Ca.ET.209.01.1.1 | reverse complement strand
GCCGGTGCAAAGGCACGCTGGCCGGGTTATTCCTTCGGCAGGCCTGGCGGCTGCTTGCCCGAAGGACGTTCTATCCTGGCGGAGTCCGACATCGACATGCAATCAATCCGCGACCGTCTCGAAAACATCCTGTCACGTCTTGCCAGTCGTCCCGCCGACGAGAAGTTCTACCCGAAGCTTTATGCCGAAGCCGCACGGGCCGCGGCTGACGCCAGCGATGCCCGCAAACGAGCCGGCGTGACGCTTGGGCCGCTCGACGGCACCATTGTCTCGATCAAGGATCTGTTCGATGTCGCCGGCGAAGCGACCACGGCGGGCTCG
>NZ_SADP02000791.1:0-321 GCF_004010375.2 Mesorhizobium sp. M2E.F.Ca.ET.209.01.1.1 | reverse complement strand
CACTGAGGCAGGCGCGCTCTTGCTGAAACTCTCGCTCAAGTCGGCCGGAACATCGGAAGACCCGCTGCATTGATAGGAGACGGTTTGCGACCCCTTTCACGGATTCGAAGTGCGACCCACACTTAAAAACGTATGGGACCTGGTGCGAGAAAGCGTGGTTGGCTTTGTCGACGACAATGCGCTTAGTCATGGCGCGGCGATGGCCTTTTATGCCGCCACGTCGCTGGCCCCGGTTCTGATAATTGTCGTCGCCATAGCGGGCATCGCATTTGGCCATGACGCGGCACAGTTGGCTTTGTCGGCCCAGATATCGGGGCTGAT
>NZ_SADP02000790.1:0-321 GCF_004010375.2 Mesorhizobium sp. M2E.F.Ca.ET.209.01.1.1 | reverse complement strand
GCCAGCTCTATGTTGCGGCCGACGCGGTTGAACAGATGGACACCGTGCTGCTCTTCCAGCGCGCGAATGGCCGCCGACGCGGCCGACTGGGATATGCCGAGAAGCTCTGCTGCCTTGGTCATGTGGCCGCGCTCTGCGACGGCGACGAAAATGCGCAACTGGTCCAGGGTCATGCCTGCATTAAGAACCAATATCGATCGAATTTACAAGAACAACTGATTAGACGGATCGATAGCTTTATTCTACTTTTTTAGCCGAAGTTAGAAAAAATTGGCCTGCAGGTCGCAGAGAATAAAATGATCGGGCGGTTCAGATCCCTGC
>NZ_SADP02000789.1:0-321 GCF_004010375.2 Mesorhizobium sp. M2E.F.Ca.ET.209.01.1.1 | reverse complement strand
CGCCCCGCTCCTGCTCCTGTTTCTGTGCATCGGGCTCGCCACCGGAGCCGACGGCCTCGGCATCCAGTTCGACAACGCCCGTATCGCCTATTTTGCCGGCTCACTGGCGCTCGCCGTCATTCTGTTCGATTCCGGTTTCGGCACGCCGCTCAACGCCTTGCGGCAGGCGGCAGGACCGGCCCTGTCGCTGGCGACCTTCGGCGTGCTACTCACCACCGGCCTGTTCGGCGCCGCCGCCAACTATCTGCTCGATCTCAGCTGGCTGGAATCCTTCCTGCTCGGTGCCGCCGT
The DNA here is from genome assembly GCF_004010375.2 of Mesorhizobium sp. M2E.F.Ca.ET.209.01.1.1. Taxonomy (NCBI): domain Bacteria; kingdom Pseudomonadati; phylum Pseudomonadota; class Alphaproteobacteria; order Hyphomicrobiales; family Phyllobacteriaceae; genus Mesorhizobium; species Mesorhizobium sp. M2E.F.Ca.ET.209.01.1.1. The sequence continues at coordinate 30 of NZ_SADP02000789.1, read as the reverse complement.
CGCCTCGACCGACGCGGCGGCGGTGTTCTT
>NZ_SADP02000788.1:0-321 GCF_004010375.2 Mesorhizobium sp. M2E.F.Ca.ET.209.01.1.1 | reverse complement strand
CGGCAGCCGAGGCCGGCGCCGCGTTAAAGCTGCGTCGGCGGCTGATTGAAAGTCTACTTTCCAGCTACCACATGAATCGACATTGAGGGATTCATGTTTTCACCGTCGACTTATGAGGGTTTGAAGAGGAACGCGCCCAGCGTGGTCTTCTTCTCCGGTTTTTTTGCGATAATGTTCATATTAGCCCAGAGTAAGTGGGAGAATGACGCAACGCCAATTCGATCAATTGACCCGATCAACGCGACGATCGAAGGCGTTTACTGGCACTGGACCAGCACGTCTCAATATGGATTGTTCCTGGAGAACAACGCTCTGGTTTTC
>NZ_SADP02000787.1:0-321 GCF_004010375.2 Mesorhizobium sp. M2E.F.Ca.ET.209.01.1.1 | reverse complement strand
GGAGGCGCGGTAGAGCTTCAGCCTGCCGCCGGTGCTCGCCTCCGGCAGCATCCAGATCACGCCGTCGCGCTCGAACACTTGCGGGTAGGAGAGGTGGTGGGCCTCCTCTAGCACGACCCGGGGGTTTTCAGGAACGCCGCTTGAATCGAACGCGACAACGGAGATGACGGCCTTGCCGATCGCGTGCGGATAGTCCTCGACGAACACGAAAGGCCGGTCCTGCCACCAGAAGGGGAACGGGTCGGCGTAGAAATGATCGCCGAGGTCCGGCAGCACCGACCAGCCGGTGCCGAGCCTGCCCGTGTCGGCGACGCCTGGTGC
>NZ_SADP02000786.1:0-321 GCF_004010375.2 Mesorhizobium sp. M2E.F.Ca.ET.209.01.1.1 | reverse complement strand
GCGGCCTTGCCTATCGCGTCGCCTATACCAGTGACACCAATGGCGGCCTGAAGCTTGCCGTCACCTCAGGGTTGGCGATCGCGCCGATTTCGCGCAGCAACATTCCGGCGGACTGCCGCGAACTGACGTCCACGGATGGGTTCGGCGACATCGATTCCTCCAATGTGGTGATGCACCGCAACCCGAACGCTTCCGGTGAAGCGATCGACGGCATGCAGGAGGCGATCCGCGAGGCGTTCGTCAACAGGCAGGTCCAACAGGGGTCATAGACGTCTTCGGTTGCTCCGCCGTTTACTATTTCAGTTCCAGCAACCGTTCCAG
>NZ_SADP02000785.1:0-321 GCF_004010375.2 Mesorhizobium sp. M2E.F.Ca.ET.209.01.1.1 | reverse complement strand
CAGATATCCGCGGCGCCCTCGATGCGCCGCTCCGATTCATGTCCGAGCGCTTCCATGGCCTCGATCAAAGTGCGGCGCTCCTTGACCTCGACGAACAGCACGAGATCGCCACGCCGGGCGATCAGATCGATCTCGCCGAGCCTGGTGCGATGGCGGCGGGCAAGGATGCGGTAGCCTTTCAGCATCAGCGCCAGCGCCGCCAGCCATTCGCCGCGATGGCCGCGCCGGTAAGCTTTTCGGCGATGGCCTAAAGTACGCTCAGCCATCGCCTTCCCTAAGCTCCAGCAGTCGCCGGTAAAGCGCCTGCTTCTGCCCGCCGGT
>NZ_SADP02000077.1:0-598 GCF_004010375.2 Mesorhizobium sp. M2E.F.Ca.ET.209.01.1.1 | reverse complement strand
AGGCGGTGTCGCCATCGGCATCCGTCACCGTCGCCGTCACGGCGATCTTGCCCGCCAGGTTCAGTGCGTCATTGTAGGCGGCGGCCGTCGAGCCATCGACCAGATGTTCAAGCGCGACGTTCTGCACCACCGTCATCTTGCCGTCCGCGGCGACCGACACGGTGAAGGCGGTGTGGGTGCCGCCGGCATCCGTGTACTGGCCCTGCACCGTGGCGCCGACCTGGACCAGCGTGATGGCATGGTCGCCCTGTGCCGTCGCCAGCCCCGAGGCCGCGTTGGTCACCGACAGCGCATAGGTCGTCGTGCCGGCGCCGTCGGCGCCGTAGTTGGAGGTCAGCGTCACGATCGCCGCAGCGCTCGTGGCCGTCATGATCGCCGGGTTCAGCACGCCGTCCGTCGTCGGACCGTTGTTGGTCTCGTCGAGCGTCACCGAGCTGCCGACCACCGCATTGCTGATCGAGGGGCCGTCATCGAGGAAGGTGACCGCACCGCCGACATCGATGGCGCCGGTCGAGGCGGTGTCGCCATCGGCATCCGTCACCGTCGCCGTCACGGCGATCTTGCCCGCCAGGTTCAGCGCGTCATTGTAGGCGGCGGC
>NZ_SADP02000784.1:0-321 GCF_004010375.2 Mesorhizobium sp. M2E.F.Ca.ET.209.01.1.1 | reverse complement strand
TCTGGATCACATCCGCATACATGCATCTTTGACAGACAACGTCGACATTTCTACTAAGCCAAGGGTTTGTGTCCCTTGAGAGAAATGGCGCGAGTGACGGGGCTCGAACCCGCGACCTCCGGCGTGACAGGCCGGCACTCTAACCAACTGAGCTACACCCGCGCATTGACGAGCACGTGTCAGCCGTGTTCGTCGTTGGGGCGCTGGATAAGGGGTTCGCTACCGGGTGTCAAGCGCACCAAACCATCATAACGCCAAACAGGAGAAGGTTTTTTGACAGCCGGCATTTTGTTCGCAAATCCGGCCTCCGAACAGGGCGCC
>NZ_SADP02000783.1:0-322 GCF_004010375.2 Mesorhizobium sp. M2E.F.Ca.ET.209.01.1.1 | reverse complement strand
CGCGGCGAGGTCATTACCTATCTGCGCGAGCGCGAGCTGGTCACCGACGTCTATCTCGAACGCTTGCTCGACATTCGCCTCAACAAGGGCAAGGCGGCTGGGGGCGAGACGGTCAAGGCGGTCGCCTATGTCGTCGACCGCGCCCATGTGCAATATGCCGGCGGTCTCGACGCCAGCCATGCGGCAGCGGTCGTTCGCGGCGCCGTCGGTCAATCGAGCCGCAACGAGGACTATGTGCTCAGCACGGTCGAGCATCTCAAGGCATTGGGGATACGCGACCATTGGCTCGAGGAGGTGGGGCGACGGGTCGCGCCTTCGTGAA
>NZ_SADP02000782.1:0-322 GCF_004010375.2 Mesorhizobium sp. M2E.F.Ca.ET.209.01.1.1 | reverse complement strand
GGAAAACGCGCACCCGCGAGGTCGGCCGCCTGGTCGGCGAGGACTGGCAGGACATGTCGATCTTCGTGCAGCGGGCGCGTGGCGCCGATCCGCAGGCGGTGGTGCGACCGGAGGCCGAGCGCGCGATCCGCATCGCACATGAAGCCGGCGTCCGGCTGGCCATCCTGTCCAACGAGCTCGACCTTTTCTATGGCAAGTCGTTCCGCGAGCGCCTGCCGCTGCTTGCGCTGTTCGAGACGATCGTCGACGCGACCTATACCAAAATCCTCAAGCCCGACGGCCGAGCCTATGCGATGGTCGGCGAGGCGCTCGAGCTGCCGCT
>NZ_SADP02000781.1:0-322 GCF_004010375.2 Mesorhizobium sp. M2E.F.Ca.ET.209.01.1.1 | reverse complement strand
CTTCGAGAGCGCCTGAACTACCTCATCAAGCCGCCAGGATGGAGCCATGACGGGTCGCGCGACACGTCGGAGACGCTGAAGGCAGCGTATCTGCGAAGAAATCCGGGGGAGGCGGGCAAGCCCGGACTGCCGTCGGCAGGTGTCGAGGCCGCGGAATAATATCGCCTGAGGACTGATCGGGCTGTCCGCTACTCCGCCGCCTGAGCCGTCTCCGCCGGCAAACCCAGCCACTGTCGACAGTCACTCCGCGCTCGCGACGTGATGGCATGCCGTTTGGCTATGGTCTTGTCCTTGCCGCGTATGCGCTTGCCCTCGATTTTCG
>NZ_SADP02000780.1:0-322 GCF_004010375.2 Mesorhizobium sp. M2E.F.Ca.ET.209.01.1.1 | reverse complement strand
GATCAGCCGGCGTACACCGGGCCTGTCCGCCCGCCAGTCGCCGAAAGCCGCCGCGCCTTTGAGCGCAGGCTGATCGGCCTGCTGGGCGAAAGCCGCGGTCCTGAGAAACAGTGCGGACATCGCCAGTCCGGCCAATCGCATCATTTCCTCCACTCGATCGTGAAGGAAATTAACGATCGGTCTGTCCCTGGGTTCCCTCACGCACGATGGTTCGAAGCAAACGTCAGGAATCAGGTCCCGGCAGCGTAAAAATCGTCATCCAGGCGTTTTTCCAGGGCAACGAGATCGGCGGGCAACGGCAGGCCCATGGCGCGCATTTCGC
>NZ_SADP02000779.1:0-322 GCF_004010375.2 Mesorhizobium sp. M2E.F.Ca.ET.209.01.1.1 | reverse complement strand
GTTGGCACAACCGTTTCGGGGGACGAATTCTTCTTCGTCACTAACAGTAACATCTTTGGCACGGTGAACGATTCGCACATATCGGCCAGGAGCATTGAGGCTGCCTTGGCCCAGAATGGTGTTGTGACAGTCCTCATGTCGCGGCCATATAACACCGACACCAACGCCGGGCTTCTGACTATCAACGCTGACATAACTGCCCCGGCGAATAACTCATGGCTTGAGTTTGTTTCGAGTTCTGACTGGAACATGAACATTGTTCTAAACTCGACGATCGATTTCAGCCAATCAACCGGCGAGATAAGGCTTGGGGGAATTGCGA
>NZ_SADP02000778.1:0-322 GCF_004010375.2 Mesorhizobium sp. M2E.F.Ca.ET.209.01.1.1 | reverse complement strand
GTCAGCGGGATCGGCAGCCGGTCCTTGACCTCCTTGCCGTCGATGATCTCGGCCATGGTGTCGATTGCCAGGCGGCCGTCCTCGACCGGCGACTGCACGATGGTCGAATACATTTCGTTGGTGCGGATCGATTCGAACGCGTCCTTCTGGCCGTTGATGCCGACGATCGGCGGCGCCGCCTTGGAGGGATTGGCCTCCTTCCAGGCGTCGATGAAGCCGCGTGCCATGGTGTCGTCATTGGCATAGACGCCGCTGATCTGGTCACCGAAGCGAGTGATGAGGTCGCGGCTCACGACAAGCGCCTTCTGCTGGTCGAAATCGG
>NZ_SADP02000777.1:0-322 GCF_004010375.2 Mesorhizobium sp. M2E.F.Ca.ET.209.01.1.1 | reverse complement strand
TCCTCGACGGGGCGGAGGCGCTGCTCATTCGAGCGTCATGTATATGAGCGTTCCGCCGGAAACGCCATTGCGTTGCGAAGGCCCGGCAAGCGACGCCCGGCGCTCATGCGTGGCAATCGTTGAGGCCGGATCCTCAAACCGAGGCCCGGCCCCGCCCGCTCAAACCAACCGCTGCCCGCCGTCGATATGGACGGTCTCGCCGGTCATGAACTCGTTTTGCATCAGGTAGAGATAGGCCGGCGCGATGTCGGCGGGCCTGGCGATCCTGCCCGCCGGAATGCAGCCGCCCATCTCATTGAAATAGCCTGACTTGGCTTCGCCG
>NZ_SADP02000776.1:0-322 GCF_004010375.2 Mesorhizobium sp. M2E.F.Ca.ET.209.01.1.1 | reverse complement strand
CGCGGCCGGCGACGCGTTTTTCCGCTACCTTCATGGGTGAGAGCACGATCCTTGCCGGCACCGTGACCGAGGCGAAGGACGGGATCGTCACGGCCTCGACGGCGGTCGGGCCGATTTCGCTGCCCGGCGCGTCGCCTGCCGGTGCCAAAATTGTGCTCGCCGTCCGGCCCGAACATCTCGTCCTTGGCGAAGCGAAAGGCGATGTCGCGCTCGGCACTGCCAAGGTTGACGATGTCGTCTTCCAGGGCAGCTTCAAGCGCGTGCTGGCCACCTCGGCCCTGGATGCCGCGCTGCAATTCATCGCCAAGACCCCCGCTTCGAC
>NZ_SADP02000775.1:0-323 GCF_004010375.2 Mesorhizobium sp. M2E.F.Ca.ET.209.01.1.1 | reverse complement strand
CCGCCGACACGGTGGATGCCAGGGAGGATGGGAGGCTGAGGTTGTTCGGCCAGGAGATCCACCGGCTGGGCAGGCCCTGGGGGGAGTACGGCCATGTCGAGGGGCTGGCGCGGCGTGCCGGAAAGGACGGTCGGCTGATCCCGCCCGGCGAGTTCATACCGGCGGCGGAGCGCTTCGGCATTGCCGCGCGGCTCGATCGCTGGATCATCCGCACCGCGCTGTCGCGGCACTGCGCGGCGATGAAATCCGGCGCGATCACGCTCGGCTTCAACCTGTCGGCGCAGACTCTGAGCGATCCGGTACTATGGGACTTCGTCGACAGC
>NZ_SADP02000076.1:0-626 GCF_004010375.2 Mesorhizobium sp. M2E.F.Ca.ET.209.01.1.1 | reverse complement strand
GCGGCCACTTCGCTGTCGGACACCCAATGGTGAATGACCTCAATGGACTTTTCTTCCGCTTGGGCCGTGGCAGACATCATGCCGCATATGGCGGCGCCCAGTAACAGAGTCCGACTACGCATTTCCTCTCCCAACTATCTCTGATTTGCGATGAGTACAGAGCGCTTGCAACCTGCGACCCGCGCCTGCCCCGGTAAGCTCGCCATGCAGGTTTTTCCGCTCACCGGTATAGAGGTTCATACAACGGAACAGTGCCAGCAATTGCGCACTCGGCAGGAAACTGACGCTATGTGATGCACAAAGGCGCAGCCACTGCGACAGCCGAGGATTTCCAGCAGAATCACTCATCGAAATTCTTCTTGACAAAGGCTCTACGGCAGAGCGATTTTGCGCTAGTCAATATACAGTTTCATTGAATGAAACATTGGCGGCAGCCCGAGCACATAATCGACGCCGGGGCCGAGCGGTCCGCTGGTTTCACAACGATCCCTCTCAGCAGAAAATGTTCAGTAGAAAATGGATGGCTGCGGCCGCGCTCGGCTCGCTGCTCCTCACGGGCCATGCCATGGCCGAGGACAAGAAAGTCATCGCCGTTTCGATACCGGCCGCCGACCATGGCTGAGATC
>NZ_SADP02000774.1:0-323 GCF_004010375.2 Mesorhizobium sp. M2E.F.Ca.ET.209.01.1.1 | reverse complement strand
GCGATGCGCCGCGCGCTGGTCGGGCTGCGCATCGCTTCGAGGCTCGCCTTGAGGATGTTGCTGCCATCGATACCCTCCGCGCTGATCGACGCCATCGAGACGCTGAGCGCGGAGCCGAGGATTTTCAGGAACAGCGCCTCGCGCTGCAGATGGGTGAGGCGCTTGGAATCGTCCAGGCCCTCGGGGATGTTGGCCGGGTTGAGCACCACGGCGGCGGCCACCACCGGGCCGGCGAGCGGCCCGCGGCCTGCCTCGTCCATGCCCGCGACTGGCCACAGCCCATCCGCCATCGCCTTCGTCTCGATCGAGAAATCGGGCTTCTC
>NZ_SADP02000773.1:0-323 GCF_004010375.2 Mesorhizobium sp. M2E.F.Ca.ET.209.01.1.1 | reverse complement strand
GTGGACGGTCGTCGGCTTCGTGATCTATTTCTGCTACGGCTTCCGGCACAGCCGCCTGCGGGGTCAGTAAGGGGTTTTTGTATTGCAGGGCCTGCGGCCCTGCACCCGCGGGAGCAACGTCAACAGCAACAGCTGGACTGAGGGCTTGGCGGGACGGGTTGGGTTCGCGGGGGACGCCGTAAACCCATCCTTGGGGGCTCGATGGCGCCATCCATGGCGCCAACGATCCTGCCAACCCACACCGCCCCGCCTTTGACAGTTTCCGCGCGGCTGTTGGTGGGTGTCGACGTTGGTCGACACATCTGTCAGATATCGAAAGAAAT
>NZ_SADP02000772.1:0-323 GCF_004010375.2 Mesorhizobium sp. M2E.F.Ca.ET.209.01.1.1 | reverse complement strand
GGACAACGACCCGTCCTTCGATCCCAAGGGTTTCGTCGACGGCGCCAAGATGGCCTATGAGATGATCGTCATGGCCTATGCCGACGGCGACCGCAAAACGCTGAAGAACCTTTTGTCGCGCGAGGTCTATGACGGCTTCGTCGCCGCGATCGGCGAGCGCGAGGCCAAGTCGGAAAAGATCCAGTCCTCCTTCGTCGGCATCGACAAGGCCGACATCGTCTCGGCCGAGATGAAGGGCGGCGAGGCGCATGTCACGCTGCGCATCATCAGCGAGCTGATCTCGGCGACGCGCGACCAGGCCGGCGCCGTCATCGACGGCGATC
>NZ_SADP02000771.1:0-323 GCF_004010375.2 Mesorhizobium sp. M2E.F.Ca.ET.209.01.1.1 | reverse complement strand
CCAACCTGCGCCTCTTCACGTCCGAGTCGGTGACGGAGGGGCACCCCGACAAGATCTGCGACCAGATCTCGGACACGATCCTCGACGCCCTCCTCACGGTCGACCCGCACGCGCGCGTCGCCGTCGAGACGATGGTGACGACGGGTCTGGTGCACGTCGCCGGCGAGGTCACCACCTCGGGCTACGTCGAGATCCCGAAGCTGGTCCGTGACGTCATCACGGGCATCGGGTACGACTCGTCGGAGGTCTCGTTCGACGGCCGCACGTGCGGTGTCGAGGTGTCGATCGGCGCACAGTCGCCGGACATCGCGCAGGGCGTGGAC
>NZ_SADP02000770.1:0-323 GCF_004010375.2 Mesorhizobium sp. M2E.F.Ca.ET.209.01.1.1 | reverse complement strand
GGTACGGCCCGCGCTGGTGCCGCGTTGGATCTTCGTAATGGCGTAGCTGTTCATTTCGGCCGCAGAAGCCAGCAGCGCCTTTTCCACCTCCTTCTGGTATGAGGTGGAAATCCTGCTCAGCTTGCGGACAAGCCGGTCGGCATTGACAACGCGCCCCGCCATGTCATGCGGCTTCCGTTCCGACATCGAGCATGAGGCGGAGCCCCACTTTGTCCCCGATGGGCGTGATGGCGAGCACGTTGGTGGCGACACCCCCCACAATGACCCGCAGACCGACACCCGAGGCGGCATCCTGCAGGCCGTCTCGGTAAGCGCGAGACATG
>NZ_SADP02000769.1:0-323 GCF_004010375.2 Mesorhizobium sp. M2E.F.Ca.ET.209.01.1.1 | reverse complement strand
CCTGGTGACGGTTGGCGCCTGCTCCCTGACCTTTGCGACTTCGCCGCCGGCGGCGAAGCTCGGCCAGTATTTCGAGATAGCCAGCGTCGCGCCGGCGGAAGAGAAATGGCCATAGTCGAAATAGAGAAACTGCTTGCTGGTGGCATCCGCATAGGAACAGCCGGTGGCGTCGCACAGATAGGTAAGCGGATCGATGAAGGTCGCGCCTTTGGCGAAGGGCTGCACCTGCTTGTTGATGTCGGGATCCATGGCCATCGGCCAGGATGTGTTCACGGCGCCCTCGTGTTTTGCAAAGAAAGCGATCTTCTGGACGTCGGCGATGA
>NZ_SADP02000768.1:0-323 GCF_004010375.2 Mesorhizobium sp. M2E.F.Ca.ET.209.01.1.1 | reverse complement strand
AGCAGCTTCTCGAAGCGATACCACTTCACCAGACCGGACAGTCGATCGAGCGGCGAGGATCCACCTGCAAGCTTCTGGCCCAAAAATGCTTCCGCCAGGCTCAACTGACCAGTCTGCTTCACCGCCATTGCGATTCCCTCCGAGCTTCCGTCTCAGAGAATCACAACCAGCCAATTACGCAACAGGCCCCTTGTGGGAGAAGGTGGCCTCGCTAAGCGAGGTCTGATGAGGGGTGTTGGAAGGATCACCGCGCGGCAAGATTAAACGCTTGAAGCATTTATTCTTTTTCGCCACATTCCTTCCGACACCCCTCATCCGTCTCG
>NZ_SADP02000767.1:0-323 GCF_004010375.2 Mesorhizobium sp. M2E.F.Ca.ET.209.01.1.1 | reverse complement strand
GTGCGGGGATCGGTCAGCACCGCCAGCACCGCAGCCGGGTCCTCCGGCGCCACCAGCAGCGAGCCGATGGAACCGATGACATGCAGCTTCTCGCCGCCGCTGCCGCGCACCGCCAGCGTGTACAGCCCGTCCTGCGGCGCCAGCGCGTCGCGGGTGTCGGCGCTGCGCAGCGACACGCCTGTTATGCCCCAGCCCGTCTCGCCGGCGGCCAGGCACTCATCGATGTAGGCGGCCTGATGGGCCCGGTGAAAGGCGCCGACGCCGAGATGCACAATGCCCGGCGTAATCGCGCCACGATCGTATCGAGGCGCGGCGACCTTGGC
>NZ_SADP02000766.1:0-300 GCF_004010375.2 Mesorhizobium sp. M2E.F.Ca.ET.209.01.1.1 | reverse complement strand
GGCCGGCTTGTTGGCGCTCGGCTGGTAAGGCGGCTGCATGGTGTTGACGGCGTAGAAGTCGGGCGTGATGGCGCCGTCGCTGACGAATTTCGGTACGCCGCCCAGCGCCGACGGCGGCGAGTTGTCGGCGACCTTCAGCGTCGTGCCGTCGGGCTCGACGACCGCGATCTGGCCCTTGATCGGGCTAGTGTCGGCGTGCGGGTAGTAAGGCACGCAGGCGCAGGCGAGCATGAAGTGGTTGAGGAAGGAGCCGCCGAAGGCGCCCTGGAAGAAATTGTCGGCGAGCACGTATTTCTGGCC
>NZ_SADP02000075.1:0-659 GCF_004010375.2 Mesorhizobium sp. M2E.F.Ca.ET.209.01.1.1 | reverse complement strand
CAGCTTCCCAGCGGCACTTGAAACTGAAGCGCTACTAAGGCGGGTCAATCAGAGGATAGGAGCATGTTCGACCACATCGGCTTCAACGTCGGGAATTTGGAAAAGTCGCTCGCCTTTTGAAGCGCTTCCAGATCGAAGCGACCTTAATCCGCGTAACAAACTGCCAAAATCCGCTTGGTCCGCCGGCTGACCTTCCAAAAAGGTGTTTGTTTTCAAAAAGTTCATTGTAGCCCTTGATGGCGACGGGTCAAAACAATGGTATGCAGCGATTTCGTGGGATAAAGACCCATTTTTCTGACTTTCCTTCGTATTTCAATTGCTTAGCAGAGACAGATTCGGACTCTTTGACCGTAACCGAAACCGCGCCCCCGACAGGGGGCATGGGGTCGCAAAGGCGATGTGGTCAAGCCGATCTTGCGGCGAGAGGCAACCAGTGTCTGCCCTCCGCGTTGATCACCATATTCAGCCGCGAAGATTCGATGCCGCTCACCGCTTTCGCCTTGAATTGCACACTTAAGATGCCTCGGGACGACGATCAGTCCTCCACCGATCGAATGCTTGCCGAGCTGACCAAGGCCTTGGCGACACATGACGTCGAATGCGAAACGGCGCGTGCGCTCGCCCACAACATCAAGCCGGGCGTGCTCTCCGATATGGGC
>NZ_SADP02000765.1:0-323 GCF_004010375.2 Mesorhizobium sp. M2E.F.Ca.ET.209.01.1.1 | reverse complement strand
AGGGCTCGGGCGCCGCCATCGGCAAGGTGCTGGCCGAGTGTGGCAAAGGTTCGGGCGGCGAGGCGGATTGACTTCTGTTCTGGCGCCTTCGCGGCTGCGCTTTGGTCACGCCTTGCGCGGAAGCGGAATGGGTTGGAAACCAACATCTGGCTCAGCCAGTCGCGTGGCGTCGCGCCCGCCTGCCTTGGCGGCGTAGAGAGCCTTGTCCGCCTGCAGGATCAGGCTGGTCGGGTTGTGACGGGCGGTCGGACCGCTGGTGGCGACGCCGACGCTAATGGTGACGACCTTGCGCTCACTGCGGTCGTGTTCGAGCGCCCTTTCGC
>NZ_SADP02000764.1:0-323 GCF_004010375.2 Mesorhizobium sp. M2E.F.Ca.ET.209.01.1.1 | reverse complement strand
CCGAGATCGAGACCGGCAAGATCGGCATGGACGCGCTCGGCGTGACGCTCCGAGGCGATCAGGAAGATCGGTGTTTCGCCTTCGGGCCGTGCCGCCAGCCGGCGCAAGGTTTTCGCCAGCATCGAGCCGTCGCCGGAGAAATCGTGGAACTGCTTGGGATTGTCCTCGCGCGACAGCGGCCACAGCCGCGAGCCGACACCGCCGCTCATGACGAAACTGACGATGCGCTGGCTCATTCAGGTCTCGCTCTGGAGTTGGTCGATCAATAGCACACCCGCCTCCAGGTGGTATTTACCCGATTCGGAAACCGATCCGAGCAAAGC
>NZ_SADP02000763.1:0-323 GCF_004010375.2 Mesorhizobium sp. M2E.F.Ca.ET.209.01.1.1 | reverse complement strand
CATCAACCTAGTGCCGATTTTCGGCATGCTGCTTTCGGTGCAGATCGTCGGCGAGCAGTTTCAGCCCTATCAGGCCCTCGCGCTCGCGCTGGTGCTCGGCGGTATCGCGCTCGCCGAATACAGCGGCAGCAAGGCAGCGCTGCAGATGCAGTAATGGCCCCGCGCTGCACGTGTATTTCTTGACTTGAACGAATACGCTCCGCCTGCCGGTGCAGGCGGAGCGTATCGGGCTGTTCACTCGGCGCCGACGTCGAAATGCAGCGGCTTGGCCGAGTCGATCGATTGGTGCGCCCGCAGCTGATCGAGCACTTTTTCCGGGAACG
>NZ_SADP02000762.1:0-323 GCF_004010375.2 Mesorhizobium sp. M2E.F.Ca.ET.209.01.1.1 | reverse complement strand
CGCCGATCGCATCCGCACCTTGCCGACGATCCTCGCCAACCATGCCGCGAGCGGCGAAGAGGCCAAGCTCGCCCGGCGCCTTGAAGCCTATGCGGACAACACGATGGGTGTGCTGCGCATCGCCTTCGCCAATGCTGGCATCATCGACTTCTTCGCCTCGCTCTCGATTGCCATCCTTGCCGTCTTCCTTGGCCTCGGCCACCTCAAGCTCGCGATGATCCCCGGTTTCTCCAACCTGGCACTCTGGCAGAGCCTGTTCATCCTGATGATCGCGCCGGAATATTTCGCGCCGTTCCGCCGCTTTTCGGAGCAGTACCACGCCA
>NZ_SADP02000761.1:0-324 GCF_004010375.2 Mesorhizobium sp. M2E.F.Ca.ET.209.01.1.1 | reverse complement strand
TCATGGAGCGCATGCCGTTCAAGCTGCCGCTCGACGTCAAGGTGGCGGAGCTTGCTGCTGGCGAAAAGCAGAAGCTCGAAATCATCAAGCAGCTTTATCTTGGCCGCTGCTTCCTGGTGCTGGACGAGCCAACCTCGGTGCTGACGCCCGGCGAGGCGCAAGAGGTGCTGGGGCTTGTGCGCGACATGACGAAAGCCGGCGACCTCACCGTGCTGATGATCTCGCACAAATTCCATGAGGTGACCGCCTTCGCCGACGATGTCAGCATGCTGCACAAGAGCAAGCTGACGGTAACGGGCCGCGTCGCCGACCTAGACCAGAACG
>NZ_SADP02000760.1:0-324 GCF_004010375.2 Mesorhizobium sp. M2E.F.Ca.ET.209.01.1.1 | reverse complement strand
GGCGTTTCTGCAAGGCTGATCTCCGTGATGCTGGAACGGGCCTGATGGCCAAGGAAGGGTTGCCGCTAAGCTAGGTCGTGGCCTCCCGAGGTCAAAGGCATGGTTTTGCTTTTTGATCGGACCAGAGCAATTCCAGCAAAAGTGCGTCGCGGTTTTGCGTCCGGAATTGTGCAAACAAAAAGCCCCTCACGAAGGCGAGACCTGGCGGCCTACCTCTTCCAGCCATTGATCGCGGATGCCGAGCGCCTCGAGATGATCGAGCGTGCTCAGCACATAATCCTCATTCCGGCCTGACTGGCCGACGGCGCCGCGAACGATCCTTGC
>NZ_SADP02000759.1:0-324 GCF_004010375.2 Mesorhizobium sp. M2E.F.Ca.ET.209.01.1.1 | reverse complement strand
GTGCGCCAGTCCGGACTTGGCGAGGCGATTGCAAGTGCTGCCGGCGGCATCGTTACGGCCGACGCCCAGAATCCTTTCGACGCGGCCTTGAAGCTCGATCCGGCCAACGCCAAGGCGAATTTCTATTTGGCTGTCGGCCTCGCCCAGGAGGGCAGGAAGGCCGAGGCTGTCGCCGCCTGGCAAAAGATGCTCGGCCAGCTCGCGCCGGACTCGCCCTGGCGCAACGCCGTCCAGCAGTCGCTTGCCGAGGCGGGCGAAATGGCGGTCGCCGCAAACCCGCCGGCGAACGGCCCCGATGCGCAACAAATGGAAGCGGCCCAGCAG
>NZ_SADP02000758.1:0-324 GCF_004010375.2 Mesorhizobium sp. M2E.F.Ca.ET.209.01.1.1 | reverse complement strand
GAAGCGCCGGTTGAGGTCGTCCAGGATGATGTCGCGCGCCTTGACGACGCCCTCGACCGTGGTGCGGAGCATCAGGCGTGGAGACGCGAAGTCGTAGCTGGGGATCTTGCCCTCATCGACCGGCATGATCGTGCCGTTGAACGGCTGACCGTTCTCCTTGAAGATCAGGGTTTCGAACCGGCGTGCGGCGCTGTGAAGGCTGGCCATGGTTACCCCGTGATCGGATCGGCGTCAGTCGTCGTGATCAGGATCGCGTAACCGGGGTCGACCACCGGGTTGATGGCCGCCAGGGCGGCCGACAGACGGTCCTCCGCCGACTTCTTC
>NZ_SADP02000757.1:0-324 GCF_004010375.2 Mesorhizobium sp. M2E.F.Ca.ET.209.01.1.1 | reverse complement strand
TATGGTGTCGTTCACGGGCTCGACGCGCGCGGGGATCCAAGTGGCCATCGACGCTGCTGCAACCGTCAAGAGGGTGCACCAGGAGTTGGGCGGCAAGTCTGCCAACATCCTGCTTCCCGGCAATCACCTCGGCAGGTCGGTGCCTGCTGGTGTCATACGTGCTTTCCGTAACAGCGGACAGTCGTGCCAGGCGCCGACCCGCATGCTGGTTCACGAGAACCAACTTGATGAGTGCCTTGAACTCGCCAAGTCCACGGTGGCTGCAATGGTCGTGGGCGACCCGCGCGCGGACAGGACCACGCATGGGCCGCTGGTCAACAAACA
>NZ_SADP02000756.1:0-324 GCF_004010375.2 Mesorhizobium sp. M2E.F.Ca.ET.209.01.1.1 | reverse complement strand
TGTCGGTCGGGCTCGATCTCTCCGCCATCGATGCCGATCTGCCGCTGCCAGACGGCGTCGTCTGGAACATGCGTTACCGTGCGGGAAGGCCGGATGCGGAACCCGTGCGCGTCAGCAGCGAGGAACTTTGGCAGCGCCTGGACGTGTTTCTGCGCGAGATCGTCCCGGTGGCCGAAGAGGCTGGCGTCATGCTGGCGGCGCATCCCGACGATCCGCCGGCCGAAGCATTGCGCGGGGCGGCGCGGCTGGTCAACCGGCCGGAAAAATACGACCGGCTGATGAACATCGTCGACTCGCCGTCCAACGGTCTGGAACTCTGTCTCG
>NZ_SADP02000074.1:0-662 GCF_004010375.2 Mesorhizobium sp. M2E.F.Ca.ET.209.01.1.1 | reverse complement strand
TCCACGCCGCGCCGCGCACGACATTGCTGTAATGCTCGATCGTGAGCCCGCTCGGCAGCACGCCGTTCCATTGCTCGGCCAGACTGGAGAGCAGGATGACGGCGAGCGGAGCGAGAAACAACACGCCGAACAGCAGTGCGAAGACTGCCCAAATCAGCATTCGACCGGGACGCGACCAGACCAGCATGGCTACATCCCCATACGGCCGGCGGCGAAGCGGTAGAGGCCGAACAGCCCCAGCGACAGCGCGATGTTGATGACCGCGATGATGCAGGCGACCTGATAGGCCGCTTCCTGGCTGGCCTTGCTGTAGATCAGCAGCGGCAACGTGATGACGCCCTTGGCGCCGATCAACAGCACGATGGCAAACTCGTTGACGGTCAGCAGCAGGCAGAGACTCCCGCCGGCGATCAGCGCAGGCACAGCCGCCGGCAGAATGACCTGGCGCACGATCCTCAACGGTCGCGCGCCGAGCACTCTCGCCGCTTCGATCTGGCCGCGATCGACCAGCGAAAAGGCCGCAAGCAGCGGACGCAGCACGAAGGGCGAGTAGACGGTGACCTCGGCCAGCACCACGCCCCAGGTCGAGTAGAGAAAATCGACCGGCGGCGCCCGCAGCGAGAACACTTCCATCAGCCCGGCATTGAGCATGCCAGCCGAAC
>NZ_SADP02000755.1:0-324 GCF_004010375.2 Mesorhizobium sp. M2E.F.Ca.ET.209.01.1.1 | reverse complement strand
GCGGCAATCGTCCGCGGCGCATGGTCGCCTCATAGGGAGCGAAAGGATCCCCATCATCCTCCTCTTCGGCGACCGCCGGCTCGGCGCGCGTCACCGGCATTGCCACCTGCTCGATATTGGCGAAACGGGCGCCGGCGGCCGGACGCATGGCGCGGCCAGAGAACAGCTCGGCAAGCAGCGTGCCGATGGCCATCAACAACAGCGAAGCAGCGGCGGCGGCGCCAGTGATCGGCCCGATCTTCGGGAAATAAGGTTGCGACGGCACCTGTGCTTGCGCGATCAGGCTTGCCGCGACGGGCGAATATTTGCGATCCTTGCGCGAGG
>NZ_SADP02000754.1:0-324 GCF_004010375.2 Mesorhizobium sp. M2E.F.Ca.ET.209.01.1.1 | reverse complement strand
CTGGGTTTTGTAACAACGCCAGCGCGGCAGATGCGCTCCGCGACATCCAATGGTTGCCTTCGCGCTCCACCTTGGGGGCGCGGGGGAAAGACAATGCGTCAACACATGCTGAACGGCTGGCTGGTGGCAGCCCTTATTGCACTGGTCTCCTGCTTGGCACAACAGCCTATATTGAGGTCAGGAAAGACCTTCCGCGCGTCGCGTGCACGAGGGGTCTGAAGGCTGTGGACAGGAGGCCGGTGCAGTTGGAAAGCTGCTCGATGACGTGCTGCAGCCGCGCCATTCCAAGCGCCTGATCGGTGGTCGGCTAAAGGCAGTCATCCC
>NZ_SADP02000753.1:0-324 GCF_004010375.2 Mesorhizobium sp. M2E.F.Ca.ET.209.01.1.1 | reverse complement strand
ACGGACCCGTGTTGACGGACGACCCGGCGGCCTTGACCGGATGCTCGGTCGGCAAATGCGGCAGGACCAGCTCGCCGAAGCGGTAGGCTTCCTCGAGATGCGGGTAGCCCGAGAGGATGAAGGTATCGATGCCAAGACGCCGGTATTCGTCGATGCGCTCGGCAATGGTGTCGGGATCGCCGACCAGCGCCGTGCCGGCGCCCCCGCGCACAAGGCCGACGCCGGCCCACAGGTTCGGCGCGATCTCGAGCTTCGAGCGGTCGCCGCCATGCAGCGCGCTCATGCGCGCCTGGCCGACCGAGTCCATGCGCGCAAAGACTTTCT
>NZ_SADP02000752.1:0-324 GCF_004010375.2 Mesorhizobium sp. M2E.F.Ca.ET.209.01.1.1 | reverse complement strand
CTCAGGTGCATCAAGCAAATTGCGCCCCTTGCATGGGGATGCATGACGCAGCACCGAATCGGTGTTTGCCAACAATCATTTCGGAGCTGCAGGCCACCCGGACGCAGCCTCGGCTATAGCTCTTTTCGGTTGCATTAGCCTCTGCTACAGTTCCTTGGGGAGCCGTTTCTGCCATGCGCAGCGCTTTCATTCTTTTGGTTTTATTGTTCGTTGCCATTTCGGGACAGGCAGCCGCCGAAAAACGCGTAGCGTTGGTAATTGGCAATTCGGCCTACCAGCATGCCGTCCAACTCGCCAATCCAAAGAACGATTCGTCCGACATGA
>NZ_SADP02000751.1:0-325 GCF_004010375.2 Mesorhizobium sp. M2E.F.Ca.ET.209.01.1.1 | reverse complement strand
GGGCAGTTGCAGGTCGAGCACGACATGCGGCGGCTGCCGCTCGGCCGCGAGGATGATGGCGTCCTCGCCGTCGCCGGCTTCGATCACCTCGACGTCGCCCGGCCACAATTGCTCGACGGTGCGCCGCGCGAAGGTGCGGTGCAGCCCGTCATTTTCCGCGATCATCACCAGCATCACACTGCCTCCGCCACAGATTGGCCTTCCGGCGCCACGGTTCGTGGCGAGCCCTTGTCCGCCGCCGCCTCGCGGTCGATCTCGATGACGACCCGCGTTCCGCCCTTGCGGCTGGCCGGCTCGAACCGCAGCCGCGCGCCGACAAGCGCTG
>NZ_SADP02000750.1:0-325 GCF_004010375.2 Mesorhizobium sp. M2E.F.Ca.ET.209.01.1.1 | reverse complement strand
CTTCTGGGCACCAAATTCCCGTTCGGACCACGTCGCGGTTCCAGAACGCAAAGAAGAAGCCCGGTTCGTCCGGGCTTTCTTTTTGAGCCACCCTCCCCTTCCGGCCAGTTCGCGAACAAACCGCTTCAAACCCGGCGTCCCTGACGCTACGGTCGCGCCATGGCCCCTTTCGTCAGCCCGACCATCGCCGCCCGGCGCGACCAGATGTTCCCCATCCTCACCGATGCGGACATTAACCGAATGCGCCGCTTCGGCGAGGCGCGCGCCTATGCCGCCGGCGAGCATATCGTGACGGCCGGCGCGGTTTCGCCAGGCTTGATCCTCA
>NZ_SADP02000749.1:0-325 GCF_004010375.2 Mesorhizobium sp. M2E.F.Ca.ET.209.01.1.1 | reverse complement strand
CTCGATCTCGGCATAGGTGAGGCGTTGCCCGCCGCAGACCAGCGCCACCTTGTCGCCCAGGCGGTCAGCCGAGTATCTGAGATAGTCATGCAACAACGGTATCGCGAGATGCATCATGCCAACACCTCTTCCCTAACCTCGTAGTCAACATCGACGCTGAGCGGAATCTTACGGGTGCCGCCAGGGCGGCTCGCGATAAACTGCTGGTGAAGAAGTTGGGTCGATAGCACGCCGACCAGCGCCATGTTGTCGGAATTGGAAAGATCTTGGTCCGTGGCTCTGGCCTGACACTTGCCCAGCAGGCGCGCGACCGACTCAGGGTCAA
>NZ_SADP02000748.1:0-325 GCF_004010375.2 Mesorhizobium sp. M2E.F.Ca.ET.209.01.1.1 | reverse complement strand
CGGCTACCGATAAGCGGCAGGCCTGAAGCGGCATGGTCGACAGGTTCACAACGTTGTGACCCAAGCGTTGTTCCAAAATGTCGAACGTCCCACAGCCGCCCGAGTTCTCGACCCCTAGTGGAACCTTCGCACCCCTCTTCTCGTTTCAGCCTGCGGCTGATGCGTCTTTCAGCCCAGGTTTGAAGAGCCCAGGTTTAAAGACAAGACGGAGCGGGGCCATGCGGTTTGCTGCGGTGCTGAACCAGGATGGCGGCACATTGCGCACGGTCGACATTTTCGCCTTTGCCGACCGTCTCCGCCAGACGTTGGAAGCCGCTGGTCATTC
>NZ_SADP02000747.1:0-325 GCF_004010375.2 Mesorhizobium sp. M2E.F.Ca.ET.209.01.1.1 | reverse complement strand
GCGCTTGGCCGCCGAGCTTGCCTTCTGTGCCCACCTCGCGGGCAACGCGCGGGTGAAGGGCGTGGCCGGCACCTGGAAAGACCTCACTGACAACGTCAACGCCATGGCGACCAATCTCACTGGGCAGGTCCGCAACATCGCCGAGGTCACCACGGCTGTCGCGTCAGGCGACCTTTCGAAGAAGATTACCGTGGACGTGAAGGGCGAAATCTTGGAGTTGAAAAACACCATCAACACGATGGTAGACCAGCTCAATTCATTCGCCTCGGAAGTCACACGCGTGGCTCGCGAGGTCGGTACCGAAGGCAAGCTCGGCGGGCAGGCG
>NZ_SADP02000746.1:0-325 GCF_004010375.2 Mesorhizobium sp. M2E.F.Ca.ET.209.01.1.1 | reverse complement strand
GTCCGCTGACGGCCTTCATTTCAATCCGCTACCCGAGCCGCTTGGGCCTTCCTATGCGCGCTTCTTTCACCATGACCAGTGGTGGTACGGTTTTCTGGGGACGAGCACCGTCACCGTCTTCCGTTCCGGGACCGGCATCTCCGATTTCGAACAAGGCCCGGTTATCCTGCCTCCCGTAAAGGGCCGTCCGACCCCACGGCATCTGGCACTGCAGAAATCCGGCCGCTGGCTGCGGGTCTATTACACGCGCCGGGGCGACGCGCCGGAGCGCATCCTTCACGGCACGATCGATCTCGCCGAGGACTGGCGAAACTGGACGGTGCAG
>NZ_SADP02000073.1:0-662 GCF_004010375.2 Mesorhizobium sp. M2E.F.Ca.ET.209.01.1.1 | reverse complement strand
CGGAGCTCGGCAAGGAACGCGCGATAGCGCTTTACCGGGCGCTGGACGACTCTGTTGACACCATCGAGGCGCTGATCGCCGAGGAAGCCATCGACTGCAATTTTCGCCGCGCCGGCAAGCTGAAGCTCGCCTCCAAGCTGCAGCATTTCGAGGCGATCGCGCGCAACTTCGAAGCGATTCAAGCCGAGGTCGATCCCGATACGGCGCTGCTGTCGGCCGCCGATCTCAAATCCGAGATCGGCTCGCCCTTCCATGGCGCGATGCTGTCGAAGAAGAGCGCCATGATGCATATGGGCCGCTATGTGGCCGGCCTTGCCGCGGCCGCCGCCCGCCACGGCGCGGTCATCCACGAGAACGCCAGGGTGACGGACCGCAGGCAATCAGGAAACAGGCATGAGCTGACAACGTCCCGCGGCAAGATCAGCGCCGACAACGTGCTGGTGGCGACGGGCGCCTACACCACGCCGAATTTCGACTATTTCCGCCGCAGGCTCATTTCCGTCGGCAGCTTCATCATCGCCACGCGGCCGTTGAGCGACGCCGAGATCACTGCCGCCATGCCGGGCAATCGGACCTGCGTCACCTCGATGAACATAGGCAACTACTTCCGGCTGTCACCGGACAGGCGCCTGATCTTCGGCGGCCGCGCACGCTTCTCGGCG
>NZ_SADP02000745.1:0-325 GCF_004010375.2 Mesorhizobium sp. M2E.F.Ca.ET.209.01.1.1 | reverse complement strand
CAGGATCGTGTCTGTGTTTTGAAGCTTTGCGGACCTCAATCGATCCGCGAAAGCAACTGCTCCAGGGCCGTGATGTTGCGCTTCCAGCCCACCGTGGCGCCGCGGTAATACGGCTCCTGGTCGACGCGGAAGCCGACCTGCTCCATGCGCAGATGCGTGCCCGTGCTCGTCGGTGTCAGCGTCCAGGTGACCACGCTCTCGAGGTCCTTGGTGTCCCAGGTGTAGGACAAGGTCCGGTTGGGTTCGACTGTCCGCACCTGGCAGTCGACGCCTCCCCACTCCGCGCCCATATTGAAGCGATGGTCCACGACCGGCTTGAAGTTGT
>NZ_SADP02000744.1:0-326 GCF_004010375.2 Mesorhizobium sp. M2E.F.Ca.ET.209.01.1.1 | reverse complement strand
GTCGAGCATGGCGGTTGGCGCATTGCCTGCCTTTCCTACGCCGCCATCCATTTGGCGATCTGTCTGCCGCTCCACCTCTGGGTCATTCCGCCGCCTCCGACCGCGGCGCCCGAGCCAGCGGAACCGGGGTCGAAAAAGCTGACAACTAGGAGCAGGACGCGGACACGCTTCATATTGCTTGCCTCCATCCAAACCTTGGCCGCGATGATCGCGTCCATGCTCTCCGTCCACCTGCTCACCTTGTTGCAATTGCGCGGCGTCGGCCTTGCAGCCGCCGTTGGCCTTGGCGCCCTGGTCGGCCCATGACAGGTTGGCGCGCGCGTGGC
>NZ_SADP02000743.1:0-326 GCF_004010375.2 Mesorhizobium sp. M2E.F.Ca.ET.209.01.1.1 | reverse complement strand
CTATCCGCCGCTCCCGTCACGCGCCCCTGCGCGCCGACGGGCAGGTCGGGACCGGATACGCGCCAGAGCGTATCGCCCAGCCGGATGCGGCCGCGGCCGTTCTTGATCGGCTCGGCCAATGTCGCCGTGCGGCCGACCATCTGCGCGCCGCGGCGGTTGAGCAGCGGCTGGTCGACGCTGCCCTGTCGGCCAACGGCGATCTGCCTGCCGACATAGGCCGAGACCACGGCGAGCACGAGGAAGGCAAGGACCTGGACCTGCCAGGTCCAGAAGGCGGCGTCCCAGATCGTCAGCGACATCGCGCCGATGATGAGGGCCGCGATGCC
>NZ_SADP02000742.1:0-326 GCF_004010375.2 Mesorhizobium sp. M2E.F.Ca.ET.209.01.1.1 | reverse complement strand
CGCTGGTCAAATACACCACCGAATACACGTTCCGTCCCTATCTGCTCGAGAGCTGGGACGTTAATGACGATGCCACCGAGTATGTGCTGCATGTGCGCAAGGGCGTGACTTGGCACAACGGCGATGCCTTCACCGCCGACGACGTGTTGCACAACTTCAACCGTTGGGGCGAAAAGGCCGCCGAAGGCAATTCCATGCCCGGCCGTCTTGGCACGCTGTTTGACGACAAGACCGGCAAGCTCCGTGAAGGCGCGGTCACCAAGGTCGATGACATGACGGTCAAGCTGTCGCTTACCAAGCCCGACATCTCGATCATGCCCGGAATT
>NZ_SADP02000741.1:0-326 GCF_004010375.2 Mesorhizobium sp. M2E.F.Ca.ET.209.01.1.1 | reverse complement strand
GAACGATCTCAAGTTCCTATCCGGGCTCGCCCGGACGTGCGATTTGCCAGAAGCGGATCATCTTCAATGGAAGGCAATAGGCGATGAGCCGGAGCGCCTGATTGCCGACCCCAACTTCTGCTATCGTGAAATGTGGGTGCTCCACTTAGGTATCGTGCCGCAGAGCTAAACCAACTTTCGCTTTCACCACTATTGCGCAAGCTCTGGCACACGCCGCTTCACTACGAATCATATAGCACCTGCAATGACATAGCGGTGCCCAGTTTCATTTTGTCGGGTGCGCCAAAAAAGCCGGGCATCCCACCTTATTGCCTGCGACGCCTGCC
>NZ_SADP02000740.1:0-326 GCF_004010375.2 Mesorhizobium sp. M2E.F.Ca.ET.209.01.1.1 | reverse complement strand
GGCAAGTGTCTCGCGCGTGATGCAGAGCGTGCGCACGTCGAGCGGCCCAGGATTGGCCGGGTCGAGCGCGGTCGGCTTCAGCCAGCCGTCGAGGCCGAGTTTTGCGACGAGGTCGCGGCAGGCGGCGTCGACGTCGTGGTGATCGACGGGGAGGTTCTTTTCACACCAGGCGTCGAGGCGTTCTGCGAGTTCGCGGTGGCGGTTTTCGAAGAACGGCCAGGAAAGGAAGGAGCGGTCAGGCATTTGCGCCCCCGCAGTTCTGCAGGGTCTGCGCTCTACGGCGCCCCCCTCTGTCCTGCCAGCGTTGCCAGTAACGCACCCATCGT
>NZ_SADP02000739.1:0-326 GCF_004010375.2 Mesorhizobium sp. M2E.F.Ca.ET.209.01.1.1 | reverse complement strand
GTCGACGGTGGTCCAGCGCGCATCGCGCCAGGCCGGCAGCAGGAGAGCGGCGAACCCGAGCAGCAGGCCGAGCAGCGCGACGAGAAGGAGGGATGGATCACGAAGGGCTGCGTACCGGCCAAGTGTGGAAACAGGACTGAAAAGCAAGGCTCCGCCCATGCCGAGCGCAACTCCGGCGACGCCGGAGACCGCCGCCTCGGCGGCTGAAAGCGACAGGATCGTGCGGGTTGTGGCGCCGCGAACGCGAAGCAGCGCCTGCTCCATCCGCCGGCGCTGCTCGCCGGACGAGGTCACGGCATAGGTAAGCGCGATAGCCAGCGCCGCGC
>NZ_SADP02000738.1:0-326 GCF_004010375.2 Mesorhizobium sp. M2E.F.Ca.ET.209.01.1.1 | reverse complement strand
GTCGATGGCGATCGTGCGGTGCTGCACAAGAAGTTCGACGGCTCGATCGCCAAGGCCGACGGCAGTGTCGACCGGCTCAAATGGCAGACGCTCTACTTTTGCCGCAAGGTCGGCGGGCGTTGGAAGATCGCGGGTTTTGTCGGTTACATGCCGCATCCGCTCGGCTGATATCGCTCAGCGCGTCTTCCAAGCCGCAATGTCAGGCGAGAAGCGGCAGTCGCTCATCCGGCGAGCGGTGGTCGAAGACGACGCCCATGGTCTTACCAATTGCCGCCATGACGATCAGTTCGACGAGGTGATCGTCGCTGTCGCCGCAGGCTGGATCG
>NZ_SADP02000737.1:0-327 GCF_004010375.2 Mesorhizobium sp. M2E.F.Ca.ET.209.01.1.1 | reverse complement strand
GGCACGGTGGTGCGCCATGTCGGGCGCGGAACTTTCCTGACCGCCACCAATCCGGCCTCGATGGCGGCGGTTGTCGGCCGGATGGAAGGCACCAGCCCTGCCGATATGATGGAGATCCGGCAGTTGCTGGAACCGGCGGCGGCATCGTTCGCCGCGACCAATGCCAGCGCCATGGAACTCAACGCGGTGCGCGAGGCGCACAAGATCGCCTGCGAAGCGCAGGACATGCCGACCTTCGAACACTGGGACGCGGAGTTCCATCACCGCATCTTCGCCTGCTCGCGCAACGAATTCCTCAAGGAGATCCACAATCTGATGCGCATCCTG
>NZ_SADP02000736.1:0-327 GCF_004010375.2 Mesorhizobium sp. M2E.F.Ca.ET.209.01.1.1 | reverse complement strand
CGTGGCAAGCGCTGCCTTGCGCTACGCCGATCGCAAGCGCCGTAAGCTCGCCGCCGCCGTTCAGCCGCACGCGGCATTGCCCGCCGGAGACGCGCTCGACCATGCCTTCCAGCGTGTTGTTTTCGCCTAGGAAGCTCGCCACGAACGAGCTTTGCGGTGTGTTGTAGAGGTCGCCAGGCGAGCCCAACTGGGCGATCGCGCCTTGGTTGAAAACGGCGACGCGATCCGACATCGTCAGTGCCTCGCTCTGGTCGTGCGTGACATAGACGATGTTGATGCCCAGCATCGTATGCAGTTTCTTGATCTCGATCTGCATGTCTTCGCGCA
>NZ_SADP02000072.1:0-663 GCF_004010375.2 Mesorhizobium sp. M2E.F.Ca.ET.209.01.1.1 | reverse complement strand
AATGGCGGCGGCACCGGAAACGGCGGCGGCAATCGCGGTGGCGGCGATGCTCGCCACGAGCAGCGCCTGGATGCCGCGATAGATGCGGCCGCTATGATCCTTGATTGTCGCCAAGATACTCATGTCCGCGCCCCCAGAGCACGCGGCATGGCTAGGACCTCAGCCGTTAAAAAACACTGAGCGCCGCCTCTGCTTCAGCCTGTTCTTTCGCCACGGAATGGCGGCATCGTTTTTATGGTTAAAAAGTAACGATTTATGACAATATTCAGACAGGCTGATGTAGCGATTCACGTAACGCTCGACCATGAGAATGAGGCTGTCATTCGGAGACGACTTCAGGCCGGTTGCAACGACTTCTCTATAGGATGAAACTGCTTGCCGAGATGCCGCGCGCGGCCCTTTGTTCGACCAACAATTTAGAGGATCAAACGATGAAGATCATTGCGTGCGGCAGTGTGCCGACGATCATCGCGCCGGAGACATATTTTACCGGCCGGGTGCTGCAGACGCCGATCATCGAGAAAGAAGCGCCGGCGCGGCTCAGAGCGACACTGGTCAGTTTCGAGCCCGGCGCTCGCACGCATTGGCACACGCATCCGCTTGGGCAGACACTCTATGTCACCGCCGGCGCAGGCCTTGCCCAGACCTGGGGCGGGCCGATCC
>NZ_SADP02000735.1:0-327 GCF_004010375.2 Mesorhizobium sp. M2E.F.Ca.ET.209.01.1.1 | reverse complement strand
GCGCGACGGCGTCTACCACGCCCGCGTCGCTGTGACAGGCAATGCCTTCAACGGCGAAGGCGACATGGCCTTCACGCTGGACGGCGAGCAGATCGCAAGCCTGGTCATCAGCTGAAAACGGACAGGCCGCGGGGCGCTCGCCGGAGAAGGCCGGAAGAGCGCGCCCGGCCTTGGCTAAAGGCTAGCCTTCCTGACCTGCCGGAAGAGGTGCGGCGTCTCGTTCAGGCGACGATCCGCGACGCAGGCCGAGGAAGACGACGATGGCGGTCAGCAACGTGATGGTCGCCAGCACAACGAGCAGCCGGTCGAAGGCCGTCTCGTAGGCTT
>NZ_SADP02000734.1:0-327 GCF_004010375.2 Mesorhizobium sp. M2E.F.Ca.ET.209.01.1.1 | reverse complement strand
GTGACGGCCCGCGGGGTGAACGCGCATCGCCCTGCGCCAGGACTGGATTGCCCAGGTTGATGGCCACGCGCAGAAAGCCCAGCGGTGCCAGCGCACCTCGGTGTTCGGCCAGGGACATGCAGGACTCCGCGGGGAAGGGGCCGTCCAGCATGCCAGTGCTGCCCTGCAAGGGAACGTCAGTATCCGGCTAAGCTGCGCGCATGAACCCGATTCTGCACGTCGAGATACCGGTCAGTGACCTGGCCCGGGCCATCACGTTCTACCAGCACTGGCTGCAGGTGGTGGTGGACGCCCCGATCCTGCTGCATGACTGCAGGATGGCCTACC
>NZ_SADP02000733.1:0-327 GCF_004010375.2 Mesorhizobium sp. M2E.F.Ca.ET.209.01.1.1 | reverse complement strand
ATCACCTTGCGTCAGCAGTTCAGGGACTATCGCTTGCCGACGGATTGAGGGGATGTTGCGTGTTTCGGCTTCAAGCCGCCGCAAAAAGGCACTAAACCTCCGTCCGGGTTGGGGCAGCAGAGAATAATGGTTAGCATTCCCGAACGGCAAACGTCGAAGGCTGCCAGCTGGTCGCGGCGCACGGCCGCCTTTTCGGCGGTGCTTTTGCTGACGAACTTTGTCGGCCATCGCTTCGGCCTCGTTCAAACGCCGGTGTTCCTGTGGGTGTTGGGCATTGTCGCCCTGCTGGCGGCGCTGGCGCTGTTGTTTGCCGGCCTGGCCTTTGCG
>NZ_SADP02000732.1:0-327 GCF_004010375.2 Mesorhizobium sp. M2E.F.Ca.ET.209.01.1.1 | reverse complement strand
GCGCCAGGCCAGCCCGCAACTGCCCGACAAGATCTTTCGCGACGAAGCTGGCCTGATTGCCACTGTCAACCCTGGCGCCTACGTCTTCACCGTCGGCCCGGGCGACGCCGACGACATACCGATGCGAGCGGTCGACCTTGTCTTGCGCTCCGGCGTCGGGGAAATCGACGGCCGCTCGCGGCCGATAGGCTTCTCGCTGATGGCGGTCGGCTTGATCGGCTTCCTGCTGTCCTTGCGTTCCGGTGGCGGACGACCGGAAAATCCGAACTCGCAGCCGCCTCCACGCTGGGGCAGGGGCCCCACGTGCACTACCGCCCCGCCCACCAC
>NZ_SADP02000731.1:0-327 GCF_004010375.2 Mesorhizobium sp. M2E.F.Ca.ET.209.01.1.1 | reverse complement strand
CAGCGCGCGCGGCCGGCGCGAGCGCGGTAAGCTCCGGATGGCGTAAGATAGCGGCCATGGTGACCGAGGCGCCTAGCCGGACGTCGCCGCCGGAAACCGCGATCCGCGAGAGGCCAGGATCGGTGACGCGGACAAGGCTGGAGACGGAGACATCGCCTTCATTGGCGGCGCGGACCACCAGCGTGCCGCCGCCGAGATAGCGTGTGCCGGCGGCCTGCAAGGCGGCGTTGGCGTCTTTCACGGTCGAGAAACTCCGCAGCGCAAGCGACATGGCGGGCTCCCGTCAGCTCTGGCCGGCGAAATGGGCCTTCAGGGCGTTGAAGCCGC
>NZ_SADP02000730.1:0-328 GCF_004010375.2 Mesorhizobium sp. M2E.F.Ca.ET.209.01.1.1 | reverse complement strand
CTGGGAAGAAGGTCGAGTCGCGCAGCGGTTTCAGCAGCCAGACCGCACAGTAGAGGCTCCAGTCGGGCGTGCCGACGAGCACAAACGCGGCGAGTGGAACCAAAACCGCCAGCACATCGATGGCGACCGCCGGCGTCCTGTCCCGAACGTCTCCCGCCCAGCGCTTGAGCACCGTCGCGGCCATCTGCAGAAGATAAGCGCCCCAAATGACCGCGAGCACGGCAACCAGAGCCAGTCTGCCTCGTCCGGACATGTCCGGTATCGTGAGCGCAGCCACGGCCAGAAGTCCCGGCGCAGCCAGCACCGCGTTGAGCGGCATGTAGAATCT
>NZ_SADP02000729.1:0-328 GCF_004010375.2 Mesorhizobium sp. M2E.F.Ca.ET.209.01.1.1 | reverse complement strand
CAGGAATCGACCAAGCCGATCACCCTGAATTCAGTGCTGAACCCGTTCTCCAAGGCGATGATCGGGGCGCAATGGCTGTTCTTCAAATCGGGCCTGGGCGCCACCAATCATTTCGAGGCGGCCGCCTTCGTGCGCTCGCAGGCAGGCGTCGACTATCCCGACATCCAGTACCACTTCATCCCGGCGGCGGTGCGTTATGACGGCAAGGCGGCGGCGAAGTCGCATGGCTTCCAGGCGCATGTCGGGCCGATGCGCTCGAAGTCGCGCGGCTCGGTGACGTTGCGCTCGCCGGATCCGAAAGCGAAGCCGGTCATCCGCTTCAACTACA
>NZ_SADP02000728.1:0-328 GCF_004010375.2 Mesorhizobium sp. M2E.F.Ca.ET.209.01.1.1 | reverse complement strand
GGCATCGATGACGCGCAGCAGCCGCCCGGTCTTTTCGGCGGCTTGCGCGATCGAGACGGCCTTGCCCTTCACCTGCGCCGTCACCGTGTCGAAGCGGCTCGCGCCGAGCACGGCAACGCCCGCAGCCTTGAGACCGGAGGCGAGGCGGTCGGCCAGCCCATGGACATGGCCGGCAATCGCCTGCAGGCCGGCCGGGCCGTGCCAGATCGCATAGGCCGTCGCCATGTTGGCGAGCAGCGCCTGCGCCGTGCAGATGTTGGAAGTCGCCTTGTCGCGGCGTATATGCTGCTCGCGCGTCTGCAGTGCCAGCCGGTAGCCAGGACGGCCC
>NZ_SADP02000727.1:0-328 GCF_004010375.2 Mesorhizobium sp. M2E.F.Ca.ET.209.01.1.1 | reverse complement strand
CCGAGGTCGGTCAGGCTGTATTCGACACTCGGCGGCTTGGTCGGAAACACTTCGCGACGCACATAGCCGTCGCGCTGCAGATCGTAGAGCGTCTGGGTCAGCATGCGCTGCGAAATGTCGGGAACCAGCCGCCGCAGCTCGCCGAAGCGATAGGGCTGCTCAGCCAAGGCCGCCGTCAACAGCGAACTCCATTTGCCATTGAGCCCCTGGATGACGTCGCGGACCGGGCAATCGGCGATGCTTCCGCCGTCGGTCATCGCTTTGTAGACTTCGAGTTTGGATCTCAGATTGACGGTTCGGCTGTCCATGACTGGTTCCCTGCCTGTGC
>NZ_SADP02000726.1:0-328 GCF_004010375.2 Mesorhizobium sp. M2E.F.Ca.ET.209.01.1.1 | reverse complement strand
ACGCGAAACTGCGCGTGCAAATGCGCGCCGAAATCACCAGCCTGCAAAAGCAGCTCGGCGTAACGACCATATACGTGACCCACGATCAAACCGAAGCGATGACGATGGGGGACAGGGTCGCGGTGTTGAAAGGCGGCGTGCTGCAGCAGGTCGACACCCCCAAGAGGCTCTATGAATCGCCGGTGAACGCTTTCGTTGCCGGCTTCATTGGGTCTCCTTCGATGAACCTTTTCGAGGCGAGCCTGAGGGGCGACGAACTGACGTCCGGCGCCTTGGCCATCCGTTTGCAGGATACGGCCTTCGTCCGCAGGCCGGGCTTGAGGTCCTA
>NZ_SADP02000071.1:0-666 GCF_004010375.2 Mesorhizobium sp. M2E.F.Ca.ET.209.01.1.1 | reverse complement strand
ATGCTGACGCATCGGGCCTCCAATCTTGCCATCTGGGCCACGGGCTTCGGCCAGCTGATCTTTTACGCGGCTTACTGGTATGCCGCGCTCTGGCTGATCAATGACGGCCTCGACTGGGTCTATGATGCGCTGGACGACGCGCCGGTTCTCTATATGCGCTGCGTCGTCCTATCGGCCGGGGTGTTCTTCGGGTTGAGCGGCTTTGCCATCGCCGCCAAATGGCTGCTGGTCGGCCGCTGGAAGGCCGAAACCTTTCCGATCTGGGGCTGGCGTTACTACCGCTTCTGGATCGTGAAGACGCTGGTCCGCAGCGCTCCGGTCGTGCTGTTCCGCGGCAGCCCGCTCTACAGCCTCTATCTGCGCCTGCTCGGCGCGCGGCTCGGCAGCCGCACCGTCGTCGAGTGCAGGGCGGTTCCGGTCTGCACCGACCTGATCGCCATCGGCGACAACTCGATCCTGCGCAAGGACTCGACGATCCTCGGGTTCCGCGCGCAGGCGGGCTATATCCATACCGGGCCGGTCAATATCGGCAACAACGCCTTTGTCGGCGTCGGATCGACGCTCGACATCGACACCCGCATGGGCGACGGCGCCCAGCTCGGCCACGCCTCGTCGCTGCATCGCGGACAGGCCGTGCCTGCCGGCGAGCGGTGGCATGGATCGCCG
>NZ_SADP02000725.1:0-328 GCF_004010375.2 Mesorhizobium sp. M2E.F.Ca.ET.209.01.1.1 | reverse complement strand
ACTTACCGCGAGATCAAGGCGCCGACCGTCGTCATCTCAGGCGACCGCGACAAGGTGGTCTACGCGGCGATCCATTCCGCCGGCCTGGAGCGCGACATCCCGGGTGCCGAGCTGGTCTGGGTCCACAATCTCGGCCACAAGCCGGACTGGATCGCGCCCGGCCTCGTGGTCGACGCGATCGAGAAAGTGAGCGGCGCGCCGATCGACTTGCAGGCGATGGCTAAGGCCGTGGAAGGCCGGATCGCCGGGGATGCGCAAGGCGCCGGCCGCTGCGCAGAACTCAAGGTGCCCGACGCAGAACTCGCGCCAGGCTGATCGAAGACCAAGC
>NZ_SADP02000724.1:0-328 GCF_004010375.2 Mesorhizobium sp. M2E.F.Ca.ET.209.01.1.1 | reverse complement strand
GTTGAAGTAAGGGAGAGTAAGGGAATAGGGGAGTAAGGGAATAGGGAGTAGAAAAGGAAGCTGGCGGATAACGACCGTTGTGTTTTCCCCTACTCCCCTACTCCCCTACTCCCCTACTCACGTACCCAGCCACGCCGTCTTCCGTCAGCTCCGCCAGCGCCAGTGACTGATCCAGGTGGGCTGCGCGCCAGGCGAGCATCCTTTCGGCGAACTCCAGTCGCACCGGCAGATAAGCCGGGGCGGTCGCCACATTGTTCAGCTCTCCCGGGTCCTTCGAAAGGTCGAACAAAAGCGGCGGCAGGCTGCTACTGAACTGGACAGATTTGAA
>NZ_SADP02000723.1:0-328 GCF_004010375.2 Mesorhizobium sp. M2E.F.Ca.ET.209.01.1.1 | reverse complement strand
CTGACCGGCGGGAGGCCATTCGTCACGAGCGGCGACAGCGTAGCGGTGGTCGACATCACCGGATTTGCGAGCGCCGCGCCGCTCATCGGAGACTTGGTCGAAGGCGTAGCCGGCACCGCCGAAGCGCGCATGGCCGCTCCAGGCAATGACTTGCTTGCGCCGCATAATGGTCGCGACGCCTGGATCTCCACGTTTGGCGGGATACGCTCCCAGGGCAGTTCCGGCGCATCGGCCGGGTTCAGCGAGGCGCTGGGCGGTGTCGTCGCCGGCGCCGAGAGGCGATCGGGCGACGGCTTCCTGGGCGGCTTACGCCTGGGCGGGGCCGCCG
>NZ_SADP02000722.1:0-328 GCF_004010375.2 Mesorhizobium sp. M2E.F.Ca.ET.209.01.1.1 | reverse complement strand
CGATGAAGCTGGTGCGCGAGGTCGTCTTCGACGACGCGATCCTGCGCATCATGAGCACCAATGTGCGCAAGCCCGACCTCAACATCGGCGACATCAAGGCGCTGGTCGGCGCGCTCAACACCGGCGAACGTAAGATTCAGGCGATGGTGAAAAAGTTCGGCACGGCCGGCTTCATCGAAGGGGTCGCCGCGCTTCTCGATCACGCCGAGGCGCAGGCGCGCGACGTGCTGCGCGCCATGCCCGACGGCACCTGGGAATTCGCCGACTATGCCGACGAGGATTCGGTCGAAGCCAACCCATGACGGCTGAAAGATCGGAGGAGGGTCGT
>NZ_SADP02000721.1:0-329 GCF_004010375.2 Mesorhizobium sp. M2E.F.Ca.ET.209.01.1.1 | reverse complement strand
GTGGCGACCTGCACATTGCGGTTTTCCGAGCGGCGGATACGGTCGAAGATCGGCGCCAGCCGCGCCTTTTCGGCATCGTGAGCGAAGATCTGACCGTGATTGCCCATCGCAGCCGACAGCGCCAGCGTCTTGCCGCCGGCGCCGGCGCAAAAGTCGAGCACCTGCATGCCAGCCGTCGCGCCGGCAAGCGCTGCCGCAATCTGCGACCCCTCGTCCTGGACCTCGAACCAGCCCTTCTGGAAAGCTGGCTCGGCCTGCACGTTCGGATGCCTGCCGTCGCCGTCGATGGGCGGGATGCGGATGCCGCAGGGTGCGATCCGCGAGGCGCT
>NZ_SADP02000720.1:0-329 GCF_004010375.2 Mesorhizobium sp. M2E.F.Ca.ET.209.01.1.1 | reverse complement strand
AAGTCCATCGCGGCTTTCGGCGCATATGTCTTTGATGACGTTGCGTAAACACAAACCGGTGCTCTGGCCGTTTTTCCAGTTTTGCAACCGGGGGGTTTTGTTATTGTGAGCCCGGCCGGCGCCGAAGGAGATGGATGAGGCGGCAGCGCGGCCGGTCACGGCAAGGAGGGACGAATGCTGAAAGAATTCCAGGAATTCATCTCCAAGGGCAATGTGATGGACTTGGCCGTCGGCGTCATCATCGGCGCCGCGTTCGGAAAAATCGTCGATTCACTCGTCAACGACATCATCATGCCCTTCATCGGGGCGCTCGGAGGGGTCGACTTTTC
>NZ_SADP02000719.1:0-329 GCF_004010375.2 Mesorhizobium sp. M2E.F.Ca.ET.209.01.1.1 | reverse complement strand
CTTTGGCCCTGCTGATGCATCCGGCCCTCATCGACTTCCAAAAGATGTTCTCGATCGGCATCGTTCCTGGGATAGGGTCAGAGATCCCTTCTACTCCCGGAACTGGATCGGTCGAAGGCAAAGGATAATCCGTCCACATGCCATCGTAGTAGTCAGGAAGCCAGTGCAACTGTTCGCTGGGGTTGTCATAGAATTTTGCAAGCCATTCATCGTGTACCTTCTGGGCAAGGGAGTGCGCCTCGCGGTCGGTGATGGGACGTGCGGCCGACTCAATTTGGTCGATGGGTTGCTCGCTCAACCCGCTTTGAGCGGCACCAAGCCGAATGCGG
>NZ_SADP02000718.1:0-329 GCF_004010375.2 Mesorhizobium sp. M2E.F.Ca.ET.209.01.1.1 | reverse complement strand
GACGCGATTGGAGAAAAGGTATGCGCATCAACTCTCGTTTTCTCGTCTGACCATGATCTCTGGACAAACGGGGCCGTTTGTCCGCGAAAACCGGCTTCCACTTTTCGGGATCATGGTCTTTGCCTCGAAAGTATAAACCCGGCCTGCGGCTTGGCATCGGCACCGCGCAGATAAAGCGGTTTCGGCCTTTCGCCCTGCCCCTTCGCGGCAGCCAGCCGGGCGTAGGTGAGAATGTCGGCGGTGGCCGTCCGAGGCCCGATGTCGAACGCGCGGCCGGCCGCTTCAGCGATCGGCGCCGCGGCCGTGCCGGCAAGCACCGCGGAACGTTC
>NZ_SADP02000717.1:0-329 GCF_004010375.2 Mesorhizobium sp. M2E.F.Ca.ET.209.01.1.1 | reverse complement strand
CTGATCTCGCCGCCCAGCCGTTCATCGAGCCGTAGCCGGTGGCATAGATTACGAGATCTGCGGGCAATTCGGTTCCATCGGCGAATTTGACACCGGTTCGCGTCAACTCTTCCACCGCGGCGCCTGGTCCGCTCTTGAGCTTGATCGAACCGTCGATGATGAGGTCGCAGGCGCCGACATCGATGTAGTATCCCGAACCGCGGCGCAGGTATTTCATGAAGAGGCCCGAGCCGTCATCGCCCCAGTCGAGCAGGAAGCCGGCCTTTTCCAGGTCCGCGTAGAACTTGGCGTCGCGTTCCTTCATCTGCTGGTAAAGCGGGATCTGGAAT
>NZ_SADP02000716.1:0-329 GCF_004010375.2 Mesorhizobium sp. M2E.F.Ca.ET.209.01.1.1 | reverse complement strand
GTGCCGATCATGCTGCGCCAGATGGCGGCCTTCGAGCGCGGCGAGAAGCTCGAAAACCTGGTCGACCGCGAGGCCGGATATTAATTCGGGGGCAGACCCCAGGCGTGAAAGCATCGCTTGATTGCGATCGCGTTGGCAAGGGTAGACTTGCCGCTGTTGAATAGTCCCAGGATACAGACGCGGCCGCCGAGGTCCGTGAGGTTCATCGGATTATAGCGATCCAGGCGAGCGGCAGCGAATTCTCAGGACGGTTTCGAACCAGGCAACCCGAAACTCTCCTTCTTCTTAGGCTTGCCGCAATCGCGGCGCTCGATCGACCGGTTCATGGC
>NZ_SADP02000070.1:0-704 GCF_004010375.2 Mesorhizobium sp. M2E.F.Ca.ET.209.01.1.1 | reverse complement strand
GCGGTGCGGCCGAAGCCTTCGATGTTCGAGGTGCGCACCGCATCGGCCACCGCTTTCAGTTCACCGATATAGCGATGCACATGCTCGCCGCCGCCGAGCGGCAGCTTTCGCGCCACGAGATCGATCGCCTGGATGCCGTTGGTGCCCTCGTAGATCGGTGCGATGCGGGCGTCGCGATAGAGCGCGGCAGCGCCCGTCTCCTCGATGAAGCCCATGCCGCCATGCACCTGGACGCCGAGCGAGGCAACCTCGACGCCGACATCGGTGGAAAAAGCTTTGGCCAGCGGCGTCAAGAGATTGGCACGGTCACGCCAATGCGCCGCCTCGTCACCCGACGATACGCGCGCGAGATCGATGGCGTGGGCGCAACTGTAGCTGATGGCGCGGGCGATCTGCGTCAGCGCCTTCATCGTCAGGAGATTGCGTTGCACGTCCGGGTGGTGAACGATCGGCGCCATGCCGGCACCAGCGTAATCCGCCGCCTTACCCTGACGCCGTTCATTGGCGTAGGCGATCGCTTTCTGGGTCGCGGCTTCCGCGACCGCGACACCCTGCATGCCGACGGCCAGACGGGCATTGTTCATCATGGTGAACATGCAGGCGAGGCCCTTGTTCTCCTCGCCGATCAGCCAGCCGATGGCGCCTGGCTTGGTGCCTTGAAAGCCGTCGCCATAGATCATGGTGCAGGTCGGCGAGGCGTGGAT
>NZ_SADP02000715.1:0-329 GCF_004010375.2 Mesorhizobium sp. M2E.F.Ca.ET.209.01.1.1 | reverse complement strand
CTGGCTGGCCGCATCCTGGCAATCACTCCCGCCGATAGCGCCCTCGGCATTCTTCTTCCGAATACGGCCTTCTTCCCGCTGGCGATGCTGGCGAGCATGGCCGCAGGGCGGCCTATGGTGCCCCTCAACACGAGGGATCCGGATACTAGGATCAATGCGATCGTCTCCGAGGCGCGGTTGTCGACTGTCATAGGGGATGGAGACGTCCGACCCACGGACCTGCCGCGAGTTGTCGGCTGGATAAATGTGTCGCCCCGCGGCGAACCGAAGAGCAATCGCGTTCCCCAACTCCATGCGGTATCCGTCGATGCACCCGCGATCGTTCTTTA
>NZ_SADP02000714.1:0-329 GCF_004010375.2 Mesorhizobium sp. M2E.F.Ca.ET.209.01.1.1 | reverse complement strand
GAGCGCCGCTATCGCGGCCAGCTCAGCGCCGTGCGCGCGCCTGTCACCGAGCCCGAACTGCTAATGGCCTTCGTCTTCAACGGCTAAGCCAATTTTGGGAAACGCGGGCAGCAGCTTCCTGTCCGGAATTACTTGGAAACGACAGATCGAGAAGTTTCGAATTTCCGTAAACCGTCGGACCGCTCCGCTCTATTGCCTCAGGTTCGAAGCGACTGATGGTTCCGGCGAACCTTCGCCAGGCGCCACGGTTGCGAAGCCGCCGGCTATGTCGGCCATCTGCGCACCGGACTTCGAGCCGTGGATCCAGGCGCGATCGGTGCTGAAGGAGT
>NZ_SADP02000713.1:0-329 GCF_004010375.2 Mesorhizobium sp. M2E.F.Ca.ET.209.01.1.1 | reverse complement strand
ACGACGCTCTTCCCATCTGCGAGCACTGGGAAATGGGCCTGGAGGACACCGAGCGCACGCTGCGCCACAACAAGTGGCTGATGCTGCCCACCAATGTCGAGGGCGTCGCCATCCACGACCTGCACCGCGAAGGCCCGACCTGATACTTAGGTCCAGTACAGGCGGAGCAAGAAAGGCGGCGAGAATTGCGGTGCAGGGCTTAGAAACGCTCGCCCGACTGTGAAGCTGTTCTTCATAGCCTATCAACATTGTCGCCAATAGCCGCTCGCATAAAGCAGGCGTACATCCAGACAGCGGCGCAAAAGCGCTGGCCTCAATGGGGTACCGCC
>NZ_SADP02000712.1:0-329 GCF_004010375.2 Mesorhizobium sp. M2E.F.Ca.ET.209.01.1.1 | reverse complement strand
CATTGTCCGCGCCGGTTGTAAAATCATAAGTACTTGGTGGAGTGCCTGGACCAGGCGTCAGCGTTCCTACCGTCCCGAAGTTTGCATTGTAAACTACGTAAGTATCTGTTGTGTTAGGAATGGTAATGGTGGCCGCAAAATTAAAAACTAAACCATTTTGCGCCGAAGGTAGCGAAAATGTACCAACAACTGTAGCTGGGTTTACTGTCGTATCGACCAGATAGTACGTATTGACCGATTTACTATTTCCCGTAGCCGTTATCTGGCCAGTAAGCGTCAGATCAGCCGATGCGAGGAGGCCGGCATAACTCGCGACTCCGCTTGCAGAT
>NZ_SADP02000711.1:0-329 GCF_004010375.2 Mesorhizobium sp. M2E.F.Ca.ET.209.01.1.1 | reverse complement strand
GCGATCGCGACGTGACTTATGTTGCTCCGAACCGACGCAACATAGGGATGGTGTTTCAGCGATACGCGCTTTTTCCCCACATGACGGTCGCGGACAACATCGCCTTTCCGCTGCGTATGCGCAAAGTTGCGAAAGCTGAAATTAGGCGTCGGGTCGCCGATGCCCTCGCGCTGGTGCAACTCCAAGACTTTGGCAAACGTTTGCCAAGCGAGCTGTCGGGCGGGCAACAACAGCGCGTTGCGGTGGCGCGCGCTTTGGTGTTCGAGCCGCCCGTCCTTCTCATGGACGAGCCATTGGGCGCGCTCGACAAGAAGCTGCGTGAGCAGATG
>NZ_SADP02000710.1:0-329 GCF_004010375.2 Mesorhizobium sp. M2E.F.Ca.ET.209.01.1.1 | reverse complement strand
GCTGCATATCGGCGGCTACGACGTTTCCTTCACCAACTCCGCTCTGTTCATGGTCGTGACGGTCCTCGTCGCTTCCGCTTTCCTCTACATGAGCACCGCCAGCCGCAGCCTCATTCCGGGCCGTCTTCAGTCGGTTTCGGAAATGGCCTACGAGTTCGTCGGCAACATGCTGCGCGACGCCGCCGGCAAGCAGGGCATGCAGTTCTTCCCGCTGGTGTTTTCGCTGTTCATGTTCGTGCTGGTCGCCAATCTGATCGGCCTGTTTCCGTACTTCTTCACCGTCACCAGCCACATCATCGTCACCTTCACGCTTGCCGCGCTGGTGATCG
>NZ_SADP02000709.1:0-329 GCF_004010375.2 Mesorhizobium sp. M2E.F.Ca.ET.209.01.1.1 | reverse complement strand
CCGTTCGCTGATCGAGCCCTATCTGCAGTTCTTCCGCATGATCCCGCCGCTCGCCATCATTCCGCTGGCGATCGTCACCATGGGCATCGACGAGACGCCAAAAATCTTCGTCATCTTCCTGGCATCGTTCCTGGCCAGCGTCGTCGCCACCTATCAGGGCGTCATCAGCGTCGACAAGACGATGATCAACGCCGCGCGGGTGCTTGGCGCGAAAGACATGACGATCTTCCTGCGCGTCATCATCCCGGCGTCGACGCCGTTCATCCTGGTCGGGGTACGCATCGGGCTTGGATCGGCCTGGGCGACGCTGGTCGCCGCCGAACTGATCG
>NZ_SADP02000708.1:0-330 GCF_004010375.2 Mesorhizobium sp. M2E.F.Ca.ET.209.01.1.1 | reverse complement strand
GGCTTGCCAGGCCGGATCGGCCGGTGGCTGAGTTCGCTCCCCCTTGCTCATTGCCAGTGCTCCGTCCGACGCCAGCAGGGCGGCGCCGATGCTGGTTCCGGTCGATGTCTCCGAGGCGACAACCGGCCGCTCCGTCGCCGCCGCCAGCATATTGATGAAAAGCGGGTTGCGCGCGAAGGGCCCTTCGACCGTCGTCGGTCCGTCGCCGCCGATCAGCTCGAGACAGGTCGAGGTCATCAGCGCCAGATAGAAGGAGATGGCGGCGAAGCGTTGGCCGGGGCTCAGGCTCTCGGCATTGACCCATTGCGCGCTGCGATGCGGGAAGGGGCC
>NZ_SADP02000707.1:0-330 GCF_004010375.2 Mesorhizobium sp. M2E.F.Ca.ET.209.01.1.1 | reverse complement strand
CCGTGACCATCAACACGAGGCTGCGCTCGGTGCGGCGCGAGGGCAACCAGCTCGTCGCCGAGCTCGCTTCGGATTTTGCCGACGGCTGGCGCGGCGAAAGACGTGTCGACCAGGTGGTGGTCGAGCATGGCACGGCACCCCTCGACGACCTTTATCTGTCGCTGAAGCCTTTGTCGAAAAATGGCGGAGCGGTCGACTATGAGCGGCTGGTGAATGGCGGTGACATTTTCCCGTCGCGCAACGCGGAAGGCGGGTTCGTCGTATTCCGCATCGGCGACGCGGTCGCCTCGCGCAACATCCACGCCGCCATCTATGACGGTATCCGGGTAG
>NZ_SADP02000706.1:0-330 GCF_004010375.2 Mesorhizobium sp. M2E.F.Ca.ET.209.01.1.1 | reverse complement strand
CAGACCTTCATGGAATGGGAGCATCACAAGGCGGAGAACATCATGGGCTTCCGCGACCACGCCTACCGCTCGCTGATGACCGGGACCATGGCGCCGCTGCACCATACGCCGTGGCTGCAGGCGCTGGACGATTCGATGGAGAGCTATCTCGAGGTGAAAGGCGTCGCGGCCGAGTAGTGGCCCAGGAGGCGGGCTTTGGCGTCAGTCTGGCACCACGACCCAGCCGTGGCGGCGCTTGTCGTAGACTGACTTTGTCGGCGCCGGGAAGGACGGATCGGCGAAACAGCCGACGGCCACGGCGACCGCCTCCGGTTTTCGTGACGGATACCA
>NZ_SADP02000069.1:0-723 GCF_004010375.2 Mesorhizobium sp. M2E.F.Ca.ET.209.01.1.1 | reverse complement strand
TGCTCTTCCGATCTCCAAGGTTGAGATAAAGCGATTCCAGCATCCGGCGTCCTCCATTCGCAACAGCTAACGCGGCAGACCGGGGCTGGTTGCAGGCGATGGCGCCGCAAAGGCCGGCGCGCCACCGATTTCCCGTCAGGATCAAATGCTTGGAACCATGATCGCGGCCAGGGATTGAACCTTGCGAACCGGCTGGGACGCCGCATCGATGGAACGCTATTATTTCGACCTCTATAATTCCGAGTATTGCCAGGTCGACGACCAGGGGCAGCTTTTTGCCACCCCCGAGCGCGCCGGCCTGGAAGCGTTGCGCATCCTGCACGACATTGCCCGCGACGAGGCACCGGGAGCCAAGCGGCTGAAGATCACCGTGAAGCTGCGCAACGCCGAGAACGAGCAGATCTTCGAGGCTTCGCTGACGCTGGACTCGGCCTGGAGCTGAGGCCCGGCACGCCATTTTCCGGAGGCAACCATGTTCGCGGATTTCGAGGCGTTGGAAATCGACACCGGCCCGGCAAGGATCTTTGCCCGCCGCGCCGGCAGCGGGCCCGGCCTGCTCCTGCTGCACGGCTTTCCGCAAACGCATCTGATGTGGCGCGACGTGGCGCCAGGCCTGGCGCGCGATTTCACCGTCGTCTGCGCCGATCTGCGCGGCTACGGGCAAAGCTCCTGCCCGCCATCGGCGGCCGACCACGCGCCCTACGCCAAACGCGCCATGGCCAC
>NZ_SADP02000705.1:0-330 GCF_004010375.2 Mesorhizobium sp. M2E.F.Ca.ET.209.01.1.1 | reverse complement strand
CTGCGGGCGGCGGACTCCAGCAGTTGCTCGAAGGTCCTGTCGCTGATGGTGATGGTTCCCGGAAAACGCATGTGGGAGGAGGGGGGATCGATGTTGCCTTCGGGTACATAGGAGATAACTGGCGCTACTAGCGCATTGCCCAGTTTCTCCGCAATCTTGGCGGCCAGGAATTTCACCCGCACATTGTGCTTGCCCAGCGCCATTGCCGGGCCGCTCTGCTCGGTGCCGCCGATCGGGATGATGATCGTGGTCGTTCCGGCCGCAATGACGTCGCGTAGTTCGGTCCAGGTGAGGTCCTCGAGGAAAACAGATGCCTCGGCCGGACTCGCA
>NZ_SADP02000704.1:0-330 GCF_004010375.2 Mesorhizobium sp. M2E.F.Ca.ET.209.01.1.1 | reverse complement strand
CGCATATGAATGCGCAAGCGCTGGCACTGACGCTGGAGACAGGCATCGCCCACTACTGGTCGCGCTCGCGCAACACGCTCTGGAAGAAGGGCGAAACCTCTGGCAATTTCCAGCATGTCGTCGAGATGCTCACGGATTGTGACCAGGATGCGTTGTGGTTGCGCGTGAAAGTGTTGGGCCACGACGCAACTTGTCACACTGGCCGACGTTCATGCTTTTATCGGACGGTGGGGCTGATCGACGGCAAGGGGACGCTTGCCGACGACGGCAGCAAGCCGCTGTTCGATGCGGAAAACACGTATCGGAAGCCATCAGCTTGAACCTTCTGCC
>NZ_SADP02000703.1:0-331 GCF_004010375.2 Mesorhizobium sp. M2E.F.Ca.ET.209.01.1.1 | reverse complement strand
CCTGACTCGACCGTTTCCCAGAATTTGAGTTCAGTCGATATCTCGTGATCCGAAGGGACCACAAGCAGAAGCGTGTCATGGCCGTATTCGTAAATAGTTATCAGCGTCGCCAGGGCTACGGCCGCCGCGGTATTGCGGCCGACGGGCTCGAAAATCGGTCTGCCGCCATTCAAACCCAGTGGAACAATGTCGGAAAGAATTCGATCGGCATGTCTTTCCGACGCGATCAGTTGGATCGGAGTGTCGCCAGTCGGCCGCGCCTTCAGGCGTCGCACCGTCTTCACAAGCATCGACCCGTCGCCGGAAAGATCATGAAATTGCTTGGGATTGT
>NZ_SADP02000702.1:0-331 GCF_004010375.2 Mesorhizobium sp. M2E.F.Ca.ET.209.01.1.1 | reverse complement strand
ACGTTACCAGGTCGAGTGGCACCACGTCATGGCGGCGACTGTGCTTGCCACGGTCCCTGTCGCCATCGTCTTCTCCTGGCTGCAACGCTATCTCATCCGCGGCATGGCGCTCGGAGCGGTCAAATAAGCCTTGGAAATATAAGGACCTCCCAACATGGCATCGGTTACCATCAGCGGCGTCGAGAAGTGGTTTGGCACCCTGCAGATCCTCCATGGCATCGATATTGACATTGAGGACCAGGAGTTTGTCGTCCTGGTCGGGCCATCCGGCTGCGGCAAATCCACGTTGCTGCGCATGATCGCCGGCTTGGAATCGATATCGGACGGTGAG
>NZ_SADP02000701.1:0-331 GCF_004010375.2 Mesorhizobium sp. M2E.F.Ca.ET.209.01.1.1 | reverse complement strand
GGTTTTCCAGGCGGCGCAGGAACAGGTAGGCCTCGCGCAGCGCGCTGCCATCCTCGGGCGCGATCTGCCCACCGGCCACCAGCGCGTCCAGCGCCACCAGCAGGCGGCGCTCGCGCAGCGCCGGCTCACGGCCACCGCGGATCAGCTGCAGCGCCTGGCACAGGAACTCGATTTCGCGGATGCCACCGGCGCCGCGCTTGATGTCTTCGTGCAGCTCGCGGCGCGCGACTTCGGCGGTGATCGCCGCCTTCATTTCGCGCAGGCCGTCGAGTGCGGTGAAATCCAGGTAGCGGCGGTACACGAACGGGCTGCAGACCCTGCGCCCGTTCGT
>NZ_SADP02000700.1:0-331 GCF_004010375.2 Mesorhizobium sp. M2E.F.Ca.ET.209.01.1.1 | reverse complement strand
GTCGAGCCGGTCACGACGCAGACGATGATGTAATCGAAGGCGAAGCCGAGCTCGCTCTCCTGCCTGGCGACCTCCTCGGCAAAGCCGACATAGCCAAGACCGCCGAACTTGTGCACCGAGGCGCCGGCGGGAATAGGATAGGGCCTGCCGCCCGCATCCTTCACCGACTGGATCGCGTCCTGCCAGCTCTTGCGAATGCCGATGTCGAAGCCGTCGTCGACGAGCCGGCTGTCGGCGCCCATCAGCCGCGTCAGCAGGATGTTGCCCACGCGGTCATAGACCGCATCGTAGTGCGGCACCCATTTCTCCTGGATGACCACGCATTTCATGC
>NZ_SADP02000699.1:0-331 GCF_004010375.2 Mesorhizobium sp. M2E.F.Ca.ET.209.01.1.1 | reverse complement strand
CCTACCCCTACAACATCAACGACGCCACGCCGTCCGGTGGCTCGGCCAACACCGGCATCGGCGTCGGCGATCCGGCAACGATGTTCGTGCCCATGTTCGCCCCCGACGAACCGGGCAATCACTGGAAGCTCACCCAGGATCCCGACGAGGCCGCGCCGGCAACCTATGGCGCCGTCAACAGCTGGTGGAACGACGATCCATCGAGCAGCAGCGGCCAATCGCGGCTGCGCAACATGGCCAAGTATTTCCAGCCGCGGCCGATCGGTGCGCCGGCGCTGCCCGCCGGGAACGGGCCGAATTACAGCTGCACCACCAACCCGATCACGCCGCT
>NZ_SADP02000698.1:0-331 GCF_004010375.2 Mesorhizobium sp. M2E.F.Ca.ET.209.01.1.1 | reverse complement strand
GCACCGTGGTGCGCGACACGCCGAGCTGGCGCGCCAGTTCCGCAATCGAGGCGCGCGCATTGGCGCGCAGCAGGGTAAGCAGGGCTTGTTCGGCTTCAGTGATCATTTTGACGAAACCTTTCGGCAAATTGCTCAAAGTCATGCTTCACTTTGCCAGAATCCACGCTTCCTTTCGACAGGCAAGCTGCGAAAATTCTCACCACCGAATTGGCCTAATTGAAATTGCGGGGAATTGATCATGAAGAACATCGTTGTCGTCGGCGCCGGCAAGATCGGCTCGACCATCGCGGAAATGCTGAGCGCCACGGGCGACTATAGCGTCACACTGGTA
>NZ_SADP02000697.1:0-331 GCF_004010375.2 Mesorhizobium sp. M2E.F.Ca.ET.209.01.1.1 | reverse complement strand
GGACGGCCGGATTGCGCAAGCCCGTAGTCGCAAACAAAACAGACGCCATGCGCTCGTGCGTGGCGCAAGATAGCCTTCGCGTTGCCGCGGAAATTCAGGCGGCGGTTTTGAAGGCGTCCATCAGCCCGGCATAGGCGGCCGCGATGCCCGCCACCGGGTTGCTGCTTCTCGAAATGGTCTCGACTTTCAGCGCCCCGCCGCCGGTTGGCAAGGTGAGCAGGAGGAACTGGCGATTGCCGCCATCGCCGACGGATGCCGCCGCGACGTGCTGGCCTTCCCCTTCGTTCTGGACGCACATCTTGAACAGCAGCGTGCCGCCGACCGCTTCGAG
>NZ_SADP02000696.1:0-332 GCF_004010375.2 Mesorhizobium sp. M2E.F.Ca.ET.209.01.1.1 | reverse complement strand
CCGGGAATTCGTAAGTGGTGCCTTCGGCGTCGCCAGCAATACATTCGAGGGTTTTCTGCATGGGTGCCTCCGATGGAGAGGCAGACATGCATGTTTGCGGTTCGGCTGTCGAGTGGTCCAGCCCGGTTGGCTGTCGGCGTAAGGCTACTGTCCGGCCGGCCGCGCCTGCGGCACGGCGGTCAAGCGCCTGCGAACTGCTTCAGACCAGCGGTTTCAGCTCCTGGGCGATGGTCGGCAGAAGCTCGGAGACGTTGGGGTGGATATGCATGGCACGCGCCAGCGTCGAGATCGGCGCCTTGGCATACATCAGATCGAGCACGCAATGGATCGCC
>NZ_SADP02000006.1:0-332028 GCF_004010375.2 Mesorhizobium sp. M2E.F.Ca.ET.209.01.1.1 | reverse complement strand
TTCGCGGCGCGCACTGGCTGCGTCCGAAGCTTGTTGCCGAGATCGCCTACACCGAGATGACGAATGAAGG
This sequence comes from Mesorhizobium sp. M2E.F.Ca.ET.209.01.1.1, assembly GCF_004010375.2. Lineage (NCBI taxonomy): Bacteria > Pseudomonadati > Pseudomonadota > Alphaproteobacteria > Hyphomicrobiales > Phyllobacteriaceae > Mesorhizobium > Mesorhizobium sp. M2E.F.Ca.ET.209.01.1.1. The sequence goes on along the minus strand of NZ_SADP02000006.1, from coordinate 331,958 downwards.
TACGCTGCGCCATCCAAGCTATCTCGGCCTGCGCGAGGACAAGAAGCCGGAAGCCGTCGCGCTTGAGACAGAACATCACACAGCGACGCTGCCGGCTCCGGCAACGAGCACGATTGCCATCAGCAATCGCGGCCGCGTCATCTACCCTGAGTCCAACATCACCAAGGGCCAGCTCGCCGACCACTACGCAGCCGTCGCGGAAATCATGCTTCCTTGGGTCGGCAGCCGGCCGATAAGCCTTGTTCGGTGCCCCCAGGGCCGAGCCAAGAAGTGCTTTTTCCAGAAACATGATGCCGGGAGCTTTGGCGACAAAGTTCACCACGTCGGTATCGCGGAAAAGGATGGCCACGAGGAGCCGTACCTTTATGTCGACGATGCCGATGGGCTGATGACCTGCGTGCAGATGGGAACGATCGAGCTGCACGGGTGGGGCGCTCGGATCGAGGACGTCGAAAAGGCTGACCGCCTCGTCTTCGACCTCGACCCCGATGAGGGACTCGATTTCGAGGCCGTGCGCGCTGCCGCGTTCCAGTTCCGGGATATTCTGAAATCGCTTGGGCTAACCACCTTCCCGATGCTAACGGGCGGCAAGGGCGTGCATGTGATCGCCCCGCTCACGCCGCAGGCCGAATGGCCCGAGGTGAAGGCCTTCGCCTCCGGGCTGGCGCAGGCGGTCGCCCAGACCGATCCCTCTCACTTTACGGCCGTGTTGTCGAAGGCGAAACGGAAGGGGCGGATCTTCGTCGACTATCTGCGCAACCAGCGCGGCGCCACGGCGATCATGCCCTACAGCGCGAGGTCCCGACCGGGCGCTCCGGTCGCCGCGCCCATCACCTGGGCGGAAATGAAGACGATTGATGCGCCCTCGCATTTCCACGTCGGCGATGCTCGTGAATTGAAGAAACGCGCAGCCAGCAAATCCCTGGCGGGGTGGGGTCGAGCCGACCAATTATTGCCAAATCTGTAGCCCATTCCTCGACGGCAGAAAGACTGAATCAAGGCTTCGCCTCGTTCGCCTGATTGGAACCCGGGGATATCGGTCCCGTTTGCCTGGAGCATGGCAAAAACCGATCCGCGGACAGTCGCCAGCCTCCTAAGGGAATACGCACATCGGAGGTCGCTGCGCGGCGACAATCCCTATCGCACCAAGGCTTACTTGCGCGCGGCCGATAGTTTGGCAGCGTTGTCACAGCCGCTTGATCGGATCATCGCCACGGGCGCACTCACCAAAATCCCAGGGATCGGCGACGCGATCGCGGACATTGTGCGCAAGCTCTATGAAACAGGCACGCATCCAAGCCTTGAGAAGCTGCGCGAGGAAGTGCCGGCCGGTGTAATGGAGCTTTTTACTGTACCAGGGCTTCGGCCCGATAAGATCATTAAGCTTCACCAGGCGCTCGGCGTGAACTCGTTGGCTGACCTCGAAGCCGCGGCAAAGGCAGATCGCATCCGGCCACTCAAAGGCCTCGGTGCTTCGCTTCAGACAAAGATCCTGCAGAACCTGGCGATCGCGCGAAGCGGCGAGACACAGCTTCACCTGCACAAGGCCGCGGCGCTCCTTGAGCATGCGGTCATATCTTTGAAGCAAGAGCATCCTGAGTTTTCGCGTGTGGAAATCGCCGGTGACTTCCGGCGTGGTTGCGAACTTGTTGCCGACCTAGCGCTGGTGGCACTGGCGACGGAGCAGACCGAAACCGAGCAGTCCACCCTCAGGCTTGTCGTTACAGACAAGAAGCACTTTGGCGCCAGCCTCCTCGAAGCCACCGGTTCGGTGGCCCATCTTGAGCGGTTGAGGAGGTACGCGGCCGAGAGGGGGTTCGCCCTCAAACCCGAAGGGCTCTACCGCGGGAGAAAGCTCGTCGCGTCAGCGACAGAGGCGGAAATCTACGAAGCGTTGGACCTGCAGTTCATCGAACCTGAACTGCGCGAAGGCAGGGACGAGATTGAGCGGGCAGCGAGGCGGCAACTCCCTACCCTCGTCCGGGACGAAGATCTGCATGGCATTCTCCATTCGCACACCACCGCATCCGATGGCGCCGAGACGCTTGAGGCAATGGCGGAAGCGACCCGTGAGCGCGGGTTCGAATATTATGGCGTCGCAGACCATTCGCAGTCCGCCCACTACGCAGGTGGGCTCACGTTGCAGGAGATTGCTGAACAGCACCGCGAAGCCGATCGGCTGAACAAGAGGTATGGTGGAAAATTCCGCATCCTCAAGGGCATTGAGGCGGACATCCTGGCGGACGGCACGCTTGATTATCCGGACCACATCTTGAAGCAGTTCGATTTCGTTGTCGCGAGCGTGCACAGCCGCTTCAGGTTGCCGGAGAGAGAGCAGACGGAACGTATCATTGCGGCAATAGCGAACCCCCTCACGGCAATCATCGGGCACATGACCGGCCGCCAATTGCTGCGTCGTCCCGGCTATGATCTGGACGTCGACAAAGTCCTGCGAGCATGCGCGAAATATGGCGTCGCGGTCGAAATCAACGCGCATCCGTGGCGACTCGATCTCGATTGGCGGTGGCATCAGAAGGCACTCGACTACGGATGCATCTTCAGCATCAATCCGGACGCGCATTCGATCCGCGAACTGGACCACATGCATTGGGGTGTCGAGATGGCGCGCAAGGGAGGCGTCCCAAGAGACCGAGTCCTCAACGCGATGTGTCTGGCGGCCCTGCTTGCGCACCTTTCAAAGCGCAAGTTTACGTCAAGGACCGGCGGCAAGCGCCGCTCGCCTGCGCGGAAAGCTGCCGCATGAGGCTTGAGTTTCTGTCGGCAGAACAGCCGCCTGCCTGTTGGAGCCTCCCGACTGGGGAATACGCCGTCCCGAGGCGGATTTCTCCCTTCTAAGGAAAAGCCGCGTCGCCGCAGGCTAACTGATAGCTGGATATCGACAATCAGGCTTTGTCGACGAAGTTCTTCACCGCGTCTTTGACCTGACCCTTCGCAACCTGGGCCTTGCCCTTGGTTTCCTGGACCTTGCCCTTGGCCTGTTCCTCGTGGTTGTCCACGGCCTTGCCCACGGCCTGGCGCGCCTTTCCAGCGACCTCGTTACCCTTGCCCTTAACCTTGTCTGACGTGCTTCCCATGACGAGCTCCTTCTTGGATCAGGCACTCACTCCGCAAGAGAATCTGCTAATCGGCAATTGGTTCCAGTTTAGAAGACCGCGCTATGGGTGACAGCGGTTGTGTAAGCCGGAACGGACGAGTGCCGTTTGCTTTGAGTAGTCGCAGCCGAACAGCTTCGCCGCGTGCCCGGGGATCTGGACATCACCCCTTACAAAGATCTGAAGCATTACCCTTGCTCCAACGACTAGTCCAAGCACCGCACTAGCACGCTGCTGGGTGGCCTGAGCCGCCGGGACATTGGGGGCAATGTAGGGGCGGCGGCAAATTTTTCCGGCCACGGAACTTCCCGCCCCATTGCAGGTTCGCATGCATAGGGACGACTGAGGCCCATTCCGACCTGTGCAACATGCAGGCAGAGCGCCTCGCCAACAGGAGACGGCCATGAAACATCAGACCATCGAAGAACTGCATGAGGTCGCGGAAGTCGCGGCATCACTTCCGGCTATGACACGCAATCAGCGCCTGGAACATTGGGCAAGGCTGCTCGAGCAAAATCCCGAACAGTGCCTCGCCGCTTTCCCCGGCACGGAATACATGACCTTGGATGTGCGCGACAAAGCCCAGTCGCTGGGCTCCGCGCTCAGCATCGCTTTCGCCGATCCGATGTTGCGCGCGGAGGGGCTGAAAACCGACACATATGGCGAAGCCAAGCGCTTCTTCGAGCTAACAGATTGGCAGTTGCACGCTGTTGTTTGCCATTGCCATGTCGGCGGGACGATGAAAGCCGGATGGGCTGCTGTTCAAGTTCGGTCCGCCATCGACAAAGAAGGCAACCTTTTCACCAGGTTGCGCGAAGCGATCTCTCAGTGGGTGCTATTCCGCATCTTGACTCATGCGAGGGAGTGAAACGCGCCTAGGGAGTTGAAATAGGTAGCGGCTCGGTCCAACGGCTGAACCGTATTTTGGACCCCGACATCGCTAAGTGTGACAACAACGGGCGAGCGTCGCCCGTTTCCTTTATCGAGCCGATCCGCAGATCACACTCGTCGTAAGCAAATCCAACTGAGAGCCGCAGCACGGCGGCCATATGTATCTCGTCCAAATCCTCTTGCCCCGTTCAGACAACCAAGGCAAACCCTTCCCCGGGAGAGAATTCGACCGTCTGAAAGAAGAGCTAGCGGCTCGTTTCGAAGGCGTGACCGCCTATCTACAGGCACCTGCGCAAGGTCTTTGGAAGGACGGCGGAGAAACAGAAAGCGACGAAATTGTCGTCTTCGAGGTGATGACGCCAACAGTGGACATTTCAGATTGGCAGCGCCGGCGGGGCGACTTGGAGCGCCGCTTCCGGCAGGACAAAATTGTTGTCCGCTACTCGAAGATAATGCTCCTTTGAAAGTCACCGTGTCAGGCCAGTCCCCGAAAAATTCCAGACTGCCCTTTATACGACTTTCGAAGCACAAAAGGCGAACATAGATTAGAGCCTACGTGTTTCGACGTCAGCAACTTGGGCTCGGTTGGGTGATCGGCGGCCGCTGTAAGTGGTTGGAGGGCCGACGGTCCGGCTTCGGGTGGCGCTCAGCGTATTGCTGCCGTTCGGCTACCGAGCCATTTGCAGCCAGAACCCGACTTCGGCCCTTTGTCTCAAATTGCATCAAATATCTTGAAGTGCTGCTGCAAGGGCGACCCGACCTAACCTCATCGCCGAGCCGCGCACATTCTGGAGCAAGTTTGTCTTTTCAAGAAGGTGACGAATCTCGGCTTTGCTATCCTTGGCGGCAGCATGTTCTTCCAGCTTAGCTGCCACCATCCTGTCGTAGTACTCTGATGGAATACGGTCGCGCTCTCGGTAGAACATAACTTCAAAATCAGCGAGCTTGCCGCTATCAAGACGCTGATTAACAGCGTTAATAACTTCTTGGTAGAGCCTGCCCCGTTCCTGCATCTCTTCCAAGCGTGAAATATCGAAATAATCGAACTCAATATCTGTGTCGTCCTGACTTCGCTTTGGGTGCAAACTACGCCATTGCCCAATCACCCACATCACATCGTCATCGGTAAGGTACAGAAGGGGAGTTTCGATGCCGATCAACGCGGCCAGCTCGCGAGTTCTTTGGATCTCTTTGCAAGCCTTACTCAGTTCATTGCTGCTCAGCCCGAAGCGTTGCCGGATCGCTGTCTTGACTTCGTCAAACGCAGCATCGGTCCACCGATCCCTAGGGAGCAACGCTCTGGCAATCGCGTTGAGATCGCGTCGCGAACAGGCTGCGGTAAAGGTTCCTGTGGCGCGCTCATCGACGAAGTCCAGTGTACGGTACTTGAGATCAGAAAGAAGCGCATGGAGTTCGCGCAAGCTCTTCTGCACAAGGCTTAAGTTGACGATGGAGAATTTCTCAAGGCTGAGGTCATTGTCGCGATTGCGATGATACCGCAGCTCCTGTCCATCAGCATCTATCCGAGCTAGGCTCCGCACAAAAACCTCAAGCGCTGCCACGATATGGCGAAGTTTGATATCGCCCACGTTTGAGTCGCGGAGGTGCTGCCAATAGGCAGAAATGTTGTGATCGAGCCCATGGCCGTCGTCCCTGATCGCGCCAGCGGAAATAAGCTTTTCGTACGCAAACTTGATGTTGAGTTCCGTCGCGTGCCGCGCGTTATAAAGGATCGGCAGGATCAGCGTGTCGCGTTTTTCGTAGAGCTTCTTCTCCACGATCGCATCGGCTAGCTCGATGGCAGCCTCAATGTATCCGTCGAGATAATTCTCCTCGTGGCCTTGGCGGCCGAGTGTCGCATTCCACTCCCCGTCGTGAATAATTTCGAAAAAGGGGTCGCCTTTGAATTGGTGTTCGGTGTCGATGTCGCTCATGTCACAATCATTGTATTTGCTGATCCCTTGTAACAGTCAAATCGCCAGGGAGGTCAGGCGAGTTCATCTCGAACGTCATATGGATCGCCTCTACCCTCCGGCTCCTCGCCGTTAGCCTCAACAACTGTTCCTCCGGTTAGAGGAGGGTTCAGCCGAATCTCGGCTGGCCGTCCTTCCTCATGGAACCAGAGGTCGACAACTCTGGTGTCGTCACTCTTGGGTCTTGGAACTGCCTCGCGCACTTTGAAGGTCGTAGGAAGGTTGACGGAGGTTCCAAACACCAAGGCATGTTGCCTTGGCAGCGACGGTAGCCGCTTCAACACTGCGTCCGAAATGAACGGGGTCATCTGCCGGATCTGCGAAAGATCGTCCGGGTTCTGAATACGGTGAACCAGGAAGTTTGAGCACTGGCTAAGCACTGTCTTGGACAGCTCGCTGGGTCGCTGCGACGCTAGCATGACGAACATGCCGTATTTGCGACCCTCTTTGGCGATTCGCTCGAATATCTTGGTCGCATCGACAGCGTACCGCGATGGTGTCGCCGAGATGTAGCGGTGAGCCTCCTCAAGCAGAAGGTGGATCGGGAAGCGGTTTCGCGGATCGGCGCGGCGCAGCAGCCGGAACAGCATGCGGGCGACTACCGCACTAACGAGTTCGACGACTTCGTCCTCGACGTCATTCATGTCGATGATGATGATCTGTTTGGCCTTGGTCTGTCGCTCGCCGGACACTGCTAGTCCGACGAGCTTGGCAAGAAAGTCGCGCTCTCCAACGTTCTCGGCTAGGTCATCTGCCTCATGCCGAAGGAATTCGTACTCCCTGCGATCTTCCAGGGCTTGGAAGCGAGTTACCATTTGGGAGCAGTAGTCTCGGATTTGCCGGTTGCCGTGCGCTTCCGCATAAAGGATCGCGAGGTCGATGGCCTCCCCAAGTGCTGCGAATTCGAACGGCAGGTTGCGGTAGTTGGGCATTTTGAGATCGTCGAGCTCAAAGCCGTCGTCACCGGTTAGGTAGTCACTCAGGCCCTCTGAATCCGCAAGTTGGCCGTAGTTGATCCGGACGAAGGGGCGGACGGTATCCGCGTTGATCTCATCGGTATTGAAGCGCTGGAGGATGCCGATAATGCGGTCATGCTTAGATGGACTGGAGGAGTCATCCCGCAGTATCTGGCTGATGCATTTGGCCAGGATATGGTTGCGGATACGTGCGAGCTCCGCGGTCCTCTCGCCTGAAAAGAGTGTCGCGAGGCCCAAGGCCATCCGAAGGACGGGGACTTGGGTGCGCTCGCTCGCCTGAAGCAGAAGCTCCCATTCAGCCAACTCGAGGAACCAGTGCGGCAAACGAAAACCACTGGTGGTCCCATCCAGAACAACGCGGTCGACACCAATGGCGCCTTCGCTCGCCAAATCCTCCAGCGCTGCATTGTATTCACCATTAACGTCAAACACGATAAAGGTGGCGCCGCGGGCATGATGCTCGTCGACCTTCTCGAAAAGTGACTGCATTACGGCGGCGACGGTACAGGATTTGCCGCTGCCTGTGTTGCCGAGCACGGCAACGTGCCCACCGAAGAACTCGTCGAGGCGAACCTTGACGTCATAGCCTTCGAAAACCACCGATCTGCCGATTGGCAGCACCCTGTAGCGCGTCGCACCTTCGGGCTGGCATGGATCTCCGCCTAGACCAACCGATGGCTCGATGGCGGCCTCGGTTTCGAAGATCCGATCAAGTTCGCCGTCGAGGGCGTAGAGAGCGTCCGCGTAAAGCGACGGAAACAGTGAAACACCGAAGCGGAACCCGCCGCCCCGCGTTGGCAGCATACCGACCGGGACAACGTCGAGATACTTGGAAGAGCCAGCCCGATCGAAGTCGCCCCGGTCGGAGGGCGAGCTAGTGTCGCGCTCTCGAAGACCTACGACCTCGACAACGATGTACTCCGACTGCGCTGGGATCATGAGGAAAGAGCCGAGTCGAGCGACATAGTGCACGTCGTCGAATCCGACCACGGTAAAGTTGTCCGTTCCAGCGTGCATCTCGACTACAAAGCGATCGGAGGCTACCGATATGACCTTGCCGATCGCACGCTTGCGATCGTCGTGGCTCATTCCTCGCCATCCTTCTTCGCGGGCACAAGGTTGGAGAGCACCTTACGGACTGCATCGTCGACCCGGTCGCTTGGCCGCTGCGGCAGGAAGTGTTCCACGATCATGTTGAAATAATGTGCTCGGGTTCCTTCCTCCGGACCGTCGCCGCCAATGATCCAGATGCGCGGGTCGCGCAGCGACCGCAGTTTGGCGATCTCGCCCTGCATATTGGGATCGGCGAAGATCACCAGTCGGAAAGTCGGGATGGTAAGAGCCTGATAGATGATATTGTTGAGGTGCTCATCGCCAAAGGCGTATCCCGCGGTCATGAGGACGCTCTGCTCACGGACAATCCGCGACTGAAACTCGCGGAATAGGTCGGCATAGGGAGATCCCAAGGACGAATTCTGCTTCGCCGGCGTCGGATATATCATCATCCGCTTGGACTCTATCGGCGGCCACATCTCCCTGATCGGAAACAGCCCGTGATTATCCTCGGACCAGGTCACGGAACCGTGCAGTTTGCAAAGGTATACGAAGGCGTCCACGGCCGTCCATTTCCGGCTGGCCACGTCCAGTTGCTCCGCCAAGGCGTAGCGGAAACTTGCCGGGTTGAAACGCCGCTCGACTACACCTGAGAAGCCGTTGGCATAAGGAATGCCGAGGCGATCCATCGCCATCTCGTTGAAGTGATCATAATTGGTCGTGAATACCCAAGGCCGCGGGAGCGACCGGTCGCGTAGGACCAGCTTCTTGTAGAAGCGTTCGTAGAGGTCACGAACTTCTGTGTCGCCCTTGGCGAACGCGCCCTGAGTAATGCGTGACCAGAGAAAGTCTTGGACTTTCTGGATAACACCTTCGACCAGATCGCGGGCAGGCCAATGTGCGGCGATGCCGCTCTGGCGTAGCACGAAGCGCTGGGCGAACAGCACCTCCATCAGACGCTCGAGGTTCCGGTTGTAGCCCTGCTCTAGGTCAATCCCAAGGGTGTCGAGATATTCAAGCTCCGCTCTGGTTAGTCTCCACGGCGCTGGTTCGGACCCCTGTTCGATAGCCGTTTCGGGGTCCGGTTCCAGCGGTATCCCAGACGGATCGTCGCCATGGCCGTCGCTGTCCCAGATATCTTCAACTTCCTCCTCGACCAGTGTCGCTGAAGCGTTACGAATACTTCCACCAGCATCGGCCGTCGGGCTAGAGTAGAATCCCGCCGCTCGTGCCGCTAGGGTTTCGCTGCAGAACTCCTTGGCCAGGGGTGCCATCGTCGAAATGCCGACTTCGGCGCCCGCCTTCATTAGCGATGAGCAGCCGGCACCTAGAAGGAAAGCGATGTTTCTGGCGTTCATCGACTCGGAAATAGCCTGACGAGCGATGTCAGCGCCCTTTATCCAATCAAGTGCTTCCGGCTCCGCGTTGCCGTTCCGAAGGAACCTAAAAGTCCTCCCTGTCTGATCGTCGGCCATGTACCCCTCCACGCTCCGGCGCGAGGTACGCAAGAGTCGGCGGTCAACAGTATAGCCAAGCCTATTCACCTTGCCCGTGATGAGATGATCCAATCCACAACTGGTTTGCGATCTCAAGTTATAGGAGGTGTCAATCTGGACGCACGCTCCATACCTCGGCCGCCTTAGGACGTTTCAAACCTTACCTCTACGTCCGCTTCTAGACGCGAAAGGGCGTTCGCATGCGACGTGCCTCGAGAACGCGCCAACAAACAATGTCGTTTGAATTACCCGAGCTCGTGGATGGCCACGTTAGGAACAACTGCCCTGGCGATGTCGCATAGGTGCCGGTGATGGGTGAGGTAGATCACCTGGCCAACACGGGCCATCTCGCCGAGCAATCGGAAAACCTCCTCAGACCGGAGATGGTCGAAGGTTTCCAGGATGTCATCGGCAATGAACGGAACTGCCAGCCTGAGCTTGGCGAACTCATAGTAGCCGGTCAACGTGAGGCGCAAAGCCACTGCTCGCGTGTCGAGAAATCGCTTTGGCCATAGGCTGCCTTTAGCAAGCGGATGCCTCCCCCAAGAGCTGAGGATGAGCCTGGCAATGAAGCGGAGTTAAGCAGGGAACCAGCCGAGATGGCGCCCGGTCACACCCGCCGCTGCCCTCTCAACGCTTCCCGCACTTCGCCCCGTCCGAGTAACTTGCTAAAGCGCCGGTAGTCGCCATAGCGATACTGCCAGCGCCCGGCAGCAATAGCGGGATGTACGCCTGCCCTGCTTGCTACCAGCTGCAGATCGTCCGCAGTGCTATGCTCCGAGATATGCTCATTCCAGTACTTTTCCGGAATCAAAGCGTTGCTTGCAAAGGCGTCAGCCTGAGCTTCGATCCCGTCGACAGGGCTGACTTCGAGGTCGTCCAGAATGACTTTTCGATCTTCGCTCAAATGGCAGCAGACATGGGCGAACTCGTGCAGCACGGTGAACCAGAAATTGTCAATCCTATCGTGGCGTAGGGTGACTGCAATGACAGGTGTCCCGTCGCGGCGACACATAGCAGCTCCGTCAATGTAGGTTCCAGGTAGATGTTCGAGAACGACGAATGCAACGCCCAGACTCGCTAGCTTGCTTCTCACTAAAGACGGCCAGTTGGGCTCAGCGCTCACCTTAGCCAACTGGCGGGCCGCCGCCGCGTCAAGTGTCTTGCGGGGCTTCACCGACACCTTGTCTGCCATGACCAGTACAGCGGCACACCATGCTTCGACAGCACCAAAATCGGTTTTGGCGTTAGTGCGCTCTGTACGTGTCTTCCGAAGCATAGCAACAGCCGGACCAAGACTGCCGGCGCGCGAAAGAAAGGCTGAGAGTTCCTCCTTCGCCTTCATCACCCCAAGTTTCCGGAGCTTTTCGACCGCCGCAACCGAGGTAGCGGAAGGTCGAGACTTCGGCTCATGTCGTGTTGGCCCGATCAGTGACTCCACTGGAATCGACAGATGCTGGCTCAATGCCCGTATCTGGTCGACAGTCAGTTGCCTCTGGCCGTTCAGGACCTCGGAGACACGCGATTTTGTCCCCAGATAGGCAACGAGGTCGCGTGGCTTTAGCCCGGTCTGCCCCATGCGGAAGCGAATGGCATCGGCCGGCGTGACCGCCGCGATAGCATGATGTGTCCGCTCCCAGTTTGCGACGAGCACCTGAAGCACGTCGAGCTCGTCGATGGAATCCTGGTCGTCGCGGACCATGAGCACACGCGCGCGCGCCATAGCCTTATCGTAGTCGCCCTTTGTTCTGATCGGTCGTATCGTCATGCCGCTCGTCTCCCTGTTGTGCCGGTCTTGCGTCCAGCTGTCGCCCCCGCAAAGGCAACCAGAACCATACCGGTGTCATACTTGATGATGAGCTCGACACAGTGAGCCTCCCCCATGGGAATACGCACCCCACCCATGCCGCAGCTGGCGAAAGGAAACCGGGCTACGAACTCTGCTTCGGTTCGCCACTCCGAGACTGCAAGCTCCGTAAGCAGGGCCGAGACGGCGCCAGCCATGCCGTCGACCCCGCATTGGGCGAGGCCCTCCAGCTTCGCGATACCCATCAGCCGCATCTGACGATCCACATAGTTCCCAAATATGGAACGATCACTTGCGCCGAGCGTGCAGCTGTGCTACCTACGAATAATCGTTCCCATTAGTGGAACGAGTAGCACTAACCGGAACGCGAGCCAAGCAGGTTCGCGCGCCAGACCACAAGCCTAACATTCTCTGCGAGGTAGCCAGTTATGGCCGGAAAGCCCGAGAAGACTGTCACCATCACCGTCAATCAAGACGATCATGAGGTGGCAAAAGAGAAGATCTCGTACGACGAGGTCGTCGCACTCTATCTTTCGGATGGAGGGGCTGGCTCCAATGAATACCTTATCAAGTACTCGCGGGGTCACTCCAACAATGTGAGCGGGACACTCGCGCCGGGCAACGAGGTGATGGTAAAAGATGGCATGCGGTTCAGAGTTTCGGGAACTGGCGAATCGTAACCGGTTTGTCCAAGACCTTGAAGAGCAAGGTTACCTGCTCGATTTCGTGGGCGGTTACTTTCTCATCTATGGCCTACCCTATTTGAATGAGCGGGGCGAGCTTGCGCACGGAGATTGGGCAAGTCCCGTCGATCTGTCGGCGGAAGGAGTTCTCGATTCACCAAAAAGTCATCAGGCTTGGTTCCGTGGGGGGCGCCCGCACGATCAGAACGGTCGCCAACTTCGCCTTGGTGGAGGGGCAGACAAGGTCAAAGTTGCCGAGGGCTTTGAGACGGACAGTTCGTTTTCGTACAAGCTCCTCGACTCGGCGGGTCAGATGCGTTCCTACATCTCGTTCGAAGAGAAGGTGCAAACATATATCGATACGATCACCGGCCCCGCATTGGCAGTTTTTCCGGACGCAACGCCACTGCAAGCCATCAAAGTCAAGGCGGCGGAGCAGGGCACACCTCTGCGTTTTCCCGATACGCTGTCTGCAAGGTATCACATGAACGACGTGTCGAGGCTGCTTGAAGGCAAAAGAGTTGCTATCGTCGGGCTTGGCGGTACGGGCTCGTACATTCTGGACTTCATCGCCCGCACGCATCTGGCCGAGATTGCCTTGTTCGACGATGATAAGGTGCACGTGCACACCATCTTCCGCTTTCCAGGGTTTATTCAGCGGGCCATCGGGTCGAGAAAGGTCGATGCCCTGGGGCAGCAATACGGACAATGGCACGCCAACATCACGGCGGTCCCCGAGCAGGTGACCAAGGCAAACGTAGAGCGGCTTCGAAGCTTTGATTTCGTGTTCCTGGCAATCGACCACGGTGCCTCCCGCATCTTCATCGCAGATTGGCTGAGCGCCAATGGGATTCCCTTCGTAGACTGCGGGATGGGGCTTAACCGAGCACCGGTAGGTTTGAACGGTGTCGTTAGAGTCACCGGTGTCGATCGAGCGGCTTATGAAGCAACCGCGCGAACTGTCTTCCTACCTGGTAGCGATCCAGAGGGAGGCGAATATCGCCGACAGGGGCAGATTGCAGAATTGAACGCTCTCGACGCTGCTTTGGCGGTGGTTCGGTTCAAGCAGCACTTTGCGATCTATGACCGTCTGGATGAGGCTCCCTCGATCATCTTCGAGACATCGTCCTTCGAGATCGACCGGCCGGTGAGTGCGAAATGAGCTATCGCTATCAACTCGTGGACCGCATCCCCACTGATATGCGGGAGGGTATCGTCTACCACACCCAGGAGTTTGAACTCGCAGGGCTGCTGTGCGCCTGCGGCTGCGGCCATCGCATCACCCTCCTGGTGCCCGATAGTCACGAAGTCCGGGACGAAGGTGGTTACGCGACAATTCGGCCGTCCATTGGCGTGTTCGATGCGCCGTGCAAGTCGCACTACGTTATCAGCGCTGGCCACGTTCAGTGGCTCCCCGCCTTTACCGGCGCCCAGGCGGCCAACATCATGCATTCGCAGATCGCTCGGCATGTTGCGCGTGACGCCAAGCCAGTCTCACGGTGGCTAAAGGCCAAAATGGCGTTGCACCGCTTATTCAGCAAGTTGCGGGTCTTCATTACAAGGTGATGCTGGCAACGATTTCGTAGGCTTGGGCTTTGAAGCCGAGCGGCACGGATCAAAGAGTGGGTTCGGCGGAAAGCCGGACGGCTTGACGTTGATCCACCGGCCAGGACCTTCGGCCTCCTGACGCGTTCAGCGTCCCGCTGTACATCTCAAATGGAGTAGGGGGCTGTGGATCCGCCCGCAGATCGAACGACCACTTTCATGCGAAGATCAATGCGGTGCGAACGGGCTTAAAGAGGCGCGAAGTGGACGGCTAGTATGAGAACCAAGCACGCGCGGTTTGGAAAAGAGGGCAACCAGAGCCGCCTTGATCGCGCTGTCGTGCCGCATTTAGAAACTCGTCGGAATGACGTTCGACGTTGGCCCCTGCACGGTATGAGCCTCTATCTGGCCTCTATCCTCAGCGCAGTCAGCGTCTCCGGCGTGATCGTCCCGGTTACCTTCAGCGAGTAGTCCGCCTGCATGCGCAGCAGCGCCGCCCTCAACTCAGGATTCATCTCGCCGTCTATCTCACCGCTGTAATAGCCGAATGCGAGCAGGGCGAACTGGACCTCCTGGACGATTTCCTTGAACTTGTAGGTATTGCCCGGCAGCGTCCTGAGCGGCGCAGGCGTAGGGGCGATTGCGGGCGCCTGGTAGGTCGGCGCGGGCATTGAAGGAGCGCTATACAACGGAGCCGGCTCGCTCGGCGCGGGCGGGATATAGGAATAGCCGCCCGTCGACGATCTATGGCTCGAGTGCGAGCTATGGCTGCTGTGACTGCTGTGGCTGCGATGTCCGGCCAGCGTGTACAGGTGGTCAAGCTTGAAGATGTCGAAGAGGGATTTCGGCCTTCCGGGATCTCCGTCCAACGTTGGCTTGGTCGGCAACGCCTGCGCATTGGCTGGCAGGAAACCCGCCGCAAGCAGCGACGGTATGGCGAAAAGCCGCTTCTTCATTGGATAGCCCCCAAATTGCCGTAACCGTGGTTAGCCGGATGCCACTCGAAAAATCCCCCGCACCGAGCCTTCAGCGAGCATCCGTCACATTCATCTCGATAGGCGCGCTTCCAGTCGGAGATCGTGGACGGCGCCAGATGGCGGTATGGCTCCGGCACCGTGCAGAGCGGGAAATTGTAAAGCCAGGCGTTTATTCCTCGGCCTCTCACGAGATCGACGGAACGGCCGACGACGTCGAAGCCTTCGGAACTGTCGTAGAAGAGGGTCTTCCAGTTCATGCGGCCGAATCCGATGTTCTCCATCTGCATGACCGCCCATGTCCGGATGAACGGCAGAGTGGAAGTGATAAATCTTGCCAAACGGGGAAGCCCGTCAGCGTTCGGGCGCAGCAGGACGGTGCGGAGCTCTATCTGCGCTCCGACCCGGCAGATCAGCGCCAAGTTCTCCAACAGCTGGGCATGCGCGCCCGCTTTGCCTACGATCTCGTCATGGACGGCAGGATCGCGGGAATAGAGGGGGATGCCCCAAACCACTCTGCCCCTATCGATACGGCCGATCGCTTCCAAGTCGCCTTCGCCGAAATGCTGGCCGTTCGTCAGGACATGGAAAGAAAGGTCCGGGCGCTCGGACAAGACCCGTTGCAAGAAATCGAAAAGCTGTGCCTTGAAAAGCGTCGGCTCACCGCCGGAAATACCGATCGTCGCGCCTTCCGGAGCCAGCAACGCCGCGGCCTCGAAATACGGAAACAGGTCGACATGATGCTTCTTGGGCGGCTGGGAGCACATCAGACAAACCTGGTCACACCGCTCGGTTACCAGGAAGGTGTTGTGCTGCGACGAACTGCGAATAAGGCGCTCCGCGGTTCCGCGCCGCGGGTTTACGAGCAGCACGTCGCCATCGACCTCGGAAGGGTCGATGCCAAGGATACGTATCCGACCGGCCTCGCCGACGTAGTCGGCGCCTTCAGGGCCGACGTGCTCCAGCGCCGCGTCGAAAGGATTTAGTTGTTCGGTTCTTTGCTCCCATGCATTGGCCTCAAACGAGCGAAGCCGGACCACGAAAGGCTGGTCGGCGTTTGCCTCCACCTTGATGCGCAGGGGTATCATTGGTGCGTCGCAGCCATGCTGTCGTCCCAGCCGCCGACGCCGAGCCAAGCGGCAACCGACGCTCGGGCAGGCTCATCCTTGCGGTAAAGGACCTCGAACACCTTGTCGAAGAGCGACAGATGCCGCCCACAAAACCATGTGTCAGGCCGCGGAACGTCGGCCCGTCCATAGCGGGAAATATCGTCGATCACGTCGGTGCCGCAGAAGGGCTGATAGGGGCAGTGAATGCAATCCGGGTCGAAATGGTTGAACGCTCGCGAATCTAGGACGTTGACCTTTTCCCGGTCGATACCCGTCCCGACATCGCCAATGCTGAGGTCGATCCGGCCGATCCTGGACAGCATCCGGGCTTCGTCTGACGGATAGAACCGGCCGTCGTGATCTATGACGACGTAGTCGGAGGCGAAGAAATTCGGATTGCGGATGTCGACGTGATTGTCGGCATCGGAGCGGAGAACGCGCTTTAGGCACTGGCTGAAGTAGTACTCCTCCATGCAGCGCCCAGTCCTGTAATTGCGGGCGATCAGCAGGTCGATGAATTCGCAATGAAGCCGGGTCCAGCGCGCGAGGACATTGCTGCCTTGCGAAATCTTTCGCGCAAACCCTTGATGGTTTATCGGGCGCAGGTAGACGGACCGGATTCCGTAGCGCTCGTAGTTATCCAGCAGTGCCTCGAAATCCGACGGATTGGCGACATCCACCGTCGGCAATGCCGAGATCTTGCCCGTTGGATAGCGCGAAACGGCTGCCTCGATATTTCGAAAGAAGGCATCTGTGGCTTCGCGATTGTGGGTGCGCTGGCGCTCATGCGATACCCGGTCTCCGTCAAGGGAGGTGCTGATGAAGGTGTCGTTGGCATCCAGGAAAGCCCATGCACGCTCGTCCAGTGCCTGCAGGTTGGTGCAGACGACGAATTGGGATTGGGAAAACTTTTCCCGGCAGAAGCCGCGGACTGCTTCCAACAAGTCGACCCGCAATAGGGGCTCGCCACCCTGGAACTCGATCTTGATGTCGGGACCTTCCAGACCGCCGAGAAACAAGAGGACTCCCGCAAGGGTTTCAGCCGACCAGTCGAACCCGCGGGCATTTTCAGGGGCGCGGGAAACCTGGCAATAGCCGCAGGCAAGGTTGCAGCGGAGCGTCGGCACGAGGATGACGTAGTTCATTTTCTTCGGCTTGGACTGCCGCCGGGCCCATCTATATGCGAAGGATGTCCAGGGTAGGTCGAATTCCCTGTCATAACCGTGATTCCCTTCTTTCAGGAACGCACAGTCGGCGGCGGATAGGCTATCGCCGGCGTAGCGGTCCAGGAAAGCCTGGTCCGACCTGAAGAATCCGCCAGCGTCATCGCAGAACAGCACCGAGCCGTCCGGCATCTCGCGAAACTTCAGCGGCCAGACGTTCATTGGCCTGTGACCGCAGCGACAAGCGCCTGGCGCATTGGCAATGTCTCCGCGTAGATTTTCTCGCGGTAGACGATGTGCAAGATGTCCTTGCGCAGTTGATCTCGGGCAATGCCGCTCGGTGCGGCTATTGAGATCGCGCCCTCCTCCCTCGCGAAGCGGCAAGAAGGATAAAGCAGTTGCAGGCGAAGCATCGCAGCGTCAGCGTATTTCTCGAACTGTGGCGGAATCTCCGCCACAACATCGACATCAGTAACGCGCTGTAATTTCGTCATGTCCCCGCCCCCTCGGGATAATGCGCGGCTAGACCCGAACAATCAATGCATATTTCAGCGAGCCCTACCGACACAAGACGATGTTACCTTTTCCACACTTTCGATCCCCATGGCCATGGCATTTTTCTTTCTCTGAGCTTCAATAGCCGGTGAATTTGGGCGATCACAATTCTGGTTGGAACAACACGACGAAAACCACGATGGCTAGTCGCTCCACTGATGTCGTCGATGGCATGCTTGCGCTTCGCAGCGCCCGCGTCGCTGCGGCGCGGGGCGGAGCAATTGGTCACGAGATCGTAACTCTGCCTCTGCTTGCGGCGCGTCTGGTCGGCGGCTTCGCCACACCGGCAGGTACCGACGTTCTCTACCCGGCAATTCAGGCCGCGCTCGCTTCCGAGAGCTTTGACGACATCGGAATGGTCGCCAGGCTGCCAGGGATGCCGCGCGCCGTTCTCCATGCATTGGATAGCGCCTGGCGGGCGGATCTCGACCTGTCCTCAATGGGGGGCGAGACGCCTCGGTTCGGTGACCTTCATCGCATCGAGACCTACGTTCGCGATCACATCCCACCTGCGCATATGCTGCCGCGCGATCTTCGTGATGCAGCCAAAGGGCGGATCGATCGTGCGCGTAGCCTGCTTGGTCCGGTCACGCTTTCGGGAGTGGTGGACGTCGATCCGCTCTGGCGGCCTCTTCTCAATGAGCTCGCTCGCGTCACCGACCTCACTTGGGAACTGCCTGCGCCTGTCGAGCACGCATGGTTTAGAGGGTCGATCCAAAGAAGGGCGGGGACAATTCCGGTCCGTACGTCCGCCGAGGCGAACGCGGACCCGAAGTCGGAGGTTATCGAGGCGCTGCGTTGGACCCGGCAGTTGCTGACGACCGGAAAGGTACAAGCGCAGGACATCGCGATCGCTGCGACTTCGACGCATGACTGGGACGATCATTTTCTGGCTTATGCGAGAAGCGCCGGGTTGCCGTTGCATTTCTCTCATGGGGTGCCCGCTCTGAGCACGCCGGAGGGCCAGGCCTGTGCTGCGCTGGCCGACATTCTCGCAAACGGGCTCAACCAGGAACGGGTCTGGCGCTTGATCCGGCGTCTGCCCGCGCACCCGTTCGCCAGCCGGCTGCCGCCGGACTGGTTCGCCGCAATCCCGCGAAACGCCGCCTTGCGCAGCCTCGACCAGTGGCGAGAAGTCCTGGCCGCGGCGAGGCCGCGGCGAGACGACGGCGAATTGGCCGAGCAAATCCTGCTTCCCGTTCTCGAACTCCTCACGCGCGGCGCCGACATAGCGGAAGAGGCCGGAGCGCGGTTGCTAGGCGGCGCCAGCCTGGCGATATGGGAGGAGGCTCTGCGAAGCGCGCCAGTACAAGCCATCGCGCTCTCCTTGCAAGCGCTGCGCGTCGCCGACCAGCGTGATCCGGCCAACAGCGTCGTCTGGTGCCCCGCATCGCAACTGGCCGCATGTCCGCGCCCGTATACGCGGCTGCTCGGCCTCACCAGCCGATCCTGGCCGCGTTCGGAAAACGACGACCCGCTGCTGCCGCACCATTTGCTCGACCGCCGCAGGCTTCATCCCGTGGGGGTCGCCGAGCGCGACCGGCGCCATTTCGAAATTATTCGGGCGCATACCAAGGAAGAACTCGTTCTGTCGCGCTCGCTGCGCAACGCCAAGGGCGGCGTTCTGTCACCCAGTTCCCTCTGGCCCTCCGACGAGATCGTTCACAAGCGCGATCGGATCCCGGAGCACGCTTTCAGCGAAGCGGACAGGCTGTTGGCAAGACCCCGCGATGCCGGCCAACTGGCCCGTGTTCGCCAAAGCCAGCTTTGCTGGCGCAACTGGCAACGGCCTTCGATATTGACGCCGCATGACGGCCTTTCGGGAGCCAATCATCCGGCGATTGAGAGAGCTTTGACGAGGGTTCAGTCGACGACATCGCTCCAAAGGCTGTTGCGAGATCCGCTCGGGTTCGTCTGGCGTTACGCTCTGGGCTGGCGCTCTGTTCGGTTCCAATCCGACCCGCTGCAGCTCGGTGCGGCCTCATTTGGCGAACTGGTTCATGAACTGATCAGCGGCGCGATCGCGGCGCTCGAGCCGACGCCGGGATTTGCGCGCGCCAGCGCCGGTGAGATTGAAGCCGCGATCGCCGATGCGTCGACGGCCATCCTGCACGCATGGCCACTCCAGCGGTCAGTTCCGCCTCCACTCCTGTGGCGCCATACGGTGAATGAAGCTGCACGCCGCACGGCCAAAGGTCTCGCGGCCGACGATCAAGTCAGGTCCGACACGCGTAGCTGGACGGAGGTTCCCTTCGGCCAGGAAGATGCCGCGGAGGAAGAAGCGCCGTGGGACACGACGGTCGCGGTGCCGATCGAGAAAACCGGTCTGGTGTTCGGCGGCCGCATCGATCGGCTCGATATTCGCGCCACGGGCGATGGCGCGCGCATCACCGACTACAAGAGCGCCAAGCCGCCTCCAAAGCATCAGCGCATCGCGTTGGGCCAGGGGCGAGAGCTGCAACGCGTGCTTTATGCGATCGCGGCCCGCGCGCTGCTGCCTGAAGTCAGGACCGTGGTGGCGCGCCTGGTCTATCTCGCCGACAACCCCATAACTTTCGAACTGAAGGGGGACGAGCTCGACAGCGCGGTGGGCGAGGCGGTGGGCTATCTATCGGCGGCCATGACGATCCTGCGCAGCGGCCGGATTGCGCCGCGTTGGGAGCAGGACATCGATTATGACGATATGCGTCTTGCCCTTCCCGCCGATCGTGAAAGCTATCTGCGCCGCAAGGCCGCCGAATTCCGAGCGGCCAACCAGGCGCTCAACAGGCTGTGGAACGCCTCGACATGACGCTCGTCGACCAGGAGGCCCGATGCCGGGCCATGACCGATTTCTCCTCGATCCTATTGGTGGAGGCAGCCGCGGGAACCGGCAAGACCTCCCTTATGGCCGGCCGCGTGGCGATGATGCTCGCATCCGGCCATCACCCGGGTGACATCGCGGCAATCACGTTCACCGAACTCGCGGCGAGCGAGCTCGCGCGCCGGATCAGGGAGACGATCGACACGCTGCTGGCGGGCGATGTTCCTGCTTTTCTGAAGTCCGTTCTTCCACATGGCCTTTCGGAGCAGCAGCGCGATGCGCTTGCCGCCGCCTCTCCTCGCCTGGATGAGGTGACGGCGACGACCATTCATGGATTTTGCCAGGCGATCATCCGCAGCCATGGCGTGCAAGCTGGACTCGACCCCGGCGCCCGCGTGGTCGATGCCACAGTCGCCGACAATCTGTTCATGGCCGAGCTGTCGGCTTGGTTTTCGCGTCGACTCGCAGCCGACGCGGCGGAAGGCGACCCGATCGTGGTTCTTGCCGAGGAAATCCCCCTTCAGGTCGTCGACCTCATTCGGGAACTCGCGAGCCTTCGGCGCAAGCACCCCGATGCCCAACCGATTTCTCCCTCGCCCGACGCACGACCCGACATCGATTTCGTCCAAGCGGTGGATGATTTCGACCGCTGGCATGCGAGCGTCGGGCCCGACAAATGGCTTTCCGACATAGCGCACGAATTGCGCCGGCTCGCGGAGCGCTATCTGAGTTGTCTTGCAAGCGAAGCGGATTTCCGAGCGCTGTGGCGGCTTTGCGATCCGGGAACCGGCCGTCTCTTCGAGCGCAAGGGCCTGCAGCTGAAAACCTACGATGAGGCTGCTCGGGGCTTCGGCGCTCACCGCAACGATGCCGGTCCCGGTGACGGCCGTACGCTCTATGAAAACGTCGTCCTCGCCTGGAACGAGCTCGTAGGCAATATCGCCAGCACGCTCGTCTGCTCGTTGTCGGCCTCGCTCGACCAACTGCTCGAAAGCTATCAGGCACGAAAGCGGGCTGCTGCTGTCCTGGATTTCGATGACCTCCTGATCCACGTTCGGTCGCTGATCCGCGACCACGAAGAGGTGCGTCAGGCCATCGGCCAGCGCTATCGCTATATCCTGGTTGATGAGTTCCAGGATACGGACGGCATCCAGAACGAGATTTTGTTCTCGATCGCCGCGACTGAAACTCGACTCGCGCGATGGGAGGAATCAGAGCTGCGGCCCGGCGCGCTCTTCCTCGTCGGCGATCCGAAACAGGCGATCTATCGTTTTCGCGGCGCCGACATCGAAGCCTACGAGCTGTGTCGCCGGCTGATCGACAGCCAGGGTCGTGGGGTGGTGCTCGAGATCACGGCCAATTTTCGATCGCTGAGCCCGATCATCGAGCATGTGAACGCCTGCTTCGAGCCGGTCTTTGCCAAGCCCGCGCAGCCAAGATATGTCCCGCTCGCCCCCACGCTGTTCGAGCAATCACACACGCTTCCCTGCGTGGCGCGCTTCTCCGTCGAAATTGCGCAAGAGGGGCGGATCTACGCGGAAACGTTTCGGGAAGCCGAAGCCGAGCGGGTTGCCGAAATCTGCGCCAGCTTGATCGGCAACGTGTCGATCAAGCGCGCCGACAAGAAATGCACGCCGCTCCGGGCCGGCGACATCGCGCTGCTTTCGCCGGGACACACGGAGCTGTGGCGCTACGAACGGGCGCTCGAGCAGCGCGGGCTGGCGGTATCCTCGCAAGCCGGCCAGACTCTGATGCGGCGGCAGGAAACGCAGGACATTCTGGCGTTGCTGCGGGTCCTGGCGGACTCCTCCGACACGCTGGCCTTTGGCGCGCTGATGCGAGGGCCGCTAGTCGGCCTGAGCGAACAGGAACTGCTGGACATCACCTCAGCCCTTGTCGAGCAAGACGACGGCCAACGCTTTTTCACTGTGCGGACGGATCCCGAGCTCGTGCAGCATGCTGTCGCCAGAGATATTCTCGTCGAGTTGCAGCGGCTTCGTCGGCGCGCCTCAATCGTGACCCCAAGCCTGATTTTGGCGGAAGCCATCGAACGCCTGAACGTTCGCGTCATCATGGCAGCGCGACATCGCAACAGAAATGCCCGCGCGCTCGTCAACCTCGACGCGTTGATTGAGAGAGCGCGCGGCTACTCGATCGCTGGCCTGCGCGCTTTCGTTCGCGATCTGCAGGACGATTGGGAGCGCAAGGCCCGGGCGCAGGAAGGACGCATCGATGCTGCCGAGGATGCCGTCGAGATCGTGACCATTCACAGCGCCAAGGGGTTGGAGTGGCCAATCGTCATTCCGGTCAATTCGACGACCGAGCTCTACCGGCCGGATCAGTTCGTGCATCGGCAGTCCGACAATAGCTTGCACTGGATGCTGGGGGGCGTCGCGCCGCCGGAGCTGGCTGCAGCGCGCGCCGCGGAAAGCCTCGAGGATGCCAATCAACGTGAGCGTATCTGGTACGTGGCGTGCACACGCGCACGGGATCTCCTGATCCTCCCCCACATCCCTCAGGCGTCCAAAGACTCCTGGTTCAGCTCGATAGATCTGCGTCAGCGCGACATTCCCGAGCTCGACCTCTCTTCCTTCGCACAGGGGGAGCCACCGGTACCGGCATCTGTGCCGAACGAGCAGTCTTCCGACATTTTTGCCGCCGAGCAGCTGTGCGTGGAGGAAAGCGCGCCGCCGATCGTATGGCGCCGGCCCAGCCAACACGATGCCGATCGGCTCGGCGACCCTCTCGAGGGCGTCGTAACTTCGGAGAGCCACATTGAGCATTTCGAGGTGGTCGGTGCCGGAGCCCGCCGCGGCGTCATCCTTCACAAGCTGATGGAAGAGCTTCTTACCGGCGAGCTCGCGGAAGAACTCGACCCAAGCGTTAACCGCGCTCGCGAACTGCTCAATCAATTGGTGACCGACGCAAATGACGATGAACCTCAGCCTGATCCTCATGAGATGGGAGCAGCGGCGCTCCGCGGGCTAGCTTTGCCGCACATTGCTGAACTGCGGCCTCACCTCGTGCCCGAGATGGCAATCTGGGGCCGCGATCAGGTGAGCCTTATTGGCGGACGGGCCGACGCCTTGGCGATCATCGAAGACCGTGTCAACGCTGTCATCGATTGGAAGTCCGACGTCCATCCCACACCTGCTGCGCGCGAAGCACATGTGCAGCAGCTGCGTGACTACCTGTCCGCGACCGGCGCCATGCGTGGCGCAATCGTCTATCTGACGAGCGGCGAGACCGCGTGGATTATCCCGCCTTGATGCAGATCTTTTATTCGTCGAGCGCGACGCTGCCGCCATCATCGCCGATATTTGCAAACCCTGGGATGATGTCACCAGCGAGCAGCCTTTCCTTCGACAGCAGCCCGGCGTCCTCGAGCGCCTCGAAATCCGGCAGCTGCCGCAGCGTGTCGAGCCCGAACTGCGACAGGAAATTTTTGGTCGTCACATAGGTGTAAGGCGCGCCCGGCTGCGGGCTGCGCGGCCCCGAGGCGATGAGCTCCTGCGCGCGCAGCACGCCGATCAGATCGCGCGACACCTCCTTGCCGAAAAAGCTCGACAGCTCGCCACGCGTGATCGGCTGGAAATAGGCGATGCACATCAGGACAAGCGCCTCCGACTGGGACAGCTCTTTTGTTCCCTGCCCCGCGGCCGTCCCGAAGGCGGCGTGGATGACGTCGCCAAAGACCTTCTTGGTCCGGTGCTGCCAACCGCCGGCGACCGACACCAGTTCGTAGGGGCGGCCGGCGAGCTCGGCGCGGATGTCGTCGACGACCAGGTCGAGATTGCAATTTTTTCCCACCACTCGCGCCAGCACGTCGCGCGGCACTGGTTCGCTGGCGGCAAAGATCACCGCTTCGACGCGACCCATCCATTCACGCCAGCGCAATTCGGGCGGCAGGTGATCGAGCTCGGTGTCGAGCAGCGCCGGCTGATCGTTCGGATTACGGCGGGCGGATGCTTGGCTCATCGCTACAGCCCAAACAGCCGGAAGCTGGTACGGCCCGACAGCTCGCGCACCGCCTCGAGCTGCTGCAAGCGTTCGAACAGACGTCGCGCCGCAAAGCGCGACAGGTTCTTCGTCACCAGCGATCCGGCGACAGCATCTTCATTGAGCAGCAAAAAAATCACGTCGCCGGCGCCTCTCGCGCGCAGCTTTGGCGCCACCGACAGGAGTTTTTCGGCGCGGCGCGACAGCTCGCTGGCCAGCCGGCAGGCCTCGACCGCTCCCTGAACCAGCGCAACGCAGACCGCCCGCTCAAAACCTTTCTCGCCGGGTCGGATCCGCCTGCCGCCGGCCTGTGCGCGGAAGGGCGGCCCAAAGGCTTGTGCCATCAGCAGCGGCAGCGGCCGCGGCCAGCGCAGGCTTTGCGCCAGCACCAGGTCGGCGAGCCACCACGCGAACAGCTCAGCGTCGGGTCGCGTTGCAACGACGTGGGCGGCGATCGCCGCGGCGACGAATGGCGCCGGCCGCTGCGACCCCGCCAGTTCCTCGATCTGCGTGCAGAGGTCCGCGAGAGCCTCATTGTCCCAGGCGAGCCCGAGCAGCTCGGCCACTTTTGCCAGCCGATCGGCGCTGACCGCCGGCGGCTGCAGCACCAACTGGCGCCAGGCGCCAAAAATGGCGCCGGCCGGACCGGGATCGGCGCCCGCCGGGCAAAGCTGCCAGGCGTCGCGCAAGCCGGCTGCGTCCTCGGCACGGCCGGCGAGCCGCATGCTGGCGGCGGCGCAGTTAAGCGCCAGCCGCTGGCGCCAGGCGCCGGCCCAGGCAGGCTGCGCGCGGCCAAGCGTGTCGAGCGAAGCCAGGGCGGCGCCGGCCTGGAAGGCGGCGTCACAGCCGCTCGGCGCGCCGGCGTTTGCGAGCGCCCAGGCCGGGACGGTCGGCGGCACGGACGGATTGGCGGTGGCGGGATCGAGGCGAATCATCTGTTCGGAGGGTAAAGCGGTCGTGCGCTTTGTGCCACGATTTTCGCGTCAAAACGCACAGCTTGTCGGAGCAACAAGACGAATGATAATGTTGCCTTATCGTTCGTTTTCGTCTTTATAGAAGAAATGGCCGTTTTCAGCGAGCAGAAGCTCAAAAATCGCCTCGGACGACCCTCCGGATCGTCCCACAGCACGGGGGTGGAAGATGATGTCTCTGCCGCCTGGGCGTCGGCCGACGGCGCGCCCTCAGATGTGCCCGCTGGTTTTCAAGGTTTCGGCAAAGGTCGCCAGAGGGACGACAAGCGTCATTGGACGGTCGGTCAGCGGCTCGGCGCCGTAGCTCGCATACCAATTCGCGGCGCGCTCGCTCTTGGCGTCGATGATCATCAGCAGACCCCCGACTTCCTCAGTAACGCGGATGCAGCGCAACGCGGCTGCGAGGAGAAGTTGACCACCAAGCCCCCTGCCCGCCATCGATCTGTCGACAGCGAGCCGCGCCAGCAGAAAGCCCGGCACTTCGTGTCGCGCCAGACCCTTCGTCATCGCGGCAGGAACTGCATGATGTTCAACCGAAGCCGGAGCAAGGCTGTAGAATCCCAGGATCTTTTCCGGTGCATCATCCGGAACCGCACAGAACGTCTTTACCGCGTTCTGTTCGTGCCCTTGGCGCGCGAACCGCTGCAGAAAGGCATTCATATCGGTATCGCCGCAGTCAAAGGCTTTCCGGTCGTGCGACCGGGCGATCGCCTCCTCATGCCAAGGTGGCAGGCTCACAGGCTCTTTGGAAGTGCTGCCGCAGCAGCACGCAACTTCGCGTTCGGCCTCGGAGGGTTGTCCAGAAGCTCAAGGATGCGGCCAAAATCCCGCTCCGACACCTTTATGGCGTCAGCCTCGGCGATCACGGTTTCGGCTTCGCGCAGCGCGGACTGGGTGACGAAGCTGGTGAGATCGGTATGGCGAAGCGCTGCAGCGCGCAACAGGCGCGCCTTCACCTCCGGCTTCACCCGGATGTTCATCCGATCAGTATCATCAAGGGCTGTCCGCGCCATGGCTGCGATTCCCGGATTGTTTGGACCGCATAGATACAATTTCCCGATCACCATTGCAACCATGTGCGCATTGAATGCGTACGCTATAGAGAGGCAGCATGAGCCCTGACGAGGACGACCTTCCCGACATCATCGATATGGTCATGGAGATGGGCCGTGCTGCGGATGAACCGCCGCTCGTTGCCCCCTCCCCTCCCCTTCCGGCAGCAGCCAGCCCGCACCTGCCGGCACATCTCGAGGCGCTCGCCGATCGCGCCCGCGATTATGTCGAGGCGGCGAGCTCGGCCAATACCCGCCGCGCCTACGCTTCGGACTGGAAGCAGTTTGCCAGTTGGTGCCGGCGCCAAGGTATCGAGATGTTTCCACCAGATCCGCAGGTGGTCGGCCTCTACATCACGGCTCAAGCTTCGGGAAAGGCGACCGCGGGCAAGAAGTCGAACTCCGTGTCGACGATCGAGCGTCGGCTTTCCTCGCTGACGTGGAACTATGCACAACGCGGCCAGCCGCTGGACAGGAAGGACCGCCATATCGCCACGGTCATGGCCGGCATTCGGAACAAGCACGCCGCCCCACCCCGGCAAAAGGAGGCAGTACTGCCCGAGGACCTGATCGCGATGCTGGAAACGCTTGACCGCGGAACGTTACGCGGCCTGCGCGACCGCGCAATGCTCCTCATCGGCTTTGCCGGCGGCCTGCGCCGCTCCGAGGTCGTCGGCCTGGATTGCGGCCGCGACCAAACCGAAGACGGCCGCGGCTGGACCGAGATCCTGGAGGAAGGCCTGCTGATGACCCTGCGTGGCAAGACGGGCTGGCGGGAGGTCGAGATCGGCCGTGGGTCGTCCGATCTAACCTGCCCCGTGGTGGCGCTGGAGACCTGGCTCAAGCTCGCGCGCATCGCACACGGACCGCTATTCCGCCGCGTGACCGGTCAAGGCAAGGCGGTCGGGTCCGAGCGGCTTAACGACCAGGAGGTCGCCCGGCTCGTCAAGCGGACCGCGCTGGCGGCCGGTGTGCGCGGCGACCTGCCCGAGGGCGAACGCGGCATGATGTTTGCCGGCCATTCGCTCCGGGCCGGCTTGGCCTCCTCGGCCGAGGTCGACGAACGCTATGTCCAGAAACAGCTCGGCCACGCGAGCGCGGAAATGACCCGCAAATACCAGCGGAGGCGCGATCGTTTCCGGGTCAATCTCACCAAGGCGTCGGGATTATAGAAAAGCCCCCTCCCCTGCTCAATGCGATGCACCGGCAGGTTCTTTGGCCGTCTCCCTCTCGGACAACAGGGCTCGCAACACGGCCTCAGGCTCTTTCTCCATGATGCGAAGCAAGGTGCGCGCGGCGCCGCTCGGCTGCCTTTTCCCCTGCTCCCATTTCTTGTAGCCGGACGGGCTGGTCCCCAGCACGGTTGCCATCTCGTCCTGGGTCAGGTCGAGCCTCATGCGGATCGCTTTTGCATCCACGCCGCCAACTTCCACACTGTGCACCTTGATGCCGCGAACGTCCTTGCCTTGCGCATGAGCCAAAGCTTCCGACATCGCCTGGACCAGATCGGCGCCTAATTTCGTCATTTCACTCATCCCCTCATTGAACAGCTCAGCTGCCTGCTTGATGAACAGTGGTGTCTCGGCAACTGTCTGCATGCAGTCCATATAACCCAATGGGTTACCAAATTGAGCGGGAGAGGGCGAAAGTCAATGACAGACGGGCAGCCAACGTATCGATCGCGCGCCGATCCGATCTCATTGCCAGCACAGCCACGCTGGCCGATACAGGGCGAAATGATCGGGACATGGCTACCAGCCCTTTTTCTTCATGCTGTCGCGCAGTGCATCGCTGATATCCAGCGAGCTGCCCACGGCATTCACCCCGCTCCCTTGGCCTATCGGAGGTTCCTCCGCCCCTTTCCCGGCAGCAGCCTTCTCAAGCGCCCCGACCCTGGCATTGAGCAACGCGGTGATCATGGGCCACACCGAGAATTTCTGCGCCCGCGCCTTCTCTGTGAGATCCCGCAGATAGCCGCCGCAACTACGAATATGTTCGGCCCGTTGCAGAATCGCAGCCAGGGTAATCGACGCATTTTGGGAGCCCATGACCTCTACCGCCTCCTGCCAGGCGCCTGGGCTGACCCCGATCGTTGGCCGCGCCCTGTCGGCGGCCGCTGCAAAGTCTCGCCAGGTCCGGATTTGCGTCCCCTTCGTGTAGTTGGCGATGTCAGGGCAGGCGCTCAGCACCATTCCCAAGGGCACATCCCGTTGTGGCAGGCTGCGCACGTTGTCGTTATGCTCGGCGTCGCGGCCGGCTTCAATCTTATTTCCTGAGCTATTTTCAGATTCACCGGTAGGATTATGATTTGGGTTTGAAGTTTGTATGTGGCGTCCAGAACGGGACTCATTGGCGTCCAGATTCTGCGATTCTACGAACAATTCCAATGTCTGATGCACGTCGGCCCAGAGGTCTTCGAGTTCCCCTGCTATGGTCTCCAGAACCTGCCGCGGCGCCGTGCGCGGGAGCCCCCCTATGATCGCTTCGTAGCGACGCTGAAAGCTGCTCCAGTTGCCGGGAACGCTCTCGTTGATGCCAACGTCAATCAGCTTGACCACGTCGCGCCGACAGATGGTCAGCCTCTCCTTGACCAGGCGGAACGCCTTGCGCTCGATCGCAACTGCCTCCGCGAGTTCCCTAAACTCTTCGGCGCGCGTCAAGATCGGCGACAGATCGAAGCCGTAAGCCTGCTCGATTGCACCGCTCTGCCCCTTCCTGGCGAAACGCTTGCCGTTCGGGCTGTCGCGGCGGATGATCAGGCCGCAATCCACCAGGACGGCGATATGACGCCGCAGCGTGGTTGCCGGCATGCCGTTGGCGCGACGGATGAGCTGCTCATTCGACGGAAAGACGACCAGGTTCTCGTCTCCAGCCAGTTCCTCGCCGCGATGGAACGTCAGCAAGGCGTTGAGGACGGCCAGAGCGCGATCCGTTGCCCCAAGCGCTTCCTTAGCCTCGCGTATGTCGCGGAAAACCTGCCACTTCGAGACCTTAGCGTCTTGATCTACAATCTTCGCCGAAACCTGGCTTGAAATCAGGCCAAGCGTCATCGGCCGCCGCCCAAAGGGCGTCGTTGCAATATGCGTCCCCATCTTCCTTCACCTATCGCTAGGCAAAAGAATTAGGCCCGCCGAAAACGGCGTTTGCCCCTCACGGGACTCTTGACTGTGATTCCGGGAAATGCGATTCTCTAGGTGTTCAATCTTGAGAAGGGCTTCCGGAACTCGTTTCGGGGGCCTTTTTCCTTTGCGGTTACGGTTCCTCTCTCGGTTGCGTCGAATCCCGCCGAAACGCCTCGTAGAGACGATCAAGGTTCTCCGACAAATAGTCGCCAAACGCACGCGCTTCGGAGCTCTTGGCCTTGATCGCCAAAGTGAAGCGTTTCGCGTCTGTGGTTATGTCAGCCGAAAGGGATCCCCCCTTCGGCGCCCAGCTTCGCTTTTGCGGGCCGGACTGGGTGCGCTTTCGAGAAGAGGCTGTTTTCAGCCGCCGCACGAGAAGATCGAAGCGAGCATCGCTCGGAAGGGCCGAAAAGCCATCCTCATTGACCACCTCTGAAGCAATATCGTGGTTCGATGGCTTGTCCATGAGCAGCTTGAGCTCATACCAGCGATCGCGACCAATACCCTTGGCCTCGCCAATCGCCGCGAGAATGTCTGCGGGGAGGGCTGCCACCGACAGCATCTTCGACAGGGTCGTGCGGTCGATCGAAAGCGCCTTGAGGATGGTTGCATTGTCCTCGTCGTAGCGGAGCCGAGCCAGATCCGCGGCAAAGAGCGCGCGTTCGACGAAAGGCACGTTAGCGCGAGCCGAGTTCTCTTGCCCGAGCGTGAGGACGTGTTCACGATCCTCCATCTGCTTGATGACGGCTCGCACCTTTCGACCAAGCGCCTTGGCGACCTGAACGCGCCGGTGTCCAAAAACAACCATGTAGCGCCCGGTTGCCTTTGGATGCGGTCTGACCAGGATAGGGGAATTCTGGCCGTTCTCTCGAATTGCCTCGAGGAGCTCGCTGAACTCCTGTTCATTGTCGGCACGCCTGTCGCGGACGAAGGAGACATCGACCACGTCAGGCTCGAGCTCGACAATGGTCTCTCCCGAGGCGAGCTTGTCCGCGCGCGACGCCATTTCGTCCAGCGTGCTTAGAATCGATCGAGACGCGCCCCTCGCCGCATATTCGACGACCGAACGCTCGACGGGTCTCTCGTCGCCTTCCAGAATGTTAGCGAAGGGGTTTTTACGAGCCATCGCGCGGTCTCAAAGATCTCTTATGCTGTTGAAAACACCGTAATTTTTGACCGTTTTGACGGCAGTCAACATCACAGCCGGCCCCAAGCCTTATGAACCAGACCTTGGATTTCGAAATTTACTGCATCCAGCGCTTCAATCGCACGGTCGTAGGTGTCGCGATTGAAGTTCGCACGCTCGACTTCGTACAGCGTTTGCTTGGTCAAGCCGGCGTCGGAAATTGCTGTCGACTTGACCATGGGACTCTTCAGGATCTCCTCGGCCAGGATGGATTGCATGAACCCCAGCATCTGCGTCTGGGGGACATCAGTCGGCTCAAAGCGAGTGATCAAGTAGCGGAGCCAGTCGATCTTTACTGGCGCACCTTTCTCACGGATGGAGGCGACGAAATTGCCCAGCATGAGCAGGAATTGGCTCATCGACATCAGGTCCAGCATCTGCGGATGCACCGTAACGAGGACCGATGTGGACGCGGTGAGCGCCGTCAAAGTCAGGAAGCCGAGCTGCGGCGGGCAGTCGATGACAACGACATCGAACCGGTCATCCACTTCTTCTAGTGACCGCCCAAGCCGGCTGTAGAACCTCTTGCCTTCGTTCGAACTCTGCATGGAGAGGGGCGTGTCGAACTCGTACTCCTGCAATTCAAGATTGGCTGGAATGATGTCGAGCAGGGGAAAGTTTGTGGGCAGAATCACGTCCGCTATGGATCGGCGCTTCTCATCATATCGGATTGCATCGTAGAGCGACGGATTGCCGTCGAGTTCTGGTTGGAACCCGTGCAATGCCGACAGGGACGCTTGCGGATCGAGGTCGATCGCCAAAACCCGGTGCCCGGTAAGTGCGAGATGCTGCGCGAGATGCGCAGCTGTCGTGGTCTTTCCAGAGCCGCCTTTGAAGTTCACAACTGCGATGACTTGAAGCTTCTCGCCAGGCTTCCGGGAAGGGACATACTTCTTGGCGTCAGAGCGACCGTTCTTGTCGAGATAGTGCCGCAGCTCGATCATCTGCTCGGCGGTATAGAAGCGCCGTCCGCCAGCCGCTATAAGTGGCTCAGGGCCTTTCCCTTCGAGGTGGAGACGCTTGAGATTGTTCGGGCTGATTCCGAGGTAATGTGCGACCTCCGACATGGGGAAGCGGCGCAGCGTCTTCTTCGCGTTTGGCGGAAACTTCTCCAGTCGCAGCTGGTCGAGTTTACGGGAAATCTCGGCGCCTTGCGCCAGGATCTTTTCGTCAAATTCGAAAGGTGGAAGCGCACTCATTCGGACCGGCTCCGGGAAGAAAATAGCGCCAGAATGCGGTGATCCGGCCAATTTGGCGCCAGTATGTCCGATTCCCCCCTCCTGGCAAGGAGAATAGAGTTAACAAGTAGTTAACGCCACTCCCAAGAACTCCCGATCCGGCAGACTCAGGATTCCGATTTCTCCTTTTGTTTCCGGTATTTAGCCAAGCCGTGGCATTCTCAAAGCCTTCGCAAGCACCCCCGTTAATTCTCGGGGGTAGACCACCTGGAAGTTGGAGGCCTCCGCCAATTCGAGACGCGCCAACCCCTCTGCAGACCCGACTCAGGGCCCGTAGAATTCTACAGCTCCAGCAGAGTGGCCATCTGTGATTGATGAGCCCCCATGGCAATCAGTGAGGGACTTCGGCGAATGCTGGCACGCGCAATACGCAATGGCTCGGGGAAGAGAGACCGGGAACTCATCGATGCCTATTGTCGACTGCGAGCGGCTATATTTGCGGACCGCCTGGGGTGGAACGTGCATGTCCGCAGCGGCCGGGAAACAGACGACTTCGACCTGCTTAATCCGACTTACATCGTGGTGACGTCGGACGACGGCGCCATCATAGGGGGTGCGCGCCTGCTGCCTGCCCTTGGGGCCACAATGCTGGAGGGGACGTTTCCGCAATTGCTCGCGCTCGGCCGCATCAATGCCCATGCCAGCATGATCGAGAGCTCGCGTTTCTGTGTCGACACTACATTCAGCGAGGGCAGGGGAGGGCCGCTGCATCAGGCAACGCTCACCATGTTCGCGGCCATCATCGAATGGTCGATGCTGAACGGATATACGGAGATCGCCACCGCAACAGATCTCAGGTTCGAACGGATCCTCAATCGGGCCGGTTGGCCGATGAAGCGGCTCGGAAAGCCCTGCCGTATCGGCAACACGGCCGCCATCGCCGGGATACTTCCGGCTGACAGGGCCAGTTTCGTGCGGGTTTGTCCGACAGGCTACAGGTCGGCGTTTCCGGCTGCGCGACGGCAGGCAGCTTGAGAGGCCATCGGTGACCTATCTTCGATCGCACTCGCGGCTTGTCCGCAAGCTTCAGGACGCCTTGGGCGACCATCTATGCCTGGCGCTCGATGACACCACGGTTGTCGAGATCATGCTGAATCCGGACGGGAGACTGTTCATCGAGCGGCTCGGCCACGGCGTCGCCCCCGCCGGGGAGATGACGCCGGCGGCCGCGGAGATCGTTATTGGAAGTGTAGCACACGCTCTCCAGTCCGAAGCCGACGAGGAGCAACCAATCATCTCCGGCGAGCTGCCCATCGGCGGGCATCGCTTCGAGGGGCTGTTGCCGCCAGTCGTGTCGGCGCCGGCCTTCACAATTCGCCGGCGTGCCTCTCGGCTCATCCCGCTCGACGACTATGTCACGAAGCGGGTCATGACCGAAAAGCAGGCGTCTGTGCTTCGCAACGCAATCGCGTCTCGCTTGAACATCGTCATCTCCGGCGGCACGGGCTCCGGAAAGACGACGCTCGCCAATGCGGTCATCGCCGAGATTGTCCAGCATTCGCCCGACGACCGGGTCGTCATCCTCGAGGATACAACGGAGATCCGGTGCGCGGCCGAGAACGCCGTCTGCCTGCATACAAGCGACACCGTCGATATGGCGCGCCTCCTGAAGAGCACGATGCGGCTTCGCCCTGACCGGATCATCGTAGGCGAGGTCCGCGATGGCGCAGCACTCACACTCCTGAAAGCCTGGAACACCGGCCATCCCGGCGGAGTCACGACCGTTCATTCCAATACGGCAATGTCAGCGCTCAGGCGCCTTGAGCAACTGACCTCGGAGGCGAGCCAGCAGTCGATGCGAGAGGTCATCGGTGAAGCAGTCGATCTCATCGTCTCGATCGAAAGGACCGGAAGAGGGCGGCGCGTCCTTGATATCATCCACGTCGAGGGATTCGACGGCTCGCATTATCAGACCGAACATTACGCCCAGCCTGACGAGGACAGCCATGCAGCGTGACCGCCGGACTCTTGTGGCCTGCGGACTGCTGGTCCTGACCTCGCTTGCGCTCGCGAGTCCGGCGCTGGCCTCATCGGGTGGCGGCGGGTTGCCGTGGGAAGCGCCGCTTCAGCAGATCCAGCAATCGATCACCGGGCCGGTGGCCGGCTTCATCGCGCTCGCCGCCGTCGCAATCGCCGGCGGCATGCTCATCTTCGGCGGCGAACTCAACGATTTCGCGAGACGGCTTTGCTACATTGCCCTTGTCGGCGGTGTCCTACTTGGCGCCACCCAGATCGTGGGCCTCTTCGGCGCGACTGGCGCGACGATCGGCGAGGAACGGCCAGGAGCTGAAACCGTCGACCGCGGCACAATCGTCGAGCCTTCAAGCGATCGGGGAGGGGACTCGTGAGTGATTCCGACTCCAGCCTGGTGCGCTCCCGTATTCATCGCGCGCTCTCTCGCCCGAACCTGCTGATGGGCGCCGATCGCGAGCTGGTGTTGCTTACAGGCCTCGCGGCCGTGATCCTGATCTTTGTGGTGCTCACCTGGTATGCAGCGCTCTTCGGCGTCGCCATCTGGCTCGTGGCGGTGGCAGCACTTCGCATGATGGCACAGTCCGATCCACTGATGCGCCGGGTCTATCTTCGCCACATCTCCTTCAGACCTTACTACCGCGCGACCTCGACGCCATGGCGGCGGTACTGAGGTCCGCTCATGGTCGCATTGAAGCAATTCAGGGTCTCGGGCCCCGCCTTTGCCGATCTCGTTCCCTATGCGGGCTTGGTCGACAATGGAGTGATGCTGCTCAAGGACGGCTCGCTCATGGCCGGCTGGTATTTCGCTGGGCCGGACAGCGAGAGCTCGACGGATGCCGAGCGCAACGAAGTCAGCCGGCAGATAAATGCGATCCTCTCGAAGCTGGGCTCGGGGTGGATGATCCAGGTCGAGGCCGTCCGCGTGCCGACGACCGACTATCCTTCTGAAGAAGCCTGCCACTTCCCTGATCCGGTGACGCGCGCCATCGATGCTGAGCGACGAGCTCATTTCGAGCGGGAGAGGGGGCATTTCGAGAGCCGGCATGCCTTGATCCTGACCTGGCGGCCGCCTGAACCGCGCCGCTCCGGCCTGACGCGCTATGTCTACTCCGACAGCGCGAGCCGCTCCGCGACCTACGCCGACACCATTCTCGACAAGTTCCGCACCTCCACCCGCGAGGTCGAACAGTATCTTGCGAATGTCGTCTCGATACGTCGGATGGTGACCCGGGAGACCGAGGAGCGCGGCGGCCATCGCATGGCGCGCTACGACGAGCTGTTCCAGTTCATCCGCTTCTGCATCACCGGGGAGAACCATCCGGTCCGATTGCCGGATATTCCGATGTATCTCGACTGGCTGGTAACGGCCGAGCTCCAGCACGGCCTGACGCCAAAGGTGGAGAACCGCTTTCTCGGTGTCGTCGCGATCGACGGCCTGCCAGCCGAAAGCTGGCCCGGTATCCTGAATGCGCTGGATCTGATGCCGATCACCTATCGCTGGTCGAGCCGTTTCGTCTTTCTCGACGAGCAGGAAGCGCGTGCCAAGCTGGAGCGCACACGAAAGAAGTGGCAACAGAAGGTTCGCCCATTCTTTGACCAGCTTTTCCAGACGCAGAGCCGATCGCTCGACCAGGACGCAATGTCGATGGTGGCCGAGACCGAGGACGCTATTGCCGAGGCCGCTTCGCAGCTCGTCGCCTATGGATACTACACTCCGGTCATCGTGCTCTTCGACGACGGAAATGAGCGGCTTCAGGAGAAATGCGAGGCGATCCGGCGCCTCATCCAGGCCGAAGGTTTTGGGGCGCGGATCGAGACCCTGAATGCGACCGATGCCTTCCTAGGCAGCCTGCCGGGGGTCTCCTACGCCAACATACGCGAGCCCCTGATCAACACCCGCAACCTTGCCGACCTGGTGCCGCTGAACTCTGTTTGGTCGGGAAGCCCGGTGGCGCCATGCCCGTTCTATCCGCCGGGTTCGCCGCCGCTCTGCCAAGTCGCCACCGGCTCGACGCCATTCCGGTTGAACCTGCATGTCGACGACGTCGGCCACACACTTGTCTTCGGTCCGACCGGCTCGGGCAAGTCGACGCTGCTTTCACTGATCGCGGCCCAATTCCGGCGCTACCCAGACGCGCAGGTCTTCGCCTTCGACAAAGGCCGCTCGATGCTGCCGCTGACCTTGGCCATCGGTGGGGATCACTACGAGATCGGTGGCGACGCGTCCGGAGAGGGGGAGGGGAGATCGCCCGGTCTCGCCTTCTGTCCGCTCGCGGAGCTGTCGACGGATGGCGATCGCGCTTGGACGTCGGAGTGGATCGAGACGCTGGTGGCGCTGCAAGGCGTGACCGTGACCCCGGATCATCGCAACGCGATCTCACGGCAGATCAACCTCATGGCGGAATCGCGCGGCCGCTCGCTGTCGGATTTCGTGAGCGGCGTGCAGATGCGCGGGATCAAGGACGCGTTGCATCACTACACCGTCGACGGGCCGATGGGGCAGCTTCTCGACGCGGAGAAGGACGGTCTCGTACTTGGCGCGTTCCAGTGCTTCGAGATCGAGGAGCTGATGAACATGGGCGAGCGCAATCTCGTCCCCGTACTGACATATCTTTTCCGCAGGGTCGAGAAGCGCCTGACCGGCAATCCAAGCCTCATCATCCTCGACGAAGCCTGGCTTATGCTGGGCCATCCGACCTTCCGCGACAAGATCCGCGAATGGCTGAAGGTTCTACGCAAGGCAAACTGCGCCGTCGTGCTCGCCACGCAATCGATATCCGACGCCGAACGCTCTGGCATCATCGATGTCCTGAAGGAGAGCTGCCCCACGAAAATCTGCCTGCCGAATGGCGCAGCGCGCGAGCCCGGCACGCGGGAGTTCTACGAGCGTATTGGCTTCAATGAGCGCCAGATCGAGATCGTCGCGACTGCGCTGCCCAAGCGCGAATACTACGTCGCGTCGCCGGACGGCCGTCGGCTGTTCGACATGGCCCTCGGTCCGGTCACACTCTCCTTCGTCGGGGCATCGGGCAAGGAAGACCTCAAGCGCATTCGCGCCCTGCATCTCGAACATGGGGCCGACTGGCCCCGTCACTGGCTCCAGCAGAGGGGGATAACCCATGCCGACTCGCTTTTCCCGGCGGCTTGAGGCGGCGCGTGTCGCCGTCATCGCCGTGTCAGTGCTGTCCTTCGCCGCTCCTCATTTGGCTCTCGCCGGCGGCGTAACCGGACAGGCAACCGAATGGACGCAGCTCGCCAACAACGCCGAACTGGTCAAGCTCCTCGAGAGCTCAGGCGTCCAGGTCGAAAACCAGGTCAAGCAGATCGCTCAACTCGCCGAGCAGATCCAAAACCAGCTGAACATCTATCAAAACATGCTCCAGAACACGGCGCAGTTGCCCAGTCACATTTGGGGTCAGGTCGAAAACGACCTCAACCGCCTGCAGGGCATCGTTGCGCAGGGGAACGGCGTCGCCTTCTCAATGGGCAATATCGACGACGTGCTGAAGCAGCGCTTCCAGAGCTTCGCCGACATGAAAACCAACCTGCCAAACGGAGAGGCCTTCTCATCCACCTATCAAAGCTGGTCCGACACCAATCGCGACACGATCGGCGGCACGCTGAAGGCAGCGAACCTGACGGCCGAGCAGTTTTCGAGCGAGGAATCGACCATGGCTTCCCTTCGCTCAATGTCCGAGAGCGCCGACGGCCAGATGAAGGCGTTGCAGGTCGGGCATCAGATCGCGGCGCAGGAAGTCGCGCAGCTCCAGAAACTGCGCGGTCTCGTCTCGCAACAGATGACCATGATGGGCACCTGGTACCAGTCCGAGCAGGCGCAAAAGGACCTCGCCCAGGCCCGCCGCGAAAAGTTCTTCAACGCACCGGCGAACGACATTCGCGGCGGCCAGACGATGGAGCCCCGCTGGTGAGCCTCAAAGTCGCCGTCTTGATTGCGACACTTATCGCTCTCGTCGGAGGAGGGATTACCGTCTGGGTCATTGTCCAGCCGGGCACCTCACCCGCCGGCCCTCTTGCCGCTCCCGCTTCCGACGCAGAGCGCGCCAAGCGCCGCGAGAAGTTCTTTGGCGGCGATAGGGATCGCGACATCCGCAGCGGACAGGAGATGAAGCCGAGATGGTGAGTCTCAAACGCGCTTGTGCGCTCGAAACGACCTTCGTTGTCGTTGCGATCCTGCTGATCGCGAGCTCGCCGGCGTTCGCCCAGCAGGGCCAGGTCCTGACCACGCTGGAGAACCAGGTCGTCACGGCCACTA
The DNA here is from genome assembly GCF_004010375.2 of Mesorhizobium sp. M2E.F.Ca.ET.209.01.1.1. Lineage (NCBI taxonomy): Bacteria > Pseudomonadati > Pseudomonadota > Alphaproteobacteria > Hyphomicrobiales > Phyllobacteriaceae > Mesorhizobium > Mesorhizobium sp. M2E.F.Ca.ET.209.01.1.1. Next base: position 294,001 of record NZ_SADP02000006.1, on the reverse strand, counting down.
AGGGCTGGGAATCGACGATCATGGATGCCGCGCGCTCCCTGTTCTGGATCCTCGCCGGCATCGAGATCGGGATAGCGGCGGTGTGGCTAGCGATCAATGCCGCCTCGCTCGACGCTTGGTTCGCTGAACTGGTGCGCCGTATCATGTTCATCGGCTTGTTCGCCTTCATCCTCGATCGAGGTCCGTCATTGGCCAAAGCGATCGTGGACAGCCTCTTTCAGATCGGCGCCGACGGCGGTTCGGCGTCGCCCGCCAATATCTTCGACGCCGGCATCCATGTCGCCTCGAAAATGTCCGAACAGGCGAAATTCGGGCTCTGGGAGGACAACGCGCTGGCAATCGCCGCGGTCTTCGCCATGGTGGTGATCGTCGTCGCTTTCAGCCTCGTTGCCGCGATCTTCGTTGCGGTCATGGTGGAGATGTATATCGGACTACTCGCCGGCATGATCATGCTCGGCCTCGGAGGATCCTTCTACACCAAGGATTTCGCCGTTCGGTACCTCGTCTATGCGTTCTCGGTCGGCATGAAGCTGATGGCGCTTGTCATGATCGCCAAGATCGGCTCCGATATTCTTCTCGGACTGGCCGAAGCGCCGACGGCCGAATCCGACCAGTTCATCACCACGCTCGCCATCGCCGGCACCTCCGTGGTGGTGTTCGTCATCGCTATGTATGTGCCGCCGATCATTCAGGGCGTTGTCCAGGGCGCATCGGTCTCGGGTGGCATGGAAGCGATCCGCCACGGCGGGCAGACAGCGACCTTCGCCGCCGGCGGTGCCTTTCTTGGCGCAAGCGCTGCGAGGACCGGCGCGCAGGCGGCAAGTGCGGCGAGGGCAGGGGGCTCGTCTATGGCGGGTGCCGCGCTCCGTGGCATGGCGTCAGGTATCGGAAATGCCGGATGGGCGGCAGGATCCGCAGCCAAGGAAAAGGCAATCGCTTCCCCCGGCGCCTATGCCGGCTCGCTGCTCGGCCTCGCCAACGCCAAGCTCGACCACTCGCGCAGCCCCGCCATATCGGCGAAGCTTCCGACGCCTCCGCCCCTCAACGAGAACAAGTAATCGAGAACTGGTGAAGCATGGCCGGACGCACCCCGCCCGAGAATCCCTATCTTGCTGCGCGCAACGAGTGGAACGAGCGTTACGGCTCCTACGTGAAGGCCGCCTCGGCCTGGCGCATCGTCGGCATCACAGGCATGGCAATGGCCGTCGTCGGTTTCACCTACTCGATCTACCAAAGCACGCAGGTCAAGCTGGTCCCTTATATTGTCGAGGTCGACAAGCTCGGCACCGCCGTCAACGCGGGCTTTCCGCAACAGATCGAATATGCGGACCCGCGGGTTGTGCGGGCCACGCTCGGCGGCTTCGTCTCAAACTTCCGGTCGGTGACGCCGGATGCGGTCGTGCAAAAGCAGTACATCGACCGCACCTATGCGCTGCTGCGCACCTCCGACCCGGCTACGGAGAAAGTCAACGCCTGGTTCCGCTCGAACTCCCCGTTCGAAAAGGCCAAGAACGCCACGATCGCGGTTGAGGTAAACAACGTCGTCGCGCTCTCGAACCAGAGCTATCAGATCGATTGGACCGAGTTCGAGCGCGACCGCCGCGGCCGAGAGACGGCCGTGCGTCGGTTTCGCGCCATCGCCACCGTCACGCTGACGCCACCTCAGGACGAAGGCGTGATCCGCCTCAATCCGATCGGACTTTATCTCAGCGATTTCGACTGGACCGCGCAGCTTTGAAAGGCCCCTCCTGGCTATGATCTCCCCGACCGTCAAATACAGAGCCGTGCCCATCTCGGTGTTCGTGTCCGTGTTCACCGCCGCATCCTCCATCCCGACCGCTTCTTTTGCCGATGGCGTCTCGGCCAATGAGGCGAAGGGCATCGGGATCTCGAGCCAGTGGCGTGGCAGCCGCGGGCTCGTGACCAAGGGCGCCGACGGAAAGGTCATCTTCCTCTACGGCGAGGTCCAGCCATCCGTGGTCTGCTCGCCGCTCCAGGTTTGCGACATCGAGCTTCAGCAGGGCGAGGTCGTGCGTGACGTCCTCGTCGGCGACACCGTTCGCTGGAAGGTTGAGCCGGCGACGTCGGGCGCTGCCGGCGGCCAGTCCATCCATCTGGTCGTCAAGCCTTCAGAGCCGGACCTGGTGACGTCGATGATCGTCACGACCTCGAGGCGGACCTATCACTTCCAGCTCAAATCGCACCAGACCCAGTACATGGCGCGCGTCGGCTTCGAATATCCGGAGGATGTTACGGAAAAACTCGCCGACATCAATGCGCGCATCGAGGCAAGCACGATGCCCGGTGCCGGTGTGCCGGCCGAACAGCTCAATTTCTCTTATTCTATCTCGGGCAACGCCGGCTGGCGGCCGACCCGCGTCTATTCGGACGGGCAAAAGACCTACATCCAGTTCCCGCGCTCACTCTCCGGACAGGACGCGCCAGTTCTCTTCGTGATCTCGGGCGGGCAGAACAGGATCGTCAACTACAGAATGAAGGGCGACTTGATGGTGGTCGACTATCATGTCGACCGCGCGGTTCTCGTCTCCGGCGTCGGCTGGCGTCAGGAAAAGGTGACGATCCGGCGGGGAGGGCGGTGATGGCAGCTTCCCCCTTCCGCGCCCTCGTCGCTGCCGCAGTCCTCGCCTCCTTACTTTCCGGATGTCAATCAGTCGGAACCGACGGTCTTGGCGCAAGCGATGCTCCGGCCGAGATTTCTGGACCGGCTGCAAGCGCGATCGCCGGCGACATGGTGAGTCGGCTGGCCGAACACGTGGGGCCGGGGAAGGCGACGGTCGTGCTCAAACAGGACAATTCGCCCTTCGGAGAGGCGCTTCAATCTGCCCTGCGCGGCTGGGGCTACGCTGTCGTCACGGATCAGAAGACCGAAAAGGAAACAAGGACTGTCCCGCTCACCTATCAGATCGTGCCCTATGACGGCCAGGTTCTCGCGCGCCTGTCGACGGATCAAGTTGAACTCGGTCGTGCGTACGTCACGTCTCCTGGCAGCGCGCAGCCCTCCAGCGCGCTCTCGGTCATGAAGCGAAGCTAGGAGGTACAGTATGGTCCAATCCCTCAAGCTGGGCGGCACCCCGGAGGCGGAGCAGGGCTCCGGTTTGAGGCGACTCAACCGGCTGCCGGTCATCGTCGTCATCCTGCTCGTAGTCGCCTTCCTCGCCGTCATTCTCTACGGGCTGACCTCGCGCGGGCTGTACTTTCGGAAGGATCCCGGCATCGGCGAAACATCCGGCAATCCGGCATCCACCTTCGCCGACCAGATCAAGCGCGGAGTCTCGGACGGGATCATCGGGGAGCCGCAGCAAATCACTTACCAACCCACGCCTGTCGAGAACAAGCCGACCCGGACGGAACCCGACATCATGCCGCCGCAGCCGTCGCATCAGGAGGAGCCTGGCAGGGCGCAAGAACTGGAACCCGAAGAAATCTGGCGAGCCCGCCTGGATCGAGAGCAGAAAGAGCAGTATCTACGCGAACGTCACCGCCAGCGGATGGGCCGATTGCAGGCCAATGACGCAGCCTATGACGCGCCGATCGCCATCGATCAGGGCAAGCTGGGACGGGAAAGCGAGCCCGGCTCGCGGGTCACTCAAGGCGCCGGTCCGGGCTCTTCCAATGCATCAGCGATCGGGTTGACGTCTGATCTCTATGCGGCGGCCTTGCGCGCCGGGCTTGGCGACGCCAACGTCGATCCCAATGGCCAGCGTAGCAAGGAGGATTTTTTCAACACGGATCTGAAGGAGCTCGGGTACCTTCCAAGCCGTGTGGTTCCGCAGCAATCTCCCTATGAGCTGAAGCGGGGGTCTGTTATCCCAGCGACGCTCATTACCGGCATCAACTCGGATCTGCCTGGCCGCATCACCGCACAGGTCTCCCAGAACGTCTACGATAGTGCCACGGGTCACCATCTCCTTATACCGCAGGGGACAAAGCTCCTCGGCCGCTATGACAGCAAGGTATCATTCGGGCAGAGCCGCGTTCTCGTGGTCTGGACCGACATCATCTTCCCGAATGGAGCGACGCTCCAGATCGGCGGAATGGCGGGAACCGACGCCCAAGGCTATGGCGGGTTTCGTGACAAGGTCGATCGCAAGTGGCTCCAGACCTTCGGATCGGCAATCCTGATCGCGGTGATCGGGACCGGCATCGACATGGCCGTTCCGGAGAGTTCGACGCTCGCGGCGCAGGACACGGCATCCGACGCGGCGCGGCGGAATTTTGCGGAAACGTTCGGCCGTGTCGCCGACCGGACGATCCAGCGGAACATGGACGTGCCGCCGACACTGGAAATCAGACCGGGCTACAAGTTCAACGTTCTCGTCGACCAGGACATCGTATTTCCGCGGTTGCACTCCAGATAGTTTCGAATTGGGACGGTTACGCATGATTGCCGATTTTGTAGAAATGCGGGAATTGCAGTTTGACTCAAGCGCTATGTCCTAGACAGTGATACTGACGGCCGGCTCGGCGTACGCAGCGGATCAATCGAAAGACCATGAGCAAATATAGAGACCATCGCGATCAAGGGCGGCGTCGAGATTATGGCGAAGACAGTCGATCTTCCGATCGAACGTCGGAACCCAGCTATTTTCAGCGTCGGCCCGTGGTAGCTGCTGATCCTACGACCGCTGAGGTAGTCTGGTTCAACGCCAACAAGGGCTTCGGCTTCGTGAAGCTCGCTGACGGTGCTGAGGCCTACCTGCACATACGAGTTCTGGAGGCCGCGGGGAGCGGAGGCGTCTCCGATGGGACTCGCCTGAAAGTTATGATCGAAGAAACTCCAAGAGGACGGCAGGTGGCGCAGGTGCTGGAGGTTGGCGAGGCCGTCTCCAAGCCTTCTGTCCATAGCGGGCGCGCCGGAGCGCCCTCCGGAAGCGGTTCGGGGACGACAAGCGAGGGAATGGTGAAGTGGTACAATCCAGATAAGGGTTTTGGCTTCATCGCGCCCTCTGATGGCGGTAGGGACATTTTTGTTCATGCGACCGCGCTGGCCCGCTCGGGGCTCGGCGGACTTGCGGAAGGGCAAAAGGTTCTCTTTGAAAGCGGGCAGGGCAAGAAGGGTCTTGAGGTTCAGACCATTCGCCTCCCCTAGATTATACTGTGGTTCTTGGTCCCCGAAGTTTTCCTTCGCTTACCGGCCGAGCGACCGAGGCAGCATAGTTTCCGAGTAGCCTTGCTGTCCGAACGTGGGAAATTCTTGCTATTGCAATGGGAAAAATTGCGAGACAAAACCAAGCAGGCATTGTCGCGACGCGAAGCTCGGCACCGCATCCGTTGGCGCCTTCCGTTGACTGCCTAGCGATGGCAGAATCCATGCAGCCGACCTTGTGACGTTTGATCCGGATTGCAACGCCTACCGATGATGAAGACCAGCATCGATCATCTGCCGGAGAAAAAGCAGCGCGAGCTTACCCGGATCATGGAACTCATCCATGAAGAATTCGACGACGCCATCGCGGACGGTACCACCGAATTCAAGAAGAAGGGCCGGATCCTCAAGATGGTCCTGTTCGGCTCCTACGCGCGCGGTGATTGGGTGGACGAGCCGCACACGATGAAGGGGTACCGGTCGGACTACGACCTGCTGATCATCGTCAACAATCGCAAGCTCGCTGATTTCGCCTATTGGTACAAAGCAAAGGACCGCCTTCTCCGCGATCGAGGTCTAGAGACGCCGACAAACTTCATCGTGCATTCGCGACGTGAGGTGAATACGGCGCTGCGCGAAGGGCAGTACTTCTTCACCGACATCCGTCGCGAGGGGATCGTACTTTACGAGCTGGATGACGAGCCGTTGGCAGAGCCCAAGGCGATCACCCCCCGGGATGCATATCAGACTGCGAAAGAGCACTTGAATCAGCGCCATCCGGGAGCAAACGGATTTCTCGACACCTTCCGCTATGTGCTGAGTCAAGGACGGCTGAAAGAAGCCGCCTTTCATCTACACCAAGCCATTGAACACAGTTACGCAACCTTGCTGCTCGTTCTGACCAACTATAGTCCGCCCTCGCACAAGCTGGCCTTTCTCAGGGCGCTTGCAGAGGAGCAAGACCGCAGGCTGGCCGAAGTCTGGCCGCGCGACCAGCAGCGTTACCGCGCATGGTTCAATACGTTGAACGAGGCCTATGTCAAAGCACGGTACTCGAAGCATTACGACATCAGCGAAGAGGCGCTTGCTTGGCTCGGTGAGCGCACCGCAGAATTGCAGAGGGTGGTCGAAGAAATCTGCAGTGCCCACCTGGCGCGGCTGAAGGAAGCCGCGCGCGGCTGACGCCCTGGGTCGATTGTCAATCAGCCGGCGTCTTCGCAGATTTGGCATACACTTCAGCCCTGACTTCAGGCATTTGGATTGCCTGCTCAGGCCAGAAACGCGCTCTCCTCCACTGCAGTAGACCTGGCGTGTAGTAGCCAATCCCCGGCGTCGCAACGCCGAGCGGCGTGCCGATCCCAGCGAAATTCAGCTTGTAGTGATATCCGGATTTGACGACGACAAAATCCTGGCTCGCGACATCGATACCTTGGCTCGCAAAAGCCGCAGGGTCGTGGGTGAAGCCCGGCTTGCTCGTCAGCATGACGCTCAACCGGTTGTCGACCACCAGCACCGCTGTGCGGCCGAGCGACGTTTTTTCGCCCGCACCGAACGGTCCACCGATTACAAAACGACCGTCACCGATTGACGTTACCACGCCGGACACCGTGAGAGGCGTGAAACCCGGTGTCAGGCGTCCGCCAATGGCAAGCGTAACCTGGGCGCCGATGCCAGCCTTCTCGGCGGCTTCAACGCTCTTCGGATCTGTTACTGGAATAGCACCGCGGATACGGTCGGCGCGCGCGAGCGCGCGTTCGATGATTGCGGTGCTGTCGCCGGGCGCTCCTGCCAGAACCCTGTCCCCCATGTCGGCGAGGATGTACGGGCGCCGATTGGGCTCGCGAGTAATGAGCTCGAAGGCCTGATCGATCGTCAGAAGCTCATCCTGGAAGCGCTCGCGCCATGCCCAGAATAGCTGCGCAAGCTCCGTTGCGGCTGTTTGCGTCAGCTGGCTCGGCCCATTCGACAGCACGACCACTGCCTGTCCCATGCCCCGGTCATCAGCGTAGGGATAGACATTGAACAGGGAGACGTCCCAGATTTCCGGATGCGCCGCGGCGAGCACCCGCGCACGGGCATGAAGTTCGGCAAGAGGGCCGCTACCGGTCTCGGCGGCTCCGGGCAAAATCATGGGCACCTTGGCCATGGTGAGGACCGGGTCGAGCGTTCCGTCCAGCACTGCCGCCAGGCATTCAACTACCCGCTCGCCGCATAAAATCACGTCGGAATGCGGGTTCTCCTTGCATGCGATGCAGATATCGACCGAACGAAGCATGGCCGGCGTAACATGGGCATGCAGGTCGAGACCGATGCCAATCGGGACATCCGGTCCAACAGCCTCGCGCAAGCGTACAAGAAGATCGCCGTCCGCATCCGGGAGCTCAGTCGTGGCCATGGCACCGTGCAATTCGAGCGCGATGGCGTCGTATCGCTCATGGCGAGCCAGGGCGATCAGCGCGTCCCGCATCTGAACATAAAAATCATGGTCAACTAGGCCGCCAGGGGGAGCAACGGCCGAGACGGCCGGCACCACCTGATAGCCAAAAGCGGTCGCCCGATTGACCATGCCACCAAGGGTCGTCCCGGACTGTCGCGCGTTAGCGAGCAACTCCTCACCCCGCTTGATTTCGAACGCTTCGCCAGAGGTGATCTGCGGGCTGAAACTGTGCGATTCATGAAACAGGCGCCCAACGAGGATGCGTCTGCGGGACGACGGCTTTTCGTCAAGCCGGCGCCGAGGTTCGGCTCCGCCTGATGGCACTGCTCCATGCACAAGATTTCTCCCTTTGTTGGCGCGTGGCGCTAGCCAGGACCCAAGCTTCATTCCCGCCGGCCATGGTCGCTCCGCCGCCGCGCAATCTCGATCGTGCTCATGAGCATCAGCGAGACCAGCGTCAGGACAGTCGAAACGGCGGCGATCACCGGCGTAAGATTGAAATCAATGTCCTCGAACATCTTGCGCGTGATCGTCTTGCCCTCGATGCCGGAGATGAAGAAGGCGACTGTCGCCTCATCGAACGAGGCCAAGAACGCGAAGACCGCGCCGGCGGCAACGCCGGGCCGGATGTTCGGCAGCACGATGTGAAAAAACGCCTGCAGGCGCGTGGCGCCGCAATTGAGTGCCGCAAGCTCGAGGTTCGGATCAAAGCGCTGCAGAGCGGCACTTACTGTGATCACCACGTAGGGCACCGCCAGCATCGAGTGGGCAATGACGAACCCGTAGAAGTTGCCCACCAGGCCGAGGGGGGCAAAGAAAAGATAGAGCGAGACGGCGATGACGATATGGGGGACGATAAGCGGAGCCAGCGTCAGCGCCTGGAGGTACTCTTTGGCAGGCAGTCGGCCTCGGATCAATGCAACAGCGGCAAGCGTGCCGATGACCGTGGCCGTGAACGTCGTCGCAACAGCGATACGAAAGCTGAACCAGGTCGCGGCCATCCAATCCGGGTCGCTGAAATACGCCTCGTACCACTTGAATGTGAGCCCCCGGGGCGGGAACTCAATGTAGGGTGAGGTGCCGACAGACATCGGGATGACGATGAGCGTCGGCAGCAGAAGGAAAAACAGGATCAACCCGATCGGCACCGCGGCAAGAAGTGCCGCCGTATTTCTGGCGATATGGCCTTTTTCTCGAACGGCTCGTTCAGCAAGAACCAGGTCAGCGTTAGCCAAGTTTGAACCCCTTGTTAAGCGCGAGCGCGCGCCGGAAAACAATGACGAGCAAAAGCGTGGCGGCGAGCAGAACCGCGGCAAGCGCTCCTGCGAATGGCCAGTCAAGGAGTTCCGTCGTCTGCTGACCGATCAGGGTCGACATCATGAGAGTGCCTGGTCCGCCGACGAGCGCCGGCGTGATGTAGAACCCAAGCGACAGAATGAAGGTGATGAGCACCCCTGCCGTCACGCCGGGAAGGCTGAGCGGCAACGTGACGCGAAAGAAAGCCTGGAGGCTGCCGGCGCCAAGATTGCGCGCCGCTCTCACAAAGTCATCGGGAATGTTGCGGACAACCGAATAGATCGGCAAAATCATGAAGGGTAGCAGGACCTGCGTCATCGCCGCGATCACGGCGCCCTGTGTATAGAGGAGCCGCAACGGCGTCCCTGTCAGCCCTGTCTCGATCAGCGCGTTGTTGACAACACCGTTTCGCTGGAGGAGCACTATCCAGGCGTAGGAGCGAACGAGGACGCTCGTCCACAAGGGGATGAGCACGCAGGCGGCAATCAGCATTGCTGTGCGCCCAGAGACGCGGGCCATCGCCATAGCCACCGGGTAGCCAAGCAGCAAGGCGAGAGCGGTAACGACGAAGGCGATCTCGAACGTGCGGCACAGAACAAGCAAGAATAGCGGCTCCTGCAGGATGCGCGCGTAGTTCGCAAACGTCGCTTCCGGTACGAAGACACTGCCCCAAAAGAGCTTTCCGACCGGGTAGAGGAAGCCCCCAACGAGAAGCAGGACAAGCGGGGTTACGAGAAGCAGCGACAGACCCGGCCCATATTCCTGCGCCGAAGTTGGGCGGCCCCCAAAAGGACTCCCCGCCAAGGGTTTGGCGCGCATCGTCACGGCCTCCGCTCCGGAAAGACCTGCACTGCCTGGCTTGGTATGGTCAGGCCGACGCGATCGCCTTCTTGCGGGTGCGCAATGCCATGATCCGTACTGGCCTGAACATGGACGAGCTCGCCTCCGGCAAGGCGTACCAGGAACGTCCGGAACGAGCCGACAAAGATCACGGCTTCAACGACGCCGTTGAGAGGCGGGCTATCGCTATCTTCTGGGCGCAAGATTCGTATCTGCTCCGGTCGCACGGCCACACGCATTTTGTCGCCAGGCCGGGGCGGCGAGGGCAGATTGGGTGGGCATTCTTTCAGGTGAATGAAGCCGCTTTGGCCAAGGCCGAATTCGAGACCGGTTCCGTTGCAGCTTTGACAGACAGCTTCCAGGAAGTTCGTCTTACCGACGAAATCGGCGACAAATGGCGTGGCGGGATTGTCATAGAGCTCGGTCGGTGAACCGATCTGCTCCAGCGAGCCGTTGCGCATGACCGCGATCCGGTCTGACATGGTGAGCGCCTCCTCCTGGTCGTGAGTCACATAAATGACGGTCACGCCCAACCGCTGCTGCAGGCGCTTTATCTCGATTTGCATCTGCTCACGCAGCTTCTTGTCGAGCGCGCCAAGTGGCTCGTCCATAAGGAGGACGGGCGGCTCGAACACCAAAGCGCGCGCCACCGCCACGCGCTGTTGTTGCCCGCCCGACAGCTCGGCCGGCAGACGTTTGCCAAAGTCTTGGAGTTGCACCAGCGCGAGGGCGTCGGTGACCCGACGCGCAATCTCGGCTTTCACAACTTTGCGCATACGCAGCGGAAAGGCGACGTTGTCCGCAACCGTCATGTGGGGAAACAGCGCGTATCGCTGAAACACCATACCGATATTGCGCCGGTTCGGCGCAACATAGGTCACGTCGCGATCGCCAATCCGGATCGCGCCTTCGCTTGGCATCTCGAAGCCGGCAATCATCATAAGGAGCGTCGTCTTGCCGGACCCTGACGGTCCCAGAAGCGAGAGGAACTCGCCGGAACGAACCTCGATGCCCACCTCCTTCACGGCGCGAACCGCGCCGTAACGCTTGCCTAGCCCCCGAACCGAAACGCTTGCTCCATCCACTGCTCGGCTACCTCCAAAAAAGTCGAAAGTTGAGGGACAACATTTCAGGATCGCCAAGCCTGATGGCTTTGGCAGCCCTGGCGTTCGGAAATCAGTTCAGCTCGCGATCCACATGCTCCAGCGCTGCAAAACCTTCTCGCGGTTTGCGGCAAGCCATTCGCGGTCGACACGAACGATGTTTGACCAGTTGGCGGGCTGCAGCACACTTGAGGCCTTGGCATCGGCCGGCAAGAAATCGAGGGCTCCGCGCTGAGCCGTCGAGCCGAAAGACTCCGCCGCGAATTCGGCATGCGCCTTCGGGCGCGTGTAGATGAAATCGAGCAGCGCAAGCGCGGCGTTTGGATGCTGAGCCGCTTTGGTCACAGCCCAAAATGCTGCATCCAGCGGCGCACCGTTCCAGCTGATGCCGAGCGGAATTCCCTCGCCGCGCAGCCGGAAGGCGCGGCCCGAAAACAGCATAGCCATCACCACTTCGCCCGTACGAAAGATCTGCTGGCTCTGGTCGCCGCTCTTCCACCATACCGTCACATGCGGCTTGATCTCGTCCAGCTTGCGAAAGGCGCGATCGATGTCCAGTGGGAACAGCGCATCTCGGCTGACGCCATCCGCCTCGAGCGCCGCAATTAATGCCCACCACGGATTGCCGATGTTGGGTAGCGCCCTCGGCCCAGGGAAGGCCTTCACGTTCCAAAAATCCGCCCAGCCGGCCGGCTGTGCCTGGCCTTCGGGAAAGCTGCGTTTGTCGAAGGCAAGAACGCCGCCTCCTATATCAAACATCACGCCCTCGCGCAGACATGAACCGTCGACACCCTGGCTGGCCACGTCCGGCAAGCCGGCGCAATCACCAAGATCACGAAGCAGGCTCGTGACGTCGGGGGTCAGCGAGTCGATCGAAAGGGTGATGACGTCCCATTCAACCTTTCCAACAGATGTCATGGCCTTCAGCTTGGCGAGCTTCTCGCCATAGCCACCGCCGGTCGGGACGACCTCTATGCCCGTGGCTTCGGTAAACGGGAGATAGAAGTGCTTCTTGACCAGGTCACCGTAGGCGCCGGTGCCGCCCGCGACCACGACTTGTCGCTCGCCCGCCTGGCGCGCGCGTTCGACGAGCCCTTCGAAGGGGGCCGCCATGACGAGCTCAGGCAAGGCCAGGCCAATGCCCGCCGCCGCCGCACCAGAGGCCAGGCCAAGCAGTTTGCGCCTGTTTATCAGCCCTTCCGCGACTCCCAATTTGTCCATCCGTTCATCCTCCCGGCTGCAGGTCGTCCGCACGCCTTTTTAAAATATGAAATTTGGTGTAACAAACGCTTCATATTTCTGTCAAGTCACCGAACACCATTTTGACCCTCTGGCGCGGGCCACAGGCCAAGACTAGGGTTCCAAACGTGTTTCACAGCGAGTCGGCGGGAGCATCTCCCGCGATCGCACGCAGGACAGGATGGTTGGCGATGTTTGCTGCGTCAAAAAAGGGCAAGGAAGCGCTTCCTGGCGATCTTGCCCCGATTGGGCGGCACAGCAGCCTCGGCGAGAGTGCCTACGCGGCTTTGAAGGACTCGCTTATTCGAGGGGCACTGCAGCCAGGCACCAAGCTTACGCTTCGTTCGGTCGCCCAAGTCCTCGAGGTCAGCACCACCCCGGCACGGGATGCCATCACACGGCTGATCGGGGAGGGAGGGCTGATCAATGCCGGCCCCAAAACGGTCATTGTGCCCTATCTCAGCCTTCCAGACCTCGATGAGATCACTGCAATTCGCCTGTCCCTGGAGGGCTTGGCGGCCGAGCAGTCGACCAACCACGTGACCGAGGCGGATATCCATGAACTGGAAGAGTTACAGCAGCGCATCAATCGTGGTCTGGACGAGGGCCGATACACGGATGTGCTCGATGCCAATAAGGATTTTCATTTCCTGATCTATCGCCGTTCCGGCATGCGCCGGCTTGTAACCATCATTGAATCATTGTGGCTTCGCATGGGCCCGGCGTTCAACGGCCTCTATCCGGAGTTCGCGCAGTCGCGCACTGGCGTTTCCAACCACTTGTGGGCTCTGCGTGGATTGCAGGACCGGGATCCCGCAGCGGTGCGAGCGGCAATCGAAAACGACATTCGCAGCGGCTACCGCCGCCTGTCGTCGCAACTCGGTGCCGCTGGCGATCAACAAGGAGAGCTGGTCACTTAAACTTTTTTGTTGCATCAAATATCAAAATCTGCTTCTCCTCCGCCGTGTCCTGAGGACGCGCCCTTTGATGTGGCGACCATGGAGGTGAGGTGTGATGCCTGTTTCGGCCAGTTTACAGACGTCTAAAGCAGCGGCCTTTCCGCCTGGGCCGCATTCGAGCGCTTTGTTTGAGCGCGCGCATGCCGTCTTCCCGGACGGAACGACGCGCGTCACGGTCGAACGCGACCCGGTTCCTCGCTACATTGCCCGCGCAGAGGGAGCGTATTTGACCGACGTCGACGGTAGGCGCTTCCTCGACCTCAACCTGAATTTCACCACGCTCATTCACGGGCACGCTTTCGAACCGGTGCGCGCGGCCGTCGAAAGCCAGATGAGGAGCGGCACCTGCTTTGCCAACCCAACGGAGGCGGAAGTCGAGCTCGCTTCCGTCCTATGCGCCCGCGTGCCTCGGCTGGAGCGGATCCGCTTCGTCAATACAGGCACTGAAGCCGTCATGTTCGCGATCAAGGCGGCCCGCGCGTTCACCGGACGATCACGCATCGCCAAGATCGAAGGCGCCTATCATGGAGCTTATGATTGGGTGGAAGTGGCTCAGGCAAGCGTCCCCGAAGACTGGGGCCTCCCGGACAGCCCGGCGGCGACGCCCTATTACCGCGGCATGCCGGCTGCGGTGCTGGATGATGTGGTGGTGCTGCGGTTCAACGATGCGGCTGGAACGCGCGAATTACTGAACCGGCGCGGTAGCGAAATCGCGGCCGTGGTTATCGATCCGATGCCGAGCCGGGCCGGGCTCATCGCCCCCGAACCGGAATTCGTTGCCGCTCTCCAGGAAACGGCCCGCGAGCATGGGATTCTCGTCATCAGCGACGAGGTCCTCAATTTTCGTCAGGACTATCACGGCGCCTCGGCACGCTATGGCCTCCAGCCGGACCTGTTTGCTTTGGGCAAGATTATTGGAGGCGGTTTTCCGATTGGAGCGGTCGGAGGTCTGGGCGAAATCATGAGCGTGTTCGACGGCAGCCGCGGCCGGCCATTGCTTCCGCAAGGCGGGACGTTTTCGGCGAATCCGATCTCCATGGTGGCAGGCCAGGCCGCGATGAAGGCCCTCGATGAAATCGCCTTTGCCCGGCTTGAACGGCTGGGTAACCAACTGCGGAACCGCTTGGAGGACATTATCGCACGTGCAAATGCGCCGCTTAGCATTACCGGGGCGGCTTCGCTCTTCCGCATCCACCCGAAGCCAACGCGTCCACGCGAGTTCCGGGAAGCGCATTGGAACCCGGCCGAAACCAAAGTCATGAAAGAGATGTCCCGCTTTTTCGCGGGAAACGGCATCGTTCTTCCACTTGGCGCAGCGGCCTGTCTTTCGACGACCATGGGGGAGGCGGAAATCGAGACGATCTCCGGCGTCTTTGAAGCATTCCTTTCTGAAAATTCCGCCCTCCTCGAGGAGATTGCGTGATGTCGGCATCTCGCGAAACCGTCGCCGAGCGTATCGCCCTTGCATTAAAGCGCCACGGCGTCGAGCTCATTTTTGCACAAAGCCTTCCCTCAGCCGTCGTTCTCGCATGCGAGGCGATCGGCATTCGACAGATCGCCTATCGCCAGGAAAATATGGGCGGCGCCATGGCTGACGGATATGCGCGGCGGTCGGGCCGTATCTCGGTCGTTGCCGCCCAAAATGGCCCGGCTGCAACATTGCTGGTCGCCCCGCTCGCCGAAGCGCTGAAGGCCAGTGTGCCGATCGTGGCGCTTGTCCAGGAAGTGGAGCGGCCCAATTTCGATCGCAATGCCTTCCAGGAGCTTGACCATATCGCCCTGTTCCAGCCTTGCGCCAAGTGGGTCAGGCGTCTCATCACCGCGGACCGCGTGGATGATTACGTCGACGCGGCCTTTACCGCGGCTGGAAGCGGCAGACCTGGCCCCGCGGTGCTGTTGCTGCCGGCGGATCTGTTGCGGGAGGTGGCCGTCGAATCCGGACATCCACGCACCGCGACGCTCGGCGCTTGGCCGATTGACAGATCGCGACCGAGCGACGAGGCGATTTCTGCTGCCGCCCTATTGCTGGCACAGGCACGCCAGCCGGTCGTCATGGCCGGCGGCGGGGCTCTGACAACCGGCGCGCCGCAGGCGCTTGCTCGCTTGCAGGAAGTCGCGCACTTGCCGGTGATGACGACTCCCATGGGCAAGGGCGCGGTGAACGAAACGCACCCGCTTTCCCTTGGCGTCCTCGGTCCACTTACTGGTCCGGGATCGATCGGGCGGCACTCGAGGGGCCTTCTCCAACAGGCTGATGTTATCCTCCTTATCGGGACGCGGACAAATCAAAACGGGACTGACAGCTGGCGCTCCATTCCGAAGTCAGCGCGCCTCATTCATGTCGATGTCGATCCTGCGGAAATTGGTCGCAACTATGAGGCGCTCCGCCTTGTCGGTGATGCAGCCGAAACGCTCACCGCTCTCACCGACACGCTCAGCCTTTGTGACCTGTCGCGGCGCTTGGCGGGACGCAATCAATTGGAGCGAAAGATTGCCGGGATGCAGGCAGCGTTCGAGTCGGAGCGCGGGCGGATTTTGGCGCGCCATCCGAGCTCGCTTCGACCCGAGCGAGTGATGATGGATCTGCAGCACTGCCTCACGCCGACCATGACGGTGGTTGCCGATGCCAGCTACTCCTCCATGTGGGTGGCCGGTCAACTAAGGGCCCTTGCCGTCGGCCAGCGTTTCCTCACGCCGCGCGGTCTCGCTGGTCTTGGCTGGGGGCTACCTATGGCCATTGGCGCCAAATTGGCCAATCCTGATGCTCCTGTTGTCGCCCTCGTCGGCGATGGCGGTTTTGCCCACTCCTGGGCCGAACTCGAAACAATGATGCGCCTGGGCATCGCCGTTAAGGTGATCGTCCTGAAGAACGGCGTGCTCGGCTACCAAAAAGATGCTGAGACGGTGAAGTTTGGCCGCTACACCAGTGCTTGCCATTTTGCGCCCGTCGACCATTCGGGGCTTGCCAGGGCTTGCGGCTGCAGCGCCGTCCGGGTCGAGAACCAGGAAGAGGTCCTGCCAGCGCTGCAGACGGCCCTTGCTGCCGACGAACCGTGCTTGATCGAGATCATTACCGATCCCGATGCCCATCCGCCTCTATCTTTGTATGACGGGACGCTTGATGCGGCTGAGCCGTCTCCTGCTTTTGCGGAGGCTGTCTGATGGCGGAACTTGGCGAAGAGATACCGGTTGCGGTGATCACTGGCGCCTCGAGCGGTATCGGCCTTGCAACTGCCGACGCGCTCTTGCGGGCAGGTTATCGTGTCGCCTTCTTCAGTCATCAGCCGGAACGGGTTCAGGCTGCCGCTCGCGCGCTGTCCGCCTCCTACGGGATAGAGCGAATAAGGTCGGCGGTGGTCGACCTGCGAGACCCAGAGGCAGTGCGACGGTTCTTCGGCGACCTCGCCGCCCATTGGCCGACTCCATCCGTCCTTGTCTGCAATGCCGGCTACTCGCCCAAACGCAATGGCGGCCGAATCCCGATTGCTGAAATCGACCTTGCCGACTGGAATGAAGTGTTGGGGATCAATCTGACCGGTGCGCTGGTTTGCTGCCAATGCGTTCTGCCGGCGATGGCCGAGCGCCGATACGGACGCATCGTCTTCATCGGTTCGCTCGCTGGTCGTACGATGCCAAGGATAGCTGGTGCTGCCTATACCGCATCCAAGAGCGGGCTTGCCGGTCTCGCGCGATCAATCGTCAGCGAATATTCCCCGTTCGGCATCACCGCCAACACGATCACCCCCGGTCGCATCGTGACGGACATGACGGGTCCCACGGATTCGCTCGTCAACAAGGAGGCCCTTACACGCATTCCCATCGGCAGGCTCGGTCGAGCAGAGGACATCGCCCGTGCAGTTGCTTTCCTGGTCGCGCCGGACGCCGACTTCCTGAACGGCGCGGTACTCGACATCAATGGAGGCGAATTCACGCCCCCATGAATCCTTCAGCGCTTGTCGAGCCAGCCACAAAATTGGGATGATTACCATGCCCTTTGCAACGAACGCCTCAGGGGTGCCAGGCGGCTCGAATGAGCCGCAACGCTGTGATCTCATCGTCCACAATGCAACAATCCTCACGGTGGACGCTAATGATCGCGTTGTTCGGACCGGCGCGCTTGCCGTCCGAGACGGACGCATCGTCGCGCTTGACCGGCAAGAGAAGATTTTCGCCAGCTATGCCTCGGACCAGTTGTTCGATGCGGCAGGAGGCGCGGTCCATCCGGGGTTCATCGACGCCCACGTTCATGTCTCCCAGTACACGGCGCGCAGCGTTTTGCCCCTGATGGAAGGGACCTCCGTTACCATGGGGCACTGGAAAGGCGAGCTGACCCCAGAAGATGAGTATGCAAGCGCCCGTTTGGCTGCTCTCGATTACTTGCAATGTGGCTATACCGGCTTTGTCGATCCTGGAACTGTCTTTGACCCTGATGCAGTCGCGGCCGTTGCTGATGAAGCCTGTGTCCGCATCTGGCTCACTGACCCTTACGTCGCCGATGGTGGCGAGGCGCTGGCCGCTGATTTGCCTGAACTGGTCAGCGAGAACTTTCTCGCCCGCTGGCCGCGAAACACTGATGAAGCGCTGAAGAGACTGGGGGGCCAGCTGTTTCGCAATCGCAACCCGAACAGCCTGGTGAAAGCCTTCGTCGGACTCTACGGCGAGGCGACCGATTCACCCGAACTCTACCAAGCCGCCCTGAGCCTAGCCCGCGATCGCGATGTGAGATTTCAAGAGCATCTTGGATATCTTCCGGCCTTTCAGCTGAAACGAGAGAAGGCGCTTGGGCAGCCACTGCTGAGGTGGTTCGAGGAACGTGGGTTCCTGGATTCTCATGTCACGTTCACTCACATGAACCTGGTGCGCGAAGACGAGATTTCGCTTTTTGGCAAATATGGGCTGCGAGTCGTCTGGTGCCCTTGGGGCCAGTTGCAGATGCTCGGCAAAGACGGGGCGCAGCCGCGCATGGTGGAGCTGCACCGGGCCGGCGTAAAGGTTGGAATTGCAAGCGACATTCCTCGTGTTGCCGACTTCGATGTCCTTGGAAGCCTGGCCGCCTCGGCTGCCGCCGCCTCGGGACGGTCGGCAATGCCGCGTGAGATTCTGCGCATGCGCACGCTTGGCGCCGCGGCGACGATCGGTGCCGACGGAGAGCTAGGCAGTCTCGAGGTCGGCAAGCGCGCCGACTTCGTGGTGCGGTGTCCGAACGCTTCTGTGAATTTCGGCTTCGATCCGGGCCTAGAGCTGGGAGTGATCGGCGGCCGTCACACCGTGAAAGCGGTGTACGTGGGCGGTCGTCAGGTCGTCGATGGCGGGAAGGTCGTCACGCTGGATGAAGACGCGGTCATTGCCGCAGCGCATCGCTCGGCGCGCGCGCTTGCATCCAGGACAGGCCTTCGCGCCTGAGGCCGATCAGGCAAGGTGACGGCGGGCCGCAAGGCCTCGCACTGACTGGCGGGCGCGAGCTATCACGGCGGGCCTGACGGGCGTTGAGAGTTCTCGCCAATCGCCGTAGTCCGTTGTTGCTCGTCTGATTAATCTCCATGTGCCATTAAACGCGCTCAGGCCACTTGCCTGCGGCACACAATGATCGCCCTGCACTCCAATTCCGTTGTCGCAAGTAAGCGGGCAGACACGGCCTCCGACCGCCCTCAGCCTTTCCAGAATTTCCGCCGTTGGTTCCAGCGATGCCAGGCTGACACCTTGCCGATCCGCCTAGGCTTTGCGGCTGCTGGCCGCCCACTCTCCGTTAGCCCGGCTCCAAAGGCATCCTATGCGCAAGAGTTCCCCTTGGGTGGCGCGCACAAGTTCGCTTGCGTCTGGCGTGGGAGCCGATGACTGGACGAGCCGGTCGCGACATTCAAGGCTTGCTAGTTCGGTCCCTTTGGCGCCGTCGTTTGCGTTAGTGGCGCGCTCCGCCTCTGGCAGCTGCGCGTGCCGTTCGGTTTCCATGCGCTTCTTGATTGCGTCGATCTTCAACCTCGCAAGGGCGGCAAAGACGCCGTCCGGAAATTGCTGCAGATATGCCTCGAAGAAGCTTTTGTCGGTCGCGGCACCAGTCATCGGTACAATCAGGATGGCTGGTGACTAGTTATCAGCTGCGACCAGGTCCATTTTCCGTGATCCAGTTCGCCGCCGCACAAGACGCTTGAGGATCTCCAATAGATCATCGGTGAAAGTAAATACCACGGGAATAACGACAAGGCTGAGGACGGTCGAAGTTATCAGGCCGCCGATCACCACGATCGCCATGGGTTGGCGGAAGCTCGAGTCGCCGCCGCTCAGACTGAGCGCGACAGGAAGCATTCCGCACCCCATGGCGACAGTGGTCATCACGATCGGACGGGCGCGCTTGTGACAAGCGTCGATGAGCGCGTCCAAACGCGTGAGCCCCGTGCGCCGCAACATGATGGCATACTCGACGAGAAGAATGGAGTTCTTGGTCACAACGCCCATCAGCATCAGCAGGCCGATAACCACAGGCATTGAGAAGCTGGTGCCAGTCAGCACAATTGGCAACAGCGCTCCCCCAAGCGACAAAGGCAGGGCCATGAGTATGGTGATCGGCTGCAGAAAGTCGTGAAACAGCAAGACGAGCACGGCGTAGATACAAAAGACCCCAATAGCCATTGCGATCGCGAAGTTGTCGAAGAGCTCTGAGCTGCGCTCCAATTCGCCCTGCTCGACGAGCTTGACGCCTTCGGGCAGGTTCTGGAGCGCAGGCAGCGATTTCGCCTCGCTATACACATCGCCAAGGATCCGGCCGTTGAGCTCGACGGAAAGCGTGATGTTGCGTGAGCGGTCGATACGGCTGATCTCAGAAGGGCTGCCGCCGACACGAATCTCGGCGACTGAACCTAAGTCGACATTACCGCGGACACCGGCAACACGCAGACTTGCGATATCGCCGAGTGTCTTGCGGCTTTCGGGGTCGAAGCGAACACGAATGGGGATCTGACGCTGTGGCAGATTGAGTTTTGCGAGCGACGAGGAATAATCGCCGCTCGTCGCCACGCGTACAGCCTCGGAGATCGCCTCGGCCGTGACGCCAAATGCGGCGGCGTGATCAAAATCCGGGATGATCTGGATTTCGGGTGCCTGCAGAGAGGCGCTCGAGGTGACTGCGCCGATCCCCTTGAGCGTGCGTAACTGCTCTTCCAATGCCCAGGCAGCCTGCTCGAGAGCGTCGGAGTTGTCGCTGGCGAGAGCGATCGTCAATGTCGTGCCGTTGCCGCCTGATCCCACTGCTGTCCTGACGCCGGGCAGGACGGCGAGCGCTTGTCGAATGTCGTTTTCGATTTCGGTCTGTGTCTTGCTGCGCTCGCCGATCTTTTTGAGGTCGACGACAAGGGAAGAGGTGGACGTGTCGAGAGTGGTCGAAGATTCCAGCAGGTCACTCGAAGAGGCAGTGCCCACGGCGGAAAATATCTGCCGCACTTCAGGCAGGCCGGAAACGATATGCGCTGCCTGCCGAGTTAGAGCGTTGGTCTGTTCGATTGTACTGCCCGGCTGCAGGGTCAGGGTCACCTGCGCCTGGGCGTCGTCCGAGGGAGGCATGAAGCCGGCGCTGAGGAAAGGGATCGTCGAAAGCGAGAGGCCCAGAAACAGGCACACGCCAAGTACAGTGAGTGCACGGTGACGAAGGCTGGTCTTCACGAAAGCCAAGTATGCCCGCATGGTCCAGCCATCTCTTTGCCTGGCAGGATGCGCCTTCATCATGTAAGCGGCCATCATCGGTGTCAGCAGGCGCGCCACAAGCAGCGAGGCGAGAACCGCTACGGCCGCGGTGACACCGAATTGGCGGAAAACCAGGCCTGGAATTCCGCTCATGAAGGCAGTCGGCAGGAAAACCGCAACGAGCGTAAAAGTCGTGGCGATAACGGCAAGTCCGATTTCGTCTGCGGCCTCGAGGGCGGCCTCCATTGGTGGTTTTCCCATTTGCATGTGACGCGCAATGTTTTCGATCTCGACGATTGCATCGTCGACGAGGATGCCAACGACAAGCGAGAGCGCCAGCAGCGTCACCGTGTTCAGGCTGAAATCAGAAAGGTAGAGCACCAGGAAGGTCGGAATGACCGACAGCGGCAGCGCAACCGCTGAAAGGAAGGTCGCGCGCCAGTCGCGCAGGAAGAGCCAGACGACGATGACCGCCAGGATGGCGCCTTCGTAGAGCATGTGCATCGAGCCGTCATAGTTTTCGATGATCGGCCCAATCGTGTTGTATGCCTCGGCGATTTCGACATCCGGGTTGGCGGCGGCAAAGTTTTCAACCGCCGCCTGGATGGCGGACGCGACGCCCGTGTCCGAGAAACCATTCGATCGTTTGACTTGAACAGCAATCCCTGGTTTGCCATCGAGGTAGGCCATTGAGGACCGCTCGGCGAAGCCGTCCATCACGGTGCCGATTTCATCGAGCCGTACCAATGATCCGCTTGGGAGCGGGATTGCGAGCGCCTTCAGTTCTTCGATGGAAGAGACGGCGCCAAGCGTGCGGATTGACTGTTTGCTGCCGCCGACCTCGGCCCGGCCGCCCGACGCGTCCGACTGCATGGCCTTGAGCTGTGAAGAGACGGTCGCGGCGCTGAGGCCAAGCGAAGTCATGAGCTGCGGATTGAGATCGATATGAACTTCACGGTTGACGCCGCCGATCCGGCTGACTTCACCGACGCCGGCCACGGACAAAAGAGCCTTCGTCATTTCGTTGTCGATGAACCAAGACAGTTCCGTCTCGTTGAGACGGGCGGAGCGGACCAAATAAGTGCGCAAAGGCGTACCCTGCACGCTCACCTTCGTCACGCTCGGCGTCTGCATTCCGGCAGGCAGGTCACCTGCTGCACCGTCCACGGCGTTGCGCACCTCATTGAGGGCGGCCTCACTATCCTTTCCCAGGTGGAATGAGACGTTGATGCTAACTGAGCCATCCGTGATCGTCGTCGAGACGTGGTCAAGGAGTGTCAGCGACGCGAGCTTGTCCTCGATTTTGCGCGCAACTTCCGTTTCAAGTTGTGCCGGCGCGGCGCCCTCGAGGCTGGCGCTGACATGGATCGTAGGCAAATCCATGTCGGGAAAATTCTGAACCGGCAGTCGATTGAAAGCGAGCAGACCGCAGGCGGCAAGCAGGACGAACAGCAGGATCGAGGGAACTGGATTGCGGATTGACCAGGTGGAAAAGTTCATCGCGCCTCTCCCTCCACCCTGACGAGCGCCTTGTCTGACAAGAAGGCGCCGCCGGTCGCCACCACGTCTGCGGAGGGGTCGACGCCTGACAGGATTTCGACTTCGCTGCCTCGGCGGCGGCCGATGTCGACACCGACCCGGGTCGCTCGTTTGCCGGCATCAACTGTGAAGACGTAAGCGTTGCCGTCTCGCATCACGAGCGCTGTTTCCGGCACTGTGAGCGCCGAAGTTGTCTCAAGCTCGACCTGGCCGGTGACATAAAGCCCAATTGGCGGATGAGCCTGGGGCGGCAGCGCAACATAGGCCAGAGCCCGACCAGTGTCCGTGCTTACCGTCGGTCCGACCAGGCGAACAGTCCCTTTAAACTGACGGCCGCTCGGACTGACGATGCTAGCCATTTGACCTTGCTTGATGCGGGACAGATAACGTGCAGAAACTTCGGCCTGCCATTCGATACGTTGCTGACGCACGAGGCGATACAGCTCTGTTCCAGGCGAGACAACGGCACCGAGCTGTGCCGAGCGGGACGTGATCAGCCCGTCATCCGGCGCGGAGATCACTGTCTGGTCGAGCTTGATTTTCTGGCTTTCCAACGAGGCTTCGGCCGACTCGACAGCCGCTTGCGCCGTCTGCTCGGCAATAAGATAGTCGGATATCTTCTCATCAGATAGCGCGCCACTTCCCTGCACCTTGCGAGCGCGTTCTGCATTTGCGTCCGCTTTGGCAAGGTCGACCTTGGCGGTTGCCAGCGCAGCTTGGGCCTTGCGCAGCTCCGCGCGCGCACTTTCATCAGCAAGCCTGACAAGCGGCTGACCTTTCGACACAATCGACCCGACATCGACAAGGACGTCGGTGACGCGCAGATCTCCGATTTCCGCCGATATGACCGCCTCATGCCATGGCTTCAACCAGCCGCTGGCCGGGACTGTTTCTGGCCATTGCCGCTCTGCGGGCTTCACGACAGCAACGGTAAGTGCCGGCGCTTCGGTTTGCTGGGCAAAGGCGAGCTTCACGCTCGAAAACGAGGTGCCTCCCAGGAGGAGGGCAAGGAGAATGAATGTCGGTCGCATCAGTGCGGCTTTTCTTCGGGAGTTGCTTCAACGGACCTCGGGTCGTTCCAACCGCCGCCGAGCGCTTTGTAAAGGGCGATCCAGTAGCGTGCCGCGTCACGGCGAGTCTCGATGAGTGAAACTTCTGCAGCCTGGGCCGAACGGCGCGCTTCCTCGCGATCGAGCAGGCTGACACCGCCTGCCCGCCAGTTAGCATCAACGGCTTTGAAATACGCACGATAGCTGCGGGCAGCAGTGGCGGCGTCGCCGATCTGGCGCCGTGTACTTTCGATCCGCACGAGCACAGTCTCCACCTCGGCTATGGCACTCAAGACGCCCGATTTGTAAGTAGCCACCGCTGCATTGTGGGCTGCTGCGGCACTGCCAACCGCGGCGCGGCGTGTCCCGCCATCGAAGAGCGGAATGGAAAGCGCCGGACCAAAGGACCAGGGAACCGCGGCCCCGGTGAGTGACGAAGATCCGATCGTTAGCGAGCCGCCAAGGCTGAGGCTTGGATAGAGGTCGGCTTTGGCAGCACCGATTTCTGCCAGCGATGCGGCGACCTCAAGTTCCAGCGCGTTGATATCGGGACGCTGACGCAAGGCCTCTGCCGGGACCGCAGCTATTCGGAAGGCCTTGGGCGTCGGAATGCCTGGCTTCCCCATCGCCAAAAGGCTGCGGGCGCGCGGCTCGTCACCCCCGGCCAGGCGTGCGATCGACTTGATGAGAACTTCACATTCGGCCCGCTGAGCAGTCAACGTGGCGGCCGATGTGGCGGCCCCAGCCCCGGCGAGCGCTAGATCGGCGCTCGATGCAAAACCGGAACTTTCTGCCGTTTGCATTGCTCGGATGGTCTCGCGTTGTGAGACGAGCTCTGCGGCATACGTCCGCTCCAATTCACGGCAGGCCCGATACTGGATGTAATAGTCAGCTACTTCGGCCGCGAGCGAAACGCGTGCACCATGCCAGTCGGCCACTCGCTGCTCAACGCGTAGGCGCGCAGCCTCGCTCTTCTGCCGGGCCTTGCCAAACAGATCGATCTCCCACGATGCATCCAGGCTTGCGCTGGCTGTTGTGGCCGGCGGGACTTTGTTGGCTTCTGAGCCGCCGGTCGCCGAGCGTGTGATTGCCCCCGCGCCAGTCAGAGCCGGAGACAGACTTGCCTGAGCGGTGACCAAAGTGGCGCGCGCGCTCTCGATCTCTGCCAAGGCAGACTCAAGACTGGGACTGGAGCTTTGCGATGCAGCGAGAAGTCCCCTCAGGGATCTGTCGGAAAATGTCGACCACCACGACAGCAAGTCGCCGGTCCGACCGCCGTGAGGGACGGTGGCATGCCAGACCTTGGCGACTTTTACCCCAGGCGGTTGCAGCGCGAAGTTGGTCGTGCAGCCTGTCACGAGCAGGCAGGATGCCGCTGCGACATTGAGGCTGACGATTTTAAAACAGGATAAGCTTAGTCGGGACATGTTGTGTGATTTTCCGCGTACGGCGAAGGACTTTCTGCGACCGGGGCGGGCGTCACGTCGGAAAGCTTTGCAGCTCGGAGAATGGTTGGCGGCTTGTATCGTCGCGGCGACGCGGCCGAAGATACCGGCGCCCGTTTTTCGTTCTGATCCGCTACTGTGCCCTCGGCCATTTCCAGGCTACCGTGTTCCAGAACACGATGATCCCCTTCGCCTGCATACAGACTGCGGAAAACACGGTGCCGATGGGTGGCCGCCTATGTGAGTCTCAGCGGCCTGATCATGTCGCAAGCGTGGGCGTCGCAGGGGCTGGGCCTTGAGTTCCTAGAACCTATAACCGACAAGGAGCATCCCGGACGGTTGCGTGTCTTTTCGTGTGATCGGGCTGTTCTTTGCATCTCCGGTGAGGAAGCCTACCCCGACCTGACCGCGAACAAGCCAGTTTTCGGTCGCCATGTAAGTTACCGACGCTTCGATGTCGAACCGCTTGAGCCCCGCGCCGGCCTCATACCGACTAAGGCCTGATCGAGCGGATTGAAGAGCGGTGACGCCGAAGTAGGTCTGCATGTACTTGTCGTCCGCAAATGTCGCTGAAGCGCCCGCGGCGAAGAGGAAGTTGTTATAGTTGTGTGAGATGTTTGCTCCCACAACAGCTTGCAGCCCGTCGCTGCCGCCAAACGTCTTGTCGACAGAAGCATAGAATTCCAAAGGCCCCGTCTCATACGAAATCTGGGCTCCGAGGAGTGCTCCGCCTTTAATGTCGCCGAGACCCTTGAGGTGAATTGAATCCTTCTCCTTGCGGCCTCCGCCGAGATCGTAGCCGCCCTTCACGGTGACCTTAAAGCCGCTCGATTCCCATACATCGACGTCTATCCCGCCGGGAGAGATCGTGAACCGGCCGATCGTTGCCGAGACCATCGGAATCGGGACGACTTCGAATTCATCCGAGCCTTCGTACTTCGGCGCATACATCGCTCCGCCGGCGACCATGACGTTCCAATCCGCAAGCTTCTGACGGATAGGGCCATACCGGCGCTGATCCACATTCGCCTCCTGCGGTGAAGCAGCGCCCGGTTCATTGTCGAAGGGCTCAGCCGCGCCTGCTTTCGAAGGGAGCAAGGCAAGCGCCGAAAGGCTCGTGACGACGGCGGCGTGCCGCGAGCGCGCTGAGAAAGACTTCGTCGATGGCATTCGGTCGGCTCCTGGGTGTTGATGGCCTCGGGAAGCCCGACGCAGTCGCACCTCCAGCGGCTGCACTCTCTGAGAGGACGCGGTTGATTTGGATTTTGTGATGTTAAGAAATGTTGCTGCGCGCTCGTGAATGCTGCCCGACGCTCAAAGCGCGGATCGCTTGGATATCACTGTGGAGCGACGTCCGTCGGGCGCCGGTAATTGTATCCGACCCTATAGAAGAAGCGCCCAACCACGGCATGGTTTTTCCACACGGTCTCGGTCCTGACGGACCCGATATGCTCAAACCACCTTGCGAGACGATTGGAGGAGACGCTGTCCTCCTTCACACCGAACAAGATGACCGCGCCACGCCGCGACAGAGAGGGGGCATTCCACACGCCGAACATCAACCCCTCTTCGCCGAAGACGTTTTGACTGGTGATGTTTTCCAGACCGGTTCGCCCCCTGCCGTAGAAAGCAAGTTCGCTGGCGATGTTGTATTTGTCCATCCCGACCAGGAGGGGCGAGTAGCCGGTATCTGCCTTGACGGCGGCCCCGATCTGCTCCGCCCGGAGGGAGAATTCTTCCCAGGCAACGGGCAGACCGCGCAAGCTTCCGGAGTAGCCAACGAAGGGCAGGCCGAGCGCGACGTAGTGGAGCAACACCGCAAAAACAAGCACGCTCGCTACCGTGCCCATTTTCAAAAAGATGATCATGCGCGGCATGCTTCCGCTGCGGACAGCCGTCGCAACAACGTTAGCCATAGCTGGCAACAATGCGAGCCAGATGGGGCCCGTCCAGTTCATTTTCACCGCATGCAGGATACTAAACGCAGCGAAAACCGAGAGCGGCACCAGCGTAAAGATGAGGACGAAAGTGGTGGCCGCTCTGGCGTGGAAACGGTCGGGACGCCAGACAAGCTTGGAAGCTGCCGCAATGCCGAGCCAGATCCCAATCGGACCCAACAAGACCGCAATATAGCCGATGAGGCTGTGGACGGAGAATTGCATTTCCTCTCCCGACCACCGTCTGCTGCCCTGAAATTCGAATGAGGCCCAGCCATTCAGGCCATTCCAGGCGATCACCGGCGAAAAAACGGCCAGCGCGAGGATGGCTGCGAGATAAGGCCATCTGGTTGAAAACCAGAGCCGGGTCTGAGGGTGGATCAGCAGGAACACAAGCGTCGCGGGCCCCAGCAGCGCAATTGTATATTTCGACAGCATGCCCAGTCCAACGCAAAGCCCCGCTCCGAGCCAGGCCGTGGGGCGTAATCCGATTGTTGCACGTTCCAGGAAATAGAGCGCCCCGGCCCATGCTGCCGTGAGGGGTGCATCCGGCGTGGCTAGTAGTCCGACGCCTATGAAAAAGGGCAAAACCGACAGAAGCATCAGGGCGATGAAGGCTTCGTCCCTGCGCCCAAAGAGGTTGTGGGCGAGCCGAAAGCTGAAGAACGCGGTCACAAGCCAGCATCCCGTCGCCATTATTCGAACGCCGAATTCGGAGTCGCCGAAAATCGCGCTCCCGAGCCGAATGAGCCAAGCCACCATGGGTGGATGGTCGAGATAGCCCCAGGCTGGATGCTGTGCGTAGTTCCAGTAATAGGCTTCCTGCGGAATGAGGTCCATGTCGCCTTGATAAACGAGCCTCAGGACGACCACATAGGCCGTGATGGCCAAGGCGGCCATATTCCAACGAGCCGGGGCGGACAGCGACGCATTGGGCCGAAAGACATAGAATTCATTGCCGAGATAGCTCACCACGCCGCCGCCGACGATACCGCCCAGCAGTGCCCAATAGAGCGGCAGGCCGAGTGCGCCGGATCCCGCCGCGATCAATCCGCCACGTATCGCCAGGGCCAGGATGGAGATAACCAGGAAACGTGTGCTTCCAGCGCGACCGCTCGCCCGTCCCTCAAACGACCATCGCGCATGGCCGATGTAGTTGAATGCAGCGGCAAAGCAAAAACCGCAGATGTGAGCCACAGCTAGACCGGCCCCGGCGGCCAACAGGATCGAGACGGCACACAAGTCGAGAAGAAAGCCGACCATGCCCACCGCCAGAAAACGCTGCACGGCGTCCGAAGAGGTTGTTCCGCGGGAAAACCTGACCAACTGCGCGAGATAGGCGATGAACTGCCGGGCGCCAATTTTGGATTTCCCCGCATGCCGATCGCAGAAGGTGATGGGCTTTTCAGCGACCCTGAGGTCGCCGCCACCAGCGTGCAACGCCTCCAGACCGATCTTGAAGCCTTCCGCCTGATCGGCGCCCCTGAGCAAGCATTCGCGGCGGATCGCGAAGAAGCCCGACAACGGGTCCTCGACATCGGTGAAGGGTGCAGCAAATGACGCGCCGATACGTGACAGGATGCGCCGATGCAGCGGCCAGCCGACGCTCGCCCCACCCTCGCAATAGCGACTGCCGATGACCATGTCGAAGTGGCCCGCCGCGATGGGCCGGACCAGATCCATGATCGATGTTGCCGGATGGCTGCCATCTGCGTCCAGCACCACAAGGATCGAAAACCTGGCGTTCGAAGCAGCCCATAAGACGTCGGCCGCCAATCCGCGCCCGCTTCCATTCCTCAAGAGGCGAACCGGATGACTTTCTTGCCAATCGGTGACTTTCGCGCATGTGCCGTCGGCCGAGCCACCATCGGTAACGATGATCTCGAACTCGCAATGCCGGGAAACCTGGGCGAGGATCGCACGCAGGGTACGGTCGACATTGCCGACTTCGTTGAGGGTGGGCACGATAATGGACACAGATGGATGAACGGCGCCAACTGTCGCGTCGCCAGGCCTCGACTTCGAGCTCGCCTCTGCCAGGTTCGATCCGACACGTGAATGCATGAAGCTCTCCGGGCAATGGCCGTCAGCGTCTGTTGTCCGGACTGCTGGTAGCGTCCCGGCTCATCGGAGAGGTTTAAGTGTTGTTAAGCTGTGCTCGGATTTGTTTCGCCTTGGTCGACAGGCGAGCTGCGCGGCAGCAACAAAAATAAACACAATTATTGCTGACAGCTCCGGAGCAGGGGGGGTATTGCCTAGTCTAGAGACGATCCGATGGCTGGACCTATGGACAATTTCGCATACACCGTACCCTCGCAGGGATCGCCGCGCATCCTTGTCGTTGAGGACGATCGGGATATCGCGGGCATGCTGATCGAGTTGATGAAAGATGCGGGCTACCTGGCCGAGGCCGTCGGTTCAGGCACCGAAATGGATCGGCTGCTGCGGAAAAAGGACTTCAACCTCATTGTGCTCGACGGGATGCTGCCGGGGGAAGATGGGTTCAGCATTTGCCGCAGAATCCGATCGGCCGACACCACGCCTATCCTCATGCTGACCGCGCTGACGAAGGAGGTCGACAGGGTGGTGGGGCTTGAGTTGGGGGCAGACGACTATGTGACGAAGCCCTTCAGTTCCCGGGAATTGCTGGCGCGGGTGAAGGCGCTTCTGCGCCGATCGGCCTATGCCAGCCAGTCCAAACCGAGCCAGGAACCGCTGACCTTCGCGGGCTGGAAGATAGATCCGGTCGCGCGTGAGCTAACCGATAGCGAGGGTGTCCATGTGCCACTCACCACGGCCGAGTTTGACGTGCTCCTGGTGTTTTGTCAGAACCCGCGGCAGGTGATGAACCGGCAAGAAATCCTCTCTTGCACCCATGCGGGGTCGGCGGGACCGGTGGACCGCAGCATCGATGTGCATGTCAGTCGGATCCGCCAGAAGATTGAGCCGAATTACAAGGAACCCACCTTCATCAAGACGGTGCGACTGGGGGGCTATATCTTCACGCCGGAGGTTACGGTCGCCGCATGATCGGCTGGTTCAGACAGGCCCCGATCCGCCTGCAGTTCATCGTGCTTGCCGCGATCCCCATCCCGGCGGTGCTGCTGAGCGTCATTGCACTTCTGCCGGAACCATACATCTTCAAGAACGGCCCCGCTCAGACGTTGGTGACCGTCAGAAGCACACAAATCGAGTTGATCGTAGAACAGGTCAGAAACAGCTCCAGCGAGGCCGACGTTGAGAAGCTGCTGCGCGCGACAGCTCCGATTGGGCTCGATATGCAGCTCCTGCCTTGGGCGGATTTCAGCTTAGTCAGCAGCCAAAGAGAGCATTTGCAGTTCGTCGCCGACGAGCTGCGCGACGTGCTCCCGAAGGACTTCGAGGCCGTGGTTGTGCCCCAGGACGAGGAGCACAATGCTCTGGTGGTGCGCGTCGACGCCAAGCGTGGTCTTCTGGTGCGCTTCTCCGACGCGGACACCTATCCGGCATTCTTGAGCGCGATTGTCGAACTCATCGCAAAGATCCTTATCTTGATCCTCCCAATGTTGCTTTTGGTGCTTTACATCGGCGGCCTGATCACGTCGCCGCTTGTCCGCTTTGCCGAGGCGGCAAAGAGCCTGCGGCTTGACAGCAAAGAGGACGAACTTTTCACGGTCGCTGGCGCCAAAGAGCTCCGCACCCTTGCGACGGCGCTTAACGACATGCGGCGTCGCATCCATAAGATGCTTGATGACCGTACACGCATGTTGACCGCCGTGAGCCATGACCTCAGGACACCCCTGACACGGCTACGCATGCGCGTGGAGCGGTCGAAGGACATCCCCGCCAAGCAGTTGATGCTTGATGACATCACCACCTTGACTGCGATGATCGAGGACAGCCTGCAATATCTGAGCAGCACCGCCCGGGACGAGCCGCTGCGCAAGGTAGACATCGCGGCCTTGCTGAAGACCATCGTCGCCGGATTCTGCGACCTGGGCCACACGGTTATCTATGTCGGTCCCGAGCGCTTCGGGTACTCCTGCAAACAGAAAGGCCTGACACGCGCCATAACCAACATTGTGGAAAACGCCGTCAGGTTCGGCACCATCGTCCATGTCCAATTATCCAACTCTTCACGGGGCGAACTGTCCATTGTGGTCAGGGACAATGGTCCCGGTCTTGCTCAGGGCCTGCACGAAAAGGCCTTGGAGCCATTTTTCAAGGCGGATGAGGCCCGCACCTCGACGACCAACAGCGGTTTTGGCCTTGGTCTATCGATAGCGGACGAGATTGTGAAAGGCCATGGCGGCTCGCTGACCTTGGAGAACATCGTTCCCCACGGCCTGCGCGTGAAAGTCTCGCTGCCGCAGGCCCAGATTGTCGCGAGCCCGACGGTCAAATTGGCGGACGCACAGGCAAGCGCTTTGGCGGGTTGACGAGGTCCTTACAAGGCGAAGCGCCGCCTGCAGGCGCCTCACCAATTTCGTTCTGGGTTGTTCAACAATTCTTAACAACTCAAAACCCAAGACAATCGTGAATCGGCGCTAGTGCCGCGCAAGGCGGCTCGTGAGGGGCTCGCCAATTGTGCTGAAGGACTGGAGCGACTCCCAGCGCTTCACCGGCAGCCCGGCGCAGGCGGTAAACGTGCATCGATTGATGGTCATTTTATTGCTGGCGTTCCTGACCGGCTGTCTGGCGCCAGATCGGATCGACTACGGCGCCAAGGTCGCAAGCGTTGCCACCATTGACGGCTTCGAGGATATCCGCACCTACGCGGATCTGGCCAAGGGGCAGGCCGATCAACGGGCTTGGCTGCCGATCGCGAAGAACAAGGAAATCAATTACCTTGTATTGTCGAGCGGCGGGGGCGCAGGCGCTTTCAGCGTCGGTGCCCTGAAGGCGTGGTCAGAAATCGGTACCCGCCCTCAATTCGATATCGTCAGCGGCGTCAGCACCGGTGCGTTGATCGCACCCTACGCTTTCCTCGGTGCCAACTATGACCAGGCCCTCGTCGACCTTTACACGAGCGGCATCGCAGAAACCCTGGTCGACGCCGATTTTCTGCCCAAGGGGCTATTTGGGCCGAGTCTGCTCAAGCAGCAGCCACTACGCCGGATGGTCGAAAAATACCTCACCGCCAAAGTGTTAGCCAAGATCGCCGCTGAACACCGCAAAGGCCGGCGACTGCTCGTGCTGACCTCGAATCTCGATTCCCAGCGGGCGGTCATCTGGAACATGGGGGCGATCGCTGACAGCGGCCGACCCGACGCGCTCAAACTCTTCCAGGACGTCATCATCGCCTCCGCCAGCATACCGGGCATGTATCCCGCGGTGCTGATCAAAGCGAAGTCCGGGGCTCAGTCCTTCGAAGAGATGCATTCCGATGGCGGTTCGGTGTCGCAGATTTTGACCATCCCTGAAGGCTGGATGGCCGGGCGCGATAAGGATGCGTGGCGCAAGGGCCGCCGCTTCAACATGTTCATTCTGATCAACAACGCGCTGATGCCCGAGTTCTCCACCACGACCAACAACACCTTTGTCGTCATGGCCAGGGCAAACGCCACGCTCATCAAGTCGCAAACACGCGGTGCTTTGCTGGCGACATATCTCTACGCCCAGAAGAAGGGCATCCGGTTCCATGTCGGCGTCATCGACATGCAGGTCCCGTACAAGATGACCGATCCGTTCAACACCCACTACATGCGCGCGCTCTACAGCCTCGGCTACGCCAAGATGGCCAGCGGACATCTCTGGCAAGATACGCCGTTGTTCGCTGAAAAGCGCGTCGCAGCAATGCCAGATGAACAAAATCCATAGCGTCCGGCAACCACGTTCACGTCAGCAAGGAGAAATGAATTGCCAAATTCTCGATCAGGTAGAGCTCGGAACTGGCCAAATCCGCGCCGGCTTGGCCAAGCGCTGGTTCCCGCCCTCGCCGTATCGGCAATTGCCGGCTGCACATCGGTGCCCCTACAGCCCGGCGGCTCCTTGGCCTCTTATGACGATATGGCCAAGGTCGACGGACGGATCAAGAAAGCCGAATACAAAGCCGTTCCGCAAGATCTAAACCAGACCAAGACGGTATACATCGAACCCACCATGGTCTCTGCCTATGCGGAGCAATCGGTTAAGAAGCCCTCGGACAGCGCGTTAGTCGCCAACGCCATCAACCGTGCACTCTGTGTCGGCGTCAGTGATCGTTTCCAAGTGGTCGACAGCATGAAGGATGCCGACCTCATAGTACACGCCACCGTGACGCGCATTGTGCCGACCAACGCCACGATGGCCGGCGTGTCGACCGCAACGTCGCTCGGAGCATCCTTCGTCTCGCCCGTGCCCGTTCCCAGATTGCCTTTGGGCCTTGGCGGCCTTGGCGTTGAAGCCGAGGCAACCACGAGGGATGGGGAACAGGCCGCCGCGATGGTGTGGTCCAAGGGGGCGAATTTCATTACCACCAGCGCGAGAATGTCACAAGTCGGAGATGCCTATTCCCTGGCTTCCAGCTTCGGCAATGACTTCTCAAAGATGCTCGTCACAGGCAAGACGCCGTTCAAGGGTCTGCCAAAACTTCCATCCTTTCAGAAGCTGAAGTCCAATCTCGGCGGCAAACCGAAATACCACGCCTGCGAAAGGTTCGGCCGGGATCCCGGTCTGAAGGATTTTGCCGGCTCCCAAATTGGTCTCCCGCCGTCCTGGACGGATAAGCCGCCGCGCGCGGTGAACAGCGGAAGTTTGTAAGAGCCGAGCCAGGGGGCGTTCAAATGGCACGACCCGGTGGCAAGCTGCGACCGACGGCCAAACATGCCGGCCGTCGATCTTTTGCCGCTCGGGCCTTGGCCCTGCTCCAGAGACTCACAGATCGCCTGATCGACTTCGGCATCGACGGCCTGGTGACGACGGTGATGGCCGTCCTCGTGCTGTTCCATCTGACGAAATGGGCCTCACGCCGCCTGCGCGACAGCCTGGTACCTGGGTCGGCCGATACGCAGCCTCATCAACTCTTTCCGCTCCTCCACACCGAGGGCCTGCCTCCCGAAACCGCGTCGCTCGCCGGCGGGCCCGCGGTCAGTCGGTCGGCCTGCAATCCCCGCCCCCCTGGCAGGCCGACCGACCCTGATCAACCGGCTCACAACAACGATTTGCGCACGGCCCAGACCGACACCAGCCGGGGCATAGCCTTGGCGGAAATTGCTCAGGACGCCGGGGCTCAGCTGCCAAACGATGCCGATCCAACGATGCGCCTGCACAGCGGCGCCAATCTCGATACCGCGCGGCCATGGCACATAGCCTATTTTGACGATGCCCGTCATGTGGAGGCGCTACGTGCCACCTGCGCCGGCGCTTGCCTGGTCGCTGAGCGTTTTGCCCATCTGGTGCCCGAGGGCACAATTCCCATTATCGTCCAGCATCCGCGACTGGCCTATGCGAGAATTCTGGCGCGAATGCATCCCGAGGCCGTCCGGGCCCCCTCACTCTTTGGCAGCGCCGGCGTGATTTCTGGGTGTTTCGTGCATCCGACAGCTCGCATTGGAGCCGGTGTGGTGCTCGACCCGGGGATCGTCATCGGGGAAGGGGTTGTCATCGGTAATGCGACCTCCATCGGCGCCCACGCTATATTGGGTCCTGACGTCGTGATCGGCGCGGATTGTTCCATAGGGGCCAATGTGACTATCGCCCACTGCAGCATCGGGGAACGGGCGGTGATAAAGCCGGGGGCATGTCTGGGGCAGGATGGCTTCGGGTTTGCGACGAGCCGTTCGGGACATTTCAAGCTCGTTCATCTCGGTCGGGTCGTACTTGGCAACGATGTGGAGATCGGCGCCAACACCACGGTCGATAGGGGCAGCGGCCGTGACACCGTTATCGGTGACGGGACCAAGGTCGATAATCTGGTGCAGATCGCTCACAATGTCAGAATCGGGCAGCGCTGCGTCCTGGCGGCTCAGGTCGGGATCGCGGGATCGACGACGGTGGAGGATGAGGTCGGCATAGGCGGCCAGAGCGCTATTGCTGGCCATTTGCTTGTCGGTCGCGGCGCTCAACTCGCGGCAGCCTCCAGGTTGATGCGAGACATTCCAGCGGGTGAACGGTGGGGCGGGATGCCGGCGAAACCGTTGCGGGAATGGTTCCGCGAAGTCACCACAGTCAAAAATCTGGCGAAACGCCGGAGCGGGAATTCGCCCTAAGGGCGCGTCGCCTCCGCTCTTAGCCCTCTATTTTGCGCAACGTCGATCAAATCGAGCGTCGCTGCTACCACGTCGTCGACGCGCAAGCGA
This sequence comes from Mesorhizobium sp. M2E.F.Ca.ET.209.01.1.1, assembly GCF_004010375.2. Taxonomy (NCBI): domain Bacteria; kingdom Pseudomonadati; phylum Pseudomonadota; class Alphaproteobacteria; order Hyphomicrobiales; family Phyllobacteriaceae; genus Mesorhizobium; species Mesorhizobium sp. M2E.F.Ca.ET.209.01.1.1. Next base: position 259,118 of record NZ_SADP02000006.1, on the reverse strand, counting down.
TGAACGCAATAGACCCGGCCGGGATTGTTTGGCATGCACATGCCGGCGGCAACACACTGGCAGGGCAGGGGCGGCGCCAAGGTTCGATGCGGCACCCCCACTGGGGACCAGACGTCGGGGGGCGTGAGGCCGTACAAGCCAACAACCGGCGTTCCGGTGGACGCCGCCAGATGCATCGGACCGCTTTCGTTCCCCAAGAAAATCAACGCGTTCGAAAGCAGCGCGACCAGTGTCTCAAGCGACACTCTCCCCACCAGGCTCACAGCCGGTGACACAGTTGATGCGAGTATGGTTTTCTCTGACTCTGTCTCATCGGGACCGCCAATCAGGAGGGCGCGAAGACCTCTGGCGGCAAAGATCTCGTCGATCACCGTGGCGAAATGTTGCGGCTGCCAGCACCGCCCTTCAAATCTGGCGCCGGCATGCACGGCAATGTATGCGTTTCCGATCAGCTCATTCACCGCCAAGAGTTCCTTGGCCTCTTCTCGAGCTCCAGCTGTCGGCTCAAGCCTGGGCGTGGCATCCGTCACATTGATATTGAGAGCGCGCAGAGGCGACAGATATCGGTGCAGATAATGGGGTCCTTCTGGGCCAGAGGGCTCAGCAAAGATGTTGGCTGGCTGCCTTTCCCAGAAGCGCAAAGGGTTTTCGGGGGGCTCGAATCCGACCCGCAGGGGGGCGCCGACCAATCCATGCAGGAGCCGGGACGTTCTGGAGTCGCTCAGATCGATTGTGAGGTCAAACCTTCGCCGGCGCAGCTCCCCGATCAAATCGTAGTATTCGCTCAATCGCGCGAGCAGGCCCTTACCCTTGCCTCGCCTGTCGAACCCCAGTGCATCATCGGCGATTTTTTGCGCAACCACGAAGCTGCAGAGTCCAGGCGTACAAAGTATTGTTATTCTAGCGCCTGGAAAGCTGAGGCGAAGATTCCGCACCACCGCGGACGTCAGCACCATATCGCCAATATATTTGGTCTGGATGACTAGGATGGATGCCACGATCGGCCGAGCATGCCGTTCCTTGCCCAACACAACTGAAAAGCCGTCAGCCATGATTTTCGATCCGGCTGTGGCCAGGTGGCGCGTAAGCGCCATGCATGCTGCTGAGCCGCAAAACTAAGCTTCCAACCCGGGGCATTATCTCAGCGGACCTCCGCGCTCGCGCACGGATGGCACTGAAACCTCGTCCTGCTGTTGCCGTGGATTTTGTGTTGTTAAGATTTGCTAAGCACCGGGAAGCAAAGGCCCCTTCCGCGCAATCTCGACGGAACAACCATACTCGTTTAGGCGACCGCTTGGCTTGCGAGCCGGCTGCGTCGGAAAATCTGCTCTCGCAGATTGCGCCCCAGATAATGTCGCGTTGCCACCAATTATTGTCTTGTTCGTATCATCTGTGCCAAAGGTTTCATTACGTTTCATAAGTATCATGCGTATCATATTTCGTGATATTTCAGCAACATCGCCATTTATAGCGATATTGAACCAAGTGATTTTATCATATTACCATTGAAGAATCGAAGTCGACCGATAATCCATTGCGAGGAGGCGGCGATATCTGCCGTTTCGATACGGGGACCGAGGCTAAAGTCTTAGCCGCCCCTCAACGTCACTGGAGGTCAGACAATGAACATCAAGAGCCTGCTTCTCGGCTCAACTGCGGCGCTGATTGCAGTTTCGGCAGCGCGTGCCGCCGACGCGATCACCGTCGCCGAACCGGAACCCGCGCAATACGTCAAGATCTGCGACGTCTATGGTGCCGGCTACTTCTATATCCCCGGCACTCAGACCTGCCTGCGCATTGGCGGCTTTGTCCGCTACGACATCGGCATGGGCGATCGTGAGGGGGTGCAGAACGTCCCGGACCATCTCAAGAGCGGCAAGAGGAACGACACCTATTTCAAGCAAGCCCGCTTCACTTTGAAAACATGGACTGGCGAAGAAACCGAACTCGGCACGCTGAAGACCTACACCGAAGTCCGCTTCAATTACGGCAACAACGCCGGGGATTACACCGATCAAAGCGGGAGCAACACAAAGCGGAATCACTGGCAGGCCGGCAACAAGGATGTGTCGTTGAACTTCGCCTGGATCCAACTGGGCGGTCTTCGCGTCGGTAAAGACGAATCGGCCTTCGACACCTTCATCGGCTACGCCGGTAATGTCATTGACGATACGATCGTCCCTTATGGCGAGTTCGACACCAACGTTATCCAGTACTACTTCGACGCCGGCAACGGCTTCTCGGCAGTTGTCTCGCTGGAAGAAGGGTCGGGCGTCAACACCATCGACAGCTACGTCCCGCATGTGGTCGGCGGCGTGAAGTACACACAGGGCTGGGGTGCCGTTACCGGCGTACTCGCTTATGACAGCAATTACGAAGCGATCTCCGGGAAGGTTCGCTTGGACGTCAACGCGACCAACGAGTTGTCCCTGTTCGCCATGGTTGGCTACGGCAACAAGGATGAGGTGACGGAGCCGAACACCGGACACAACTTCTACAAGCTTTGGGACGGCAGCTGGGCAATTTGGGGCGGCGGCACCTACAAGTTCAACGACAAGACTTCGTTCAACGTCCAGGTTTCCTATGACGAAGGCAAAACCCTCGGTCTGGCCGCGAACGTCGCTTATGATGTCGTCCCCGGTTTCACGGTCACGGCAGAGGTCGACTACTACAACAGGGCAAAGAGTGACTTCCGCCTCGTCAAGGACGATGGCGTCGGCGGCATCCTCCGCTTCCAGCGGTCATTCTAGCATCAGTAGCTTTTGCCATCCTGGTCCGCGGCCCCCAGCCGCGGACCATTTTCCTTTGTAGGAGATGCCCCGGTTAGCTCTGACGGGCAGCCGGGGGTTGGTATGAAATAATTTGTTCATCGCATATGTTTGTACATATTTCTAAATATTAAAACACGCCTTCAAACAATAATGTCATCGATAAACCGAAAATCACCAGTAAGAAGCGATTAATAAGTGTTTCTTCATTTTGTATGGGGGCCGGTGGCTTGTCACATCACCGTAAAATGATGATAGTGATTAGAGGATCCAGCGAGGCAGAAGCTATTCGGCGCGCCGAGGTCTGGCGTGACAGCGTAATGAAGGTCGCCGGCGTTCTCGGCGCGGACGGTTTCCGTTACTTTAACAGCCAGCAGGCATCGGGCCCTTACGGGTGGGGATATCTGGTCACGTATGACAACGCGGCCACAGACGTCGGCCTGATCGTCGCGGGGGTGACAACCCGGCTGAACGAGGTAGGATGGCTTGGCGCTCACGAAATGGACAGCGTTGCGTGCTTCGAACCAGTTGAGCCGCAGCCCCAGGATGCCATCAACGGTAATTCGGCACTGGCAGGCACGAAGGCCCGGCTGACACCTGGCAACTCCAAGCGGGTGGCTGAACCAAATTTGACGCGTTGGCGGCCAGCCGATGTGACCTCGATGCGACTTGAAGATTGGGCGGGCGCCGTTGCCGGACCCACCTATCTGGAATTGAACTTTCAGATTCCCCGGTCGACGTTGCACCGCTGGCAAAAGCGCAATCAGGTCATTGCATTGCGCAAAGGCCTTGGCAGGCACGTTTTCCCACTGGCGCAATTCGTGGACGGAAGGCCTGTTCCAGGAATTCCGGACGTTTTTGCCCTGGCAAAGAACCCACGGCTTGCATGGTCGTGGTTGGTCCACCCTTCGCCGCATCTGGGCGGCGATCTTCCTATTGACCTCCTGAGGCGAGATCTGGTCACTGAGGTGATGGCCGCGGCTCGGCGGGCTTTTTAGGTTGGCAATATCTGAGTTAAACGCCGGCCTGTTTCGCCTGCAGCAAATAATATGCTGGTTCGTATTCTGCTATCTGAATGATCCATAGCGAATGTATATTTTGTTATATTTCAGATTGGTTGTTGAATTGACTTAAATAGCTTTTCCAATCAAGTAAGATCGGGCCTTTGGTCGATCCAATTCTACCCGGTGTAGCCATTTGCCTGCCCGTCGCCACTACCACCCCCCGGGGCGACGGGCTCCACGGGGAGGCGACGGCGGAAGGGACAGAGCCATCCTGCTGCGAGCCGGCGTGCAGTGGGATAGTCCGGGATTTCTCCTCAAAAAGGATTTTTTATGGGAACTCCATTGCGTGGGAAATTTCTGGTGACGGGTGCCACTGGGCAGTTGGGAGAGCTTGTCATAGATGCTCTCCTGGGGCGACTTTCTGCTGACAGGATCGTTGCGGCTACACGCTCCCCTTTGAGCATTGAGGCGCAGCGCTTGCGGTCAAAGGGCGTCGATGTACGGGTGGTCGACTACAGGGAACCTGAGCTCGTCGCGGCTGCCTTTGAGGGGATGGAGCGATTGCTCCTTATATCTGGGACAGATGCTCATGCACGGGTTCAGCAGCACCGGAACGCGATCACCGCAGCCGAACAGGCGGGCATCGAACTGATCGTCTACACAAGCGTTCTTCGCGCGCCGGAGTCAGCTCTCGCGGTAGCGCAAGACCATAGGCAAACGGAAGCGGACCTCGTCGCATCCAGGGTTCCTCATGCAATACTTCGAAATGGCTGGTATACTGAAAACTACCTAGCGTCGTTGCGGTCAGCCCTCGATCGAGGGGTACTGTTCGGATGTGCGCGAGACGGCCGGATTTGCTCGGCAGCTCGTGCTGACTATGCTGAAGCTGCTGCGATCGTCTTGAGTACAGACGATCACGTAGGTCGTGTCTACGAACTGGCCGGCGACGAGGCATTCACTCTCGACGAATTGGCGTCGCAGGCTGCCTCGATTAGCGGGCAGCCCATTGTTTATCGAGACCTTTCCCCGTCAGAGTACCGGGACAAGCTGCGTGCCGCAGGATTGCGCGATGAGCTGGCAGACCTTTTGGTCGACTCTGACGCTTGCGCTGCAAAAGGCGCTCTCGAGGATTGCAGCCGCCAACTGAGCGTGCTCATCGGACGGCCGACCCGCCCGCTTGGCGAGGTGCTGGCCGACGGGCTGCGATGAGTTGTCCTCATCGCCATTGGACCACCTGGTGTGCTTCGCCGCGTCGCCTCGTACATAATTCTCAACAGAAATAAACAGAAGAAAACCGGAAGCCGGAATAGCTAAGTGGAAATGCCGATGCGCGGCTAGCGTGACCCAAGGGCCGCTGGACCTCAATCGCAGGCATCAGGTAACCCTATTGAGGAATGAATGTCACGCATCTATGATTTCGCAACCAATTTCGTGCGCCGGATTTATGAAAGGCGCATACGAGCTCCGGCGATCCTGGAGGCCGAAACTCAATTCCCCAACGCTGCGAAGTTTGTCGGCGCATGGAAGGATATCCGTGACGAGGCGCTCGCGGTTCGGTTGACCAAGGTTCCCCGGTTTCATGACATCATGCCCGAGCAGGCAGAAATCTCGGCCAATGACGGCCTTGATTGGCGGATGTTCGTGCTCAAAGCCTATGACATGACGATACCGGAAAACCTGTCGCGGATGCCGGTCCTCAGCCGGCTGCTAAATGAGAGCCCGGAAGTCAAATCAGCGGCAATCTCGTTCCTGGCGCCGCACAAGCACATTCCAGCTCATCGCGGGCCATTCCGCGGTGTTATGCGGTTTCATCTTGGCTTGGTGATCCCACGCCAGCCGGACGGTCGCCCGGCGACAATCATGATGATCAATCATCAGGAAAGGCGCATTGCAGATGGCGAATGCATGCTCTGGGACGATACCTTCGAGCACGAAGTGATGAATAAGTCCGATCAGCCTCGCGTCGCGCTTCTTCTTGATGTCTGGCGTCCAAACATGCCGGTCGACATGGAGATGCTGTCAAGGCTGATCGTGCGAGTGGTCCAGATAGGCATGCGTTATCGAGGTGTGTCCTTCGCCGGTTGAAGCCACAAGGGAACCGAATGAGCAAGAAGCAGGAGGCTATCGGCAGGGCGGTGGCTCCGTTCGGCGCATTCGAAGATGTGGTGCCGGCCCATAGAAGGCTTCGTGCGCACCTACAATCACACTGCGCAGGGCAAGAAACCTAAGGCCGATCAGGCAAGGTGAAGGCGGGCCGCAAGGCCGCGCACTGAACGGCGGGCGCGAGCGATCACGGCGGGCCTGTCGGCCTTCAGCACCTCTCCATGCTTTAGAACGCACTTGCCGTCGACGAACACGGAGTCGATTGTGCCAGCGTCGGCAATTACCGCGAATTCCAGCGCCGGATCAAGCCCAAGGTTTTCGGATACATCCGGCCTACGCACTACGAAGTCGGCCCGCTTGCCGACCTCGAGACTGCCAAGCTCCGAAGCCGCGCCTACCGTGGCAGCTGATCCGATTGTGCGCATGCGCAGGATTTCGGGGCCCGACGCGGCCAGCCCCGTTGCCGCCGCCGTTACCGTTGCCAATGTACCGAGCCCGCCAAAATGCACAGCGCGAGGAATGTCGCTTGCGATCCCGACCTTTACGCTGGCCCGGTGCAGCTCCACCATCCGGCCTTCGGCGCCGCCCCGGCCAAGCATCTGCAACTGCCCGTAGGGACACCATACTATGCCGACGTCCCGCGCCTTGAGGATCTGGACGTCCCCAGGATGAACGGCATTCATGTGCACAAAGGTGACGTGGCTGCCGAGGAGACCCTCTTCGCTCATGTGCTGCATCATGCTAGCCCCGAGCGCGTATTCCCGTTGACGGTAAAGGAGGGGCGCGTAGCCCAAATGTTCCTGCATCTGCACGCCATGCTCACGGGCCAGATCGAAGGCGGCGCGGAAAAGAGCTTGAGAGTCCGTGCCTTCGCCATAGAGGCCGACAAATGCTCTGACGAGACTGTTCCGGTCCTTGTTGCGGAATAATTGTGATCCCAGGCGGCGAAAGGCTTCGTCCCGATTTTTTGGCCAAAGGGCAAGAAAGGACTCGCTGACAAGTTCCGGGAAGTGTTTCTGGAGTTCGGTGCCGGCGTCGGCGACATACGGATCGGTAAGCCATATGCGAATGCCGAATTCATCCGCGACCGGGGCGACCGCGTCAGGCGAGAAGATGGTGCCCGGGTCGACGAAGCCAGTGTAGCCGCTTCTTAAATAGTCGACGGCCGCCAAGGCCGCGCTCGCATGCTCATCATCCGGCGTAAGCGCGGCTTTCCAGTCGCCCATGGTGACACTTGTCCCGTCCATGCAGGCAAGAACGCTGCGCGAGGTGTATTGGGAAATATGGACATGGGCGTCGATGAAGCCGGGATGGAGTATTCCTCCGCCTGCGTCGATCACCTCGCGGAAATCATGGCGAGAAAGGATGTCCCGACTGTATCCGACCGCAACAATCAGCCCGTCGTGGATTGCGATGGCGCCATTCGCGATCACATGGTCTTTTTCATCGACCGTCAGAAGCACCGCATTGTGAACGACAAGGTCATACATGGGCCTCTCATTCTTCGACGGACCCATCGTCTTCGCCGTCAAGACTTCCATGATTTCTCTCCCTGCTGAGGGGCTTGACGCGAGCCGTTAGCTCGCATTTCTTCTCGATCGCGTTACGGGCTCCGGCGCGCCTGGTAAAAACCCTTCACGCGATCGCCGTATGGTCTGTCTTCGATATGTTTGAATCCGATCTTTTCGGCCGCGCGAACAGCGCGTTCGTTCTCGGGCCGGATCAGCGCGACCACCCGCTCCAGGCCAAGTTCCTCGAAGGCATAGCGCAGGATCTCCCCGCCGAGTTCGGGACCGATCCCGCGGCCAGCAGCGTGCCCGAACAAGCAAAGGCCGTACTCGACATCCGCCGTATCCTCGAAGCGGCGCAGGCCCGCGCGGCCCGCGAATTCGCTTCCTGCCCGCGAATTTCCTTTGAGGAACACGCCGAAGAAGCCAAAGCCGTTCTGCCGCCAAGCCTGGACATACTGGTCCAGCTTTTCCTCGGTGTTCTGGCGGGACGGAGGCTCGCCTGAAAACAGCGATCGTACGACCAACGGATCGGTGTGCAGGCGATGAACGTCTTCGAGGTCGGACTTGGCCAGCGGGCGCATAAAAAGTCGCGGCGTCTGAAGAGTAAGCACGATCGTTCTCCTCCGAAAGGCGCGTTTCACAATTTTCGGGAGATCAGCCCGCGAACGATGAAAACGCTCGCGATTATCGGCATCACGAGCATCATTTGGATTGGAGTTGGCCTTTCGCCGAGAAACCCGGCGCCGAAGGCGATACTCAAAGCAGGGACCAAGTAGTGGTGCGTGCTGGCAAAGGCTGGCCCACTCAACCTGATCAAGCGATAGTAAACGACGTACATCACGGCTGTGGACACGACGCCGAGTAGCAGCAGTGCGACAAGAGCCTGCGCTGTCGGGGTGATCGCCCAAGGGCGTTCGAAGGCGAGGCTCAGCGGCAGCAACATTGGAATTGCGCAGATCATGACCGCCGTTCCAGTCACAAGCGCATTTTTGTCCTGTAGTCGGGCCACCGCGCGACCGGACAGCGCATAGCTTGCAGCTGCTCCCAAAAGGGCCGCAAGCGGTGCGGCACTTCTGCTTGAATACAACGTCGATACCGCGGAAGGGCTCAAGAACCCGGCCAGGCTGATAAAGCCCAGCAACAGACCGAAGATGGTTGCTCGCGATGGCTTCTCACGAAGGGCAAGACAGGCGAGAAGCACCGCGAAGAGAGGCGTCGTGGCGACCAGGATCGCCATTTCGCTCACCGGCACGGTCATGGAGGCCCACGCGATCAGATAGAGAGGCAGAGCGTGGCCGAACAACGCGATCTGCGCGTATCTGGCCCAGGCATCGAAGCTTGCGGGAAGGGATTCTGCATGGCCGAACCTCAACCACACAAGCAGCACAGTTGCAGCGATCAGCAGCCTCGCCGTCGCAAGGGTCGCCGGGGGCACATCAAGAACCGCGATCTTGATGAGAATATAAGAGCCCGCCCACCAAATTGAGACGGCGGCGAGCAGGAGGTAGGCGAGGAGCGATAGCCGATCGTTCGCGACTGCAAAGGCGCCTTTCATGACAGTCATTCTCCTGCCTCACGCAACAGCGGCGGACGGTGTCGTGGCGGCCAGCTTGGCCAATGCTCGACCGAACCGCACGGCGAGCGTGGCGATCTCGGCCGTTGCCATTGGGGTTGAAAGAGCCCCAAGACCGATGCGCGATAGGAGAATCCCTTCGTCGCGGCAGAGTGAGATCAACCGCGAAAGGCGCTGTCTTTGCTGCCACGAATGATAGGCGCTAGCGTAGTCCTTTACTTCTCCGTCGCCAATGAACACGCAAAATAGGGAGCCGGCGCCAGTGACATGCCCTCCTATATCTGAGGCAGCCAGTGTTGCGCCAAGTTCCGATCGAACTTGCGCTCCAAGGGCGGTGAGCCGCTCGATCTCCAGCTCGGTCAGGGCGCGCATGGCGGCAGCGCCTGCAACCATGCTCAGTGGATTGGCGGTGAAGGTCCCGGCCTGGGAGACGGGCGGTTTGCCGCGGCTTGGATCAAAGACACGCATGGTTTCGGCTCGACCGGCAACAGCCCCGATTGGCAGTCCGCCGCCGACGATCTTGCCGAAAGTGCACAGGTCCGGTTCAATCCCGTAGGTGGCAATCGCGCCGCGATAGCTCAGCCGGAAGCTCAGAACTTCATCCGAGATCAGCAGAATTCCATGGCGACCAGTGAACTCTCGCAGGAAACGGAGATACGAGGGATCGACGGGCACCAGCCCCGCGCGCGATGGAAGGGGGTCGATGACAACGCAGGCCAGCGTCCGCTTGCGCCGCTCCAGCACCCGCTCAGTCGCAGCGACGTTGTTGAAAGGAATGACGACCACCTCGGCCAGGACTGAGGCCGGGGTTCCGTGGTTATACGCCTGGGCCTCTGCGGTCCCCGTTTGCCAGTCGGCAGGAACGGGATCGAAACTTGCTTCCACATAGTCGTAGTTGCCGTGATAGGCGCCTTCGCACTTTGCTATTTGCGGGCGCCCGGTGATGGCACGCGCGGCCTTGATGGCCATCATCACCGCTTCCGATCCTGTATTTGTGAAGCGCACCTGCTCGAAAAAGGGCACCCTTTCGCAAAGAATCTCGGCGAGATCGATCTCACTCTCGGTGGGATTAGCAAAACTCAGTCCCCGGCCGATTTGTGTGACCAGCGCCGAGTTCACGTCAGGGTGGTCATAGCCATGGATCAGGGCCGTGAAATTATTCTGGAAATCCAGATAGGCGTTGTCGTCGACATCTGTCACATAGGCTCCCTTTCCGGATTTCAGATAAAGCGGAAAGGGCGCCTCGTAGACGCTGCTGCGAGTGTTGCCTCCAGGCATGACCTTTTTCGCACGCTCATGGGCCAGGCGAGAGATCCTCATTTGCTCGTGGCTGGTCATGTTCCGAAACTCCGATAAGCCGCTTTGTCCAGATGCGACTTGATTGAGTGGGCACCTGGGCCCTACAGGCCGCGACGAAGCCGACCTGATTGCCGCGTAGGCATCAGGCCGCCGTCAGTGCTTCTTGCTCATAGCAAGCGATCTTGGCGCAGAGCTGCCCGAGGTCCGAAAGCTCGTGACTTGCCGTCAGGCAGATGCGTATGCCTGACCGGCCCTGAGCAACCGTAGGAAAGAACGTCACGGATGTGTAAAAGCCTTCGTCGAGCAGGCGCTCCGCGAATTTGATGGCCGCGAATTCGTCACCCACCTTGATCATGCGGATCGGCAGCAGGGCGCCGCGCTGGTCAGTCTCGATGTGCTTGTCGAAAAAGGCAATCCGATCGGCCAAGCGTTCCTGGCGAAGCTTGAGCTCGGCTGTTTGGTGAATCTTCGCCGATGCGAGGGCGGCGCCAACGGCCGCGACATTCGGTGAAGCAGAGAATGCATGAGGAAGGGAGTAGTAGCGAAACAGCACTTCCTGATGCTTTGTTCCCAGCATGAGCATGCCGCCAGAAGCGCCGAAACCCTTGCCGAGCGAAGCCGCAACGATCGTGCGCTCGCCAAGGTCAGGGGGCAATTGCGAGCGCACAAAGCCTTCGCCGTTGTCACCAAAGATCGAAATGCCGTGCGCATCGTCGATGTAGAGAAAGAGACCATACTTGTCCTGCAACCTCAGAAGTTCTTTGATCGGCGCAAAGCCGCCCATCGAATAAACACCATCGCACACATAGGCGACGACCGGATGCTTCCGGCAAATCTGCTCCAAGGCATCGAGGTCGCTGTGAGGAATAGTCTCGACCTGGGTCTCTTGCGCCACGACCGGCCTGTGAAAGGCGAGCGAGGCATGGGCCAGACGGTCGAAAACCATCACTGGTTTCTGTCCTTCCGTCAGATGTCCAGAGGCAATGATCGGCAGTGCGCCCATGTTGGCAACCATAACCGTTGAATACGCAATGACGCGTGCGCCAAAGAGTTGGGAGAGGGTGCCCTCAAGATCGCCTATGAGCCCAAAATTCAACCGAGTGCGCGCACAGGACCAGTGAAGCGAGCCATATTCTTCGACTGCCGTGATGGCGCCGGCAACGATAGCCGGATGATTGTCGAGGCCAAGGTAGGAACAGCGCACATAGTCTGTGATCGTATTGCCTCGGCGGTCTCCTGCCGTGAGTGAGACGGTCCTTCCCAGTCCGCAGCGCCCGTAGACGGCCATCAGGCCGCGGCGGTGAGCCTCCTCGAAAAACGTTCGAGTCCGGTCGATGACCGAGGCAGTGTTGCGGAAGCGAGCAGCGCGGCCAGCCCTTGCTGGAGATTCTGCTGCCGACATCTGAACCTCCTTTCGCGAATAAAGGATCGAGCAGATGTGGCACATAAGCCCATCCTTCTTTCGCGGGTAAGCATCTTCCAAAAGAGAGGATGGATATAAAGAAGAACATTGTGCTTGCGGGTGAATTGTTGTTAATTTCTTTTGACAAGCAAGTTAATAATCAAACCAACCTTCACAGTTCTGTAACAAGATGGGGCGGAACTCGCATCCGGATCCGGCTGACCACGCCGGCGAGGGACAATCAGCTTTGTGGTAAGTTCACGGCATGCCGCAAGTGGTGGAGATGTTGGTGCAGGCAACAGTTCTGCCGATCAGGAATTGTCCGTATCATCAAGCATGTAGCCGGCGGATCGGACCGTTCGGATCGAGATTCCCGTCCGGAGCTTGTGCAGCGACTTGCGTAGACGACTGACATGTACGTCCACCGTGCGGTCGTCGACATGGATGTTTTTTGGCCAAGCGATCGCGATTAGGTCCTGGCGGCTGAAAACCTGGCGCGGATTTTCGAGCAGGTGCCGTAGCATGCGGAATTCAATCGCCCCTAGTTGGAATTCCCTATCGCCACTTCGCGCGCGCAAACTGTCGGGCCGCAGTTCTATGTTGCCGAAGCCAAGAACGTGGTGGCCGTGAATATTGCTGCGCGCGCCTGTCGTCCGCTTAGATCGCAAGGAAGCTAACAGCTTCGCTGGTACCAGAGGCCGGACGAGGCTATCGTCAACACCTGCCTTCAAAAGTTCGATATGCTGGTCTTCCGCGCCTGGTGCAATCAGCGCGACAAGCAGGGCAGCTCGAGTTGTCGGCTCCTGCTTCAGCTGGGCACACAGCGTGGCGATCGGGAGGCCGCCGGGACGACAGTCCAGGATGACTACGGCGGGAGATATTTCCCTCGCCCGTTCCACCGCATCCTCGACGTTGCCCGCGAGCAGGGCCTTGTATCCTTCCAAGCCAAGAATGTATTCGAGGATGATGTAGAGTTCTGCGTCTTGCGAGCAGATAATTGCCACTGGCTCCATCGGCAGCTCTGCTCCCGGTCGAAGGCGAGCCGAAATACGAGATCGCGCGCGGTCGTTCTCCTCTCGCCGCAATGCCAGCACCCGCTGGATTCCGACCTCGAAGGTGACACAATCAACGCTGACCGCTATCGCAATCGATCCTAGCGAAATAGGTAGTAGAATTACTACCTTGCCCAGAGCCGCTCAACGCGCACCTTGACCGCAAGACCAGGGACGGCACGAATGTGTCCGGGCAGATGCCCGAGACCGTGGCTCACTTCTGTGGGTGATCAACGTCCGGTCTAATGGCTTCGTCAGCCCCGCGCCGGACGCAACCCGCGGGAGATTTTGGCGTGGAACAACATGATAACGAAGACATACTGGCTGGCGGAAATCGCTTAACACTATGGCATTTTGCAAATCCTTCGGAGGCTGCTGACGCCGCAGTCGCCCTTTACGGTTCAGGGGCATCGCTCGCAGCTGCGTCCGCAGCCTTCACTGCCCGCTATGCCGGCCGCGAAGATGATTTTCGGTTTTGGTTCACTGTGTTTTCGCAACTGAGGCGCAGTGATAGAAAAGAACCGCCAGCACGGAAAACCTTGCCGGACGAACAGAAGCCGTCCGGCTGATAGCACATTTGAAGGTCAAGCGAGAGCGCTGCTAGGCTGAATTTGCGGCAGTGCTAATATCTCTGCCTGGGCTTGTTTTGTAGCTTCCGATGATTGAAAACGGTTTCAATAGCCTCAATGCATCATTAAACTCTGACCGTGTCCGTGGCATTCACGCGAAAGGAAGCGCCGGATGAATACCATGCACATACTTCAGGACGCCTTACAGTTGGCAAATGCCCCAACCGTCGGGGCGCTCATCGGACTCTATCGCGCCGCTATCCGCCAGTTCGGGTTTAGCCACTTCATCGTCACGGGATTGCCAAGCCACGGCCAGCGCTTCGAAAATCTGGTCCTTGAACGGTTCTGGCCCGAAGACTGGATGTCCCACTATCTATCGCGCGACTACATCAAGCGCAATCCGGTTGCGATGGCCTCCCTTGTCCTTAGGACGCCCTTCACCTGGAAAGAGGCCAGTATGCGCGCCAGCGCGTTGGGATCCGCTGGCGATCGCATCATGAGGGAAGGGGCCGATGCCGGCCTGAAGGACGGCGTATGTATTCCCATTCCCGTCCGCAACGCGCTCGCCGGCTGCATTTCGCTTGCCGGCGAGACGCCTATCACGCGCAAGGAGGCCCTAGAATCCGTGAATGTCCTGTCGCTTACTTTCGCGAGCAGGCTTCAATTGCTCGTCGACCGTAGCCGTCCCAAAGGCCTGACGCTCTCTGATCGGGAACGCGAGGTGCTAACCTGGGTGGCGGAGGGCAAAACAGCGTGGGAGATCTCGCAGATACTCGGCATATCCGACTCCACGGTGAACAAGCATATTGCTGGGGCTATGCGGAAGACTGGCTCCGTCACGCGCACGCAGGCCGTCGCAAAAGCTATGAGCTCGATGGAGATCGCCGGCTGAAGGATGCCGCGCGTCAATGGCTAAAGATGGCAATAGCCGGCGCGAGTTCCTCCTAAGAATGTCGCTCCAAAGAGGAGTGGCCGCATTTCATGATTCGTCTCATCACCGGTAGCGCTGACCCTCGCCACCAAGATCTTCTGGAGGAACACTACAGGTTGCGTCACGACATTTTTGTCGGCGAGCGCGGGTGGGCGGCGCTTGCCCGACCCGACGGGCGCGAGGTGGACGGCTATGATACACCCGAGGCAGTTTATGTGCTCGCCCTCGAGGATGACCATGTGGTCGGAGGGTACAGGTTTCTGCCGACGAGTGCCCCTCATCTTCTCCAAGATCGTTATTCGCACCTGGTCGATGGACCGGTACCGCATGGGCGTGAGATCCATGAATGGTCCCGATTTTTCATAAGAAGGGATCGTCGCGGAGGGAAGCTCTTCCGGCAGTTGATGAGCTCAGTTCCCAGCGTGTGCAGGCTTCTGGGCATATCGAGACTAACAAGCGTGATAGAGCCTGATTGGCTGACGCGGTTCGATGCCGCGAGTTTTCGCTATGGACTGCTCGGGTCGTTTGTCCAGGTGGCCGGCATGCAACTCGCCGCGGTGCAGATTGACATCGAACAAGCTCCCGAGCCGGGCCACGCAATCGGCTGGAATACGACGATTTAGGTAGGGACAAGATAGAGTCAGGCTAAACAGGGGTGCCTCGTTGGACGAACAAGTTCACGCTTTGATCGACGCCATCGATCTTGCTCGCGACGAACGCGCGGTGCGAAACGCTCTGAAGAAGTTTGTAGTGGATTGTGGCTTTGAGCGGTACGCATATCTCCATTCCGGTCTGACTGGCGCCGGGGTATCGAGCGATTATCCACCCGAATGGCGAGAGACCTATTTTCGCAAACGGTACTCCAGCATCGATCCCGTGGTGACGAAAGCGAAACGACTCAATGCACCTTTCTCTTGGTCGACCGAGGATCTACATCCAAGGCGACGATCGCCGGAAGAGCGGCGTTTCGTTTCAGAGGCGACCGACTTTGGTATTCGGTCAGGACTGACAATTCCCCTGCAAGTGAGTTTTGGAACCGTGGCGATGCTCACCTTGGCGTCCTCCCGTCAGTCCACTGAAATCTCGCCCCTACAAGACAGTCACCGGACAGCGACGGCGGTGGCTTTCGTCCACATCAAGCTGAGCATACTAAGCGCGGCTGAGTGTGAGAGGACGGAAACGCGGCTAACAACGCAGGAGGCTGCATGCCTCACGTGGTCGTCTCTGGGAAAATATATGCCGGAGATTGCTGCCATTCTCGGAATAGAGCACAGAACCGTGCAATATCATCTCGACAATGTGCGAGAAAAGCTCGGGGCGATAAACCTGCCACACGCTGTCCGTATTGCAATGGTTCGCAAGCTCCTCAATTGAATGACCAGTGCAAATGGTAACGCTAACTGTCAATCGAATAACGCACAAGTGTACCGGACCGGTCACCGCAAGTTCCATAATGTTTGTTATGCAATTTCCGCTCGTAGCAACTATATAGAGATGTGACACTTGAGCAATTTATAGATGCGACAGTCCGCGACTTCACATCTCAGACGGCTTGCCAACACGAAACTGAAAGGGAGGCTGACGACCTCGCAACGCCGGCGTGGACCGAGCGTATTGCACCCGTCGGATCTGGTGCGCGATCGCTACCGGTACTTCGGCCCCACGCTTGCCCGCGAGAAGCTGCTTGAATGGCACCAGTCGCGGTCAGCACCGAGACGTTGCTAGGCACCGGCTGCGGCCGATGAAGACCGATCCAGGGCCGTTGACCGCGCCCCGGTCGCAGTCCACCTTCGTGTCGAACCGATTCAACTTCTCGACCAGTGCTGACTGACGCGCGGGAGATCATGCAGGACCAGGCAGCGACAGGCAGCAAGGCTAAGCGTTCGAGCAAGGCCCACAATGCTAGCGTGGACTTGATCGCTGTCGTTGTGGCGATGACCGAGCATCGCCCAAGCGTCCTTGCCGTTGGGGCTGGCGATGCCTTGCCGTCGGGTCCCTTCGAGCATGGCCATCGCTCGCTGCAGTCCGGGTTGCGAGGATGGGTGGAACATCAGACCGGCCACCAGCTCGGCTACATCGAGCAACTCTACACGTTTGCCGACCGTGACCGGATCGGTGAAGAGCGCCAACAGCGAGTGATCTCGATCAGCTATCTCGCCCTAACGCGCGCAGAGCACGCCGCCGGCCCGGGCAAGCGCGCCTGGCGGAGCTGGTACGATTATTTCCCCTGGGAAGACCACCGTTCCGACATCCCCTCGATGGTCGCCGATATTCTGCAGCCACGGCTGCTGGCTTGGGCGGACGGCGTTGGCCAAGACCATATCAGGCGCGAGCGTCGGCAGCGGGCCGCAATCGCCTTTGGCTTTGACGGCCGTCACTGGAACGAGGAACTCGTCCTGCAACGCTACGAACTTCTCTACGAGGCAGGTCTGATCGAGGAGGCGACGCGCGGGTCGGAGCGAAGGGCACCGCCGCCACCGGTACCCGGCGCGACGATGATAGCCGACCATCGTCGCATCCTGGCAACGGCGATCGCGCGGCTGCGCTCCAAGATCAAATACCGGCCGGTGGTGTTCGAATTGATGCCGCCGGTCTTCACCCTCCTCCAGTTGCAGCGCACCGTGGAAGCGCTCTCCGGAAGGCTGGTCCACAAGCCGAACTTCCGGCGCCTCATCGAGCAGCAGGAACTGGTCGAGGAGACAGGCGAGACGACTGCCGACACTGTCGGGCGGCCGGCGAAGCTCTTTCGCTTCCGCCACGCCGTTCTCGACGAACGGGTTGCCGCAGGGACGAAACTGCCACTATCGCGCGCTTGACAGTTCTTATTCTCATAATAAGAATATGTGCCGATTATACTCACTTAGAGAATAAGTGGAGCGCCGATGCCTACTTCGCCTTCGACCGCCGCATCCCTCTACGATCGCGTTCGGCGAGTGATCCCGCCGATCGAATGGCCGGCCTTCACCGACGACATCGACGCCATCCTGGCGCTCAAGCGCGAGCGCAACGCCGTCATCCTGGCGCACAACTACCAGACGCCCGAGATCTTCCATTGCGTGGCCGACATCGTTGGCGACAGCCTGGCGCTCGCCCGCAAGGCGATGTCGGTCGATGCGGACGTCATCGTGCTGGCGGGTGTGCATTTCATGGCCGAGACGGCGAAGCTCCTCAATCCCGGCAAGACCGTGCTCATTCCGGATCTTGCCGCTGGTTGCTCCCTTGCCGACTCGATCACGGCTGCGGATGTGCGGCTGATGCGGCAGCGCTATCCCGCCGTTCCGGTCGTGACCTACGTCAACACCTCAGCCGCCGTGAAGGCCGAGTCCGACATCTGCTGCACCTCGGGCAATGCGCTTCAAGTGGTGGAATCGCTCGGCGCGCCGCGGGTGATCATGCTGCCGGACGAGTACCTGGCGAAGAACATCGCGGCGCAGACGAAGGTCGAGATCATCGCCTGGAAGGGGCATTGCGAAGTGCATGAGCGCTTCAGCCCCGCCGATATACGCGAGCTGCGCGAGGCGCATCCCGGCGTCACCGTGCTTGCCCATCCCGAGTGCCCGCCGGAGGTTGTCGCGGAGGCGGATTTCGCCGGCTCGACCGCGGCGATGTCGGACTATGTCGGCCGGCACAAGCCGGCGCGGGTCGTGCTGATGACCGAATGCTCAATGAGCGACAACGTCGCCGTCGAGCATCCTGAGGTCGACTTCGTGCGCCCCTGCAATCTCTGCCCGCACATGAAGCGCATCACGCTCGCCAACATCCGCGCGGCACTCGAGGAGAACCGCCACATCGTGACCATCGATCCTGATGTCGCCGAGCGAGCGCGCCACACGGTGGAGCGGATGCTCGCCGTATGACCATGCAAAACCTCCACGGCCGGCCGGTCATCACCGGCGGCGGCATCGCGGGGCTGATGACAGCGCTGCATCTCGCTCCGGAGCCGGTCGTTCTCATCTCCAAATCCTCGTTTGGACAAGAAGCCTCCAGCATGCTAGCCCAGGGTGGGGTTGCGGCGAGCCTCGGCAGCGATGACAGTCCGGACCTGCACCTGGCCGACACGCTCGCGGCCGGCGACGGGCTTTGCGATGAGAAGGCAGTGCGGCGCGTCGTCGAGTCGGCGCCGCATGCGATCGAGCATCTCGCGCGCCTGGGCGTTGCTTTCGACCGTGCTTCCGACGGCACGTTGCTGCTCGGACTCGAAGCCGCGCACTCACGCCGGCGGATCGTTCATGCCGGCGGCGATGCCACCGGCCGTGAACTGGTCCGCGCGCTCGCCGACGCCGTGTGGCGGACGCCTTCGATCACCGTCCTCGAGGGCGTCGAGGTGCGGCGCCTGATCGTCGAGGACGGTGAAATCGCCGGCGTGCTTGCCGTCGGAAACGGCGACGCAATGACGCTCTCTACACGAAGCGTGGTGCTTGCGACCGGCGGCATAGGCGGCCTGTTCGACCATACGACGAACCCGCTCGGCTCGTTCGGGCAGGGCCTGGCGCTTGCCGCACGTGCCGGCGCGAAGCTTGCCGATCTCGAATTCGTGCAGTTCCACCCGACCGCGCTCGTTGGTCCGCGGCGCCCGATGCCGTTGATAAGCGAAGCGGTGCGCGGCGAAGGCGCGGTTCTTGTCGACGAGCGCGGCAGGCGCTTCCTCGCCGATACACCAGGGGGAGAACTCGCGCCGCGCGACGTGGCGGCGCGCGGCGTGTGGCGTGAGCTTCGCGCCGGGCATCGCGTGTTTCTCGACGCACGGCGGTGTCTCGGGCCGAGGTTCGCCCAGCGCTTCCCCGCGATCGCATCGCTCTGCCGCGAGGCCGGCATCGACCCCGCAGTGGACCCGATCCCCGTGTGTCCCGCGGCTCACTACCATATGGGCGGGGTGGCCGTGGACGCGGAAGGCCGCAGCTCGCTGCGCGGCCTGTGGGCCTGTGGCGAGGTCGCCCGGACCGGGCTGCACGGCGCTAACCGTCTCGCAAGCAACTCGCTCGTTGAAGCAGTGGTGTGCGCTGCCTCGGTCGCAGCAAGCGTCGCCGCCTCGCCTACCGCGAACAGACGGCTGAAGCCGCCTATCGTGCCGCGGCGACCGGACGGCTCGCGCATCCGACCGATCGTTTCGCACGCGCTCGGCATTGAGCGCGACGGACAAATGCTGCGCGAAGCTGCAAAGGCCTTGGCGCCGATTGTCGCCGGTCGCGATGCCGCTTCGGATCCTGCGCTGGTCGCGCTGATGATCACGATCGCCGCCCTTCGCCGCGAGGAGAGCCGGGGCTCGCACTTCCGGATCGATTTTCCCTGGCGCGATGCTCGGTCACGATCGCTGCGGTTGACCATGGACGAGACGCTCGAAGCAGCGGCGATCCTTTCCGACACAATACCCGACACCGCAACGCTGCTCGACAGGAGGGCTTGACCATGGCGCTGACGCCTTTGCCGCACGTGATGGTCGAGCCGCTGGTGCGAGCCGCCCTGCTCGAGGATCTTGGCCGCGCCGGCGACCTCACCACCGAAGCGATCGTTCCTCCGGACGCCACTGCGATGATGGTGCTTGCCGCAAGACAGCCAGGCGTGATTGCCGGCCTCACTGTCGCCGCCCTCGCCTTCGAGCTGATCGATCCACGAACCGAAGTCACCATAATCCACGCCGACGGCAGCGGCGTCTCCGCGGGAGACATCATAGCGTCGGTGCGCGGACCTGCCCGCGCGCTGCTCACGGCCGAGCGGACGGCGCTCAACCTGCTCTGTCATCTGAGCGGCGTCTCGACACAAACCGCGGCGATCGTCGATGCTGTGCGCGGCCACAAGGCCAAGATCGTGTGCACGCGAAAGACCACACCCGGTCTGCGTGCCCTGGAGAAATACGCCGTGCGCGCCGGTGGCGGCGGCAATCACCGCTTCGGCCTCGATGACGCCGCTCTCATTAAGGACAACCACATAGCGATCGCCGGCGACATCCGCACCGCCATCGAGCGCGCCCGGGCGGCCGCAGGCCACATGGTCAAGATCGAGGTCGAGGTCGACACGCTTGCACAGCTCGATGTCGCGCTGACGGTGGGCGTCGACGCCGTGCTGCTGGACAACATGTCCATCGAGCAGCTGACCGAGGCCGTGGCGATGGTTGACGGCCGCGCGATCACCGAGGCGTCCGGCCGGGTGACCGTGCAGACGGCACCTGCGATCGCCGCGACCGGCGTCGATCTGATCTCGGTCGGCTGGATCACTCACAGCGCGCCGATCCTGGATATCGGGCTGGATTGCCGGTAGCGAAAGGCAGTCAGTCGGGCAGATCGACATTGATCAGTGGCCATCGCGTACCGGCGCCCGCGGCTTCACCCTGTCGGCAAAGTCAGAGCCGCGGTCGTGCGCAAGGCAAGGTATTCGTCGCGATTGCCCGCCATATCGTCGCCCTAGCGGCGGTATTGCTCGGGATAAGCCGTGCACAGCTGGAATCTGTGGTGCCGGCACCGCGCCGTTGGCGAACACCTCGTCGGGTAACGTCCCGCGTATTTCAGGTTCAAATAGATCCGGCGCCACCTTCACTATGGTGACGTGGGACCAGGAGCACGGCTCCACAAGGTCCCTGACGTTCCAGACGGCTGCTCGCCGGTTCTGCCGCATCCTGCCTTGCTAATCTGCCCGCGTTTGAAAGCTCTGGACCAATTGGAACTGGTTTAATGAGCGAACGTGAGCTGGACCGCATCGACGTCCTGTCGAGGTCATTGAGCGGAGAATGACCAGCGTCGCAGTGGCAACCCTTCGTTTCTACGCGACTGCCTTGGAGCGCGCGGGGACAAAAAGCCTAATGAGGAAGAGGCTCAATACCGTGCTGACGGCGAGGATGTAGACGACCAGCGCGCTGATCGAGGGCGAGAAGCCAAGGCGCATCATGCCCCAAAGCCGAACTGGGAAAGTGCTTTGGCCACCGGTCAGAAGCAGAGTGACCATGGTCTCGTCGAACGATAACGCAAAGCATAGGACGAATGACGCCATCAGAGCCGGTCTGAGATTGGGTAGCACAACCCACCAGAAAGTCTGAAGCCGGCTGGCACCCAGATCGAGCGACGCCTCGACCAGAGAGGCGCCCATTTCACGCAGCCGCGTCACGATGGTCCGATAGGCGATCGCCAGCAAGATCGTGACATGGCCAACCAAGACAGTCAAAAGCGACCTCGGCACGTCGGCCTCTCGAAAAGAGATCAGGAGCGCGAGCCCTGTAATGATAGGAGGCATTACAAACGGGAGGAAGATCAGGAACTCAATGAACTTTCTGCCCAAGCCAGTTCCTGGTGCGCAGTAAAGAGCAATTCCGGTGCTGATCGCCAACGCGATCGTGGAAGCGACAAACCCGACGATCAGTGTCAACTTCAGGGCATCGACAATGTCGCCATTGATGCTCTCGAACGCCACGATCGAGACCTGATCCCATTGGAACACGCCGCCTCGGATCGGCACGAAGGCGGTAACGATGGCCATGAGAATCGGCCCGTAAAGGACAGCCAAGATCAGCGCTGTCACTGCGCAAAGGACGACAACCGTGGAGCTTGCGGACTTCAAAATGTCACCTTTCCAGGTGGACGGATGCGAGTAGCCAATGCCAGAGCAACTGTGACAATCATCATCATGAAAATTGAGAGAGCGGCACCGAACGGCCAGTTGAAGCCGAGACCGAACTGACTGAAGATGATGCGGCCAAGTGTGAATCCGTTGGGCCCCCCAACCAGTTCCGGGGTGATGAAATCACCGATCGCCAGCACAAACGTGAATGTCAGCGAAACTGCCACCCCCGACAGGCTCAATGGAAATATCACCGTCCAGAAAATGCGCGTGCGACTGGCACCCAGGTCGGCGGCCGCTTCGACCAAGCTTGCCGGAATGCGATCAAGGGACAGGAAAATCGGAAAAACGGCAAACGGCAGCAACACCGAGGTCAATGTCAAGAAGACCCCGTAGTAGCTTAGCGTGAAGAATTCGAGCGGTTGGGAGACAAGGCCCGAGGCCATCAGGAAATGGTTGATGACGCCATTTGTGCCAAGCAGATTGCGAACTGTATAGATCTTGATGACGTAGCTCATCAACAAAGGCACAGCAACCGCCACCATTAAAAGAGAGCGCCGCGTCGGGCCAAGAATCTTCATCAAATAGGCGGCCGGAAAACCGACCAGAGTGCATACAAGGGCTGTCGCAATGCCTATTACGAGGGTCCTTCCAATGACCATGCGGACGGTAGAGTCCGCCAAAATCCGAACGTAGTTCGACAGGTTGAAGTCGATAACGACGGCGGAGGCCTCAACGCGTCCGAAGCTGACGACGAAGAAAATACAAAATGGCCCCAGGATCAAAGCGATCGGCAAGACATAGGCGATGACAACGAGGCTATTGATTAGCCGCGCCTCTCGGGCGGATCCCAGCTCTGGAGTTTTCCTGGAGTTCACTTGCGGATGACCCACGTCTCTTTGCCCTTCCACGAGACTGTCACGCCGGCGCCTATTTTAAACGGCGCAGCCAATTGGCTGCTGAGTTGTTTAACGTGCAGGGTCGCACCGGGCGACTTGGTCGATTCAACTTCTACAAGCGACAACGGCCCGACGAAGGAAACTGATTTGACGTGCCCGGCCGGTGCGGATCCGTTTGCTCCGAGAAGCTCAACGTTCTCGGGTCTCACCGCAAGCGTCACCGTCTCGCCGGCGTTGAAATGCATCCCTTGATCGCCCCGAGCCACTGCCATCCCAAAAGGCGTCTCCACAGCGACGCCATCGCCGTTGACTGTCTTCACCTGCGCGTCAACGAGATTGTTGTCACCGAAGAAATCCGCGACATAGCGATTGCAAGGTCTATAGTAGACCTCTTCCGGCCGGCCGACCTGCACAACCTCCCCGTGATCCATGACGCAAATGCGATCGGCCAGACTGATGGCCTCTTCCTGGTCGTGGGTGATGAACAGGAATGAGGTTTGGATTTCGCGCTGAATGGATTTCAGGAACGTCTGCATCTGGTGGCGAAGGCCGGCGTCCAACGCGGCGAGCGGCTCGTCCAGCAGGACCAATCGCGGCTTGCAAATAAGGGCGCGCGCCAAGGCCACTCGTTGCCGCTGTCCGCCAGACATCTGCGCAGGATAGCGCGACCCGAGCTGGCCCAGCCCTACCAGGTCTAGCGTCTGCGCAACCAGCTTCTTGATCTCGTCGGCGGCCAGCCCTTTGACCCGGAGCCCATAGCCGACATTGGCAGCAACCGTCATGTGCGGGAAAAGGGCATAGTCCTGGAAGACAGTGTTGAACGGCCTGCGATTGACCGGGATGCCGTTAATCCGCGATCCGTTGAGAAGGATGTCCCCGCTTGTTGGTTCGACAAATCCGCCAATCATGCGAAGGATTGTCGTTTTGCCGGAGCCCGAGGGTCCCACTACCACAAGAAACTCGTTTTGGCCGATGTCAAGGTTGACATTGCGCAAGACCGTGTGGCTGCCATAGATCTTGCCGATATCTCTCATTTCGATAAGAGGCTGGTCGCTCATAAGCATTTCCCAATTAGCCGGTTAGGCTCCGCAACCCGTTATCCTGGCGGATCGCGTCGGCGATGCCACCGCCGCCAATCATGAGCCGCACCTATACTAAATTGCATGCAGAACGCAATACTGCAAATTCGCTTTGCGCACCCCGGGATCGTGCCGTTAAAACGCTATCGCGCCGGCACCGCCAAGCCCCGAAAGAAGCTTGCTCATCGCAATTGACAGAGGCTTCGCGACCACCAGGTTTCCGCCGCTGAGCTGGCCTTTTCTGGCGCTTGCCAAATTTTGGATTGCGTGGTTGCCGACGGGGGCTGTTCACGAAAAATTGCGAGATCCGCAAATGAAGGCCTAGCTCAAAAAACCACCGCCACCCCTTGACTCTTCGGATTGCAGACTGAATGCTGCATGCACTACGAAGCCGACCCGTTCGCAAGACGTGGGGAGCTAGATTGCCGAGCAAAAGCAAAGCCGCTCGGCGGGAGAACCTTTGACAACGAACATCCTTCGCCGAGAAGAACCAGAACCGCGCTCGGACAAAAATGCGGCAGCCTCAAGTGATCAACGATGTGGGAACACCTTCCAGAGGAGATGAGAATGTACAAAAAGTTGTTTGGCGAAATCGGGAAGCTGCTGGCGGTATCGTCCGTCCTTGCACTTGCCATTGCCGGACCGGCAAACGCCGGGGGCAAGCTACGCATCCTGACGTGGGACGGTTACGCCGACAAGGAATGGGTCGCGCAGTTCGAGAAGGACAACAACGCGATCGTTGAAGTGGTTTTTGCAGGGTCCAACGACGAGATGTGGGCCAAGATCCAGGGTAGCCAAGGCAAGGACTTTGACATCTTTGCGACAGCTGCAGCTGGCATGCAGAGATACTACGAAGCGGGACTGCTCCAGCCGATCGATCTGTCCAAGATCCCGAATCATGCCGGTCAATTGCCCCAGTTCCAGGATCTTTCCAAGATCGCCGGCGCGGTTCACGACGGCAAGACCTATCTTATTCCCTATGCCTTCAGCCCGATGACGCTGATCTATGACCCCGCAAAGGTGAATCCGGCGCCCACCTCGTGGTCGGTGATGTGGGATCCTCAGTACAAAGGCAAGGTGCTGCTCTATGACGACGGCGAAAGTGCGTTCGCCACAGCGGCAATCATGAACGGCGTGCAGACGCCTTTTCATCTGACTGATCAGCAGTTTAAGGATGCCATGCCGAAGCTGGTAGACCTGAAGCATAACTCCGCGAGCTTCTACACGTTCGTGCAGGATTCGGTTCAGTTGGCGCAGAACAATGATGCGCCGATCATTTTCGGTGCTTATGCGGATCAGCAGATTAAGGCCCTCGCAGCCGGCGGCCTGAACTATAAGCAAGCTTATCCAAAGGAAGGCGTCATCGCCTGGGTGGATACATGGGCGGTTACGAGCGGGGCCAAGGGCGACTCCTATGATCTGGCTTTGAAGTGGATCAACTTCGTAATCAGCAAGAAGATCGCCGCAGAGCTAACGGAGAAATCCGGCTACGCGAATTCGGTCACGTCCACTGATACCATACCGGCGGGCACCAAGATCTTCTGGATGCAGCCGGACGAAGATCCCACCAAGCGCACTGACCTTTGGAACCAAGTCAAGGCGACGCCATGACATCGGCTGGTCGCATCGCGTGATGCGACGGGCTCGTCATGTGAAAACTGCCGCCGCAGCAAATGGTCCGACATCGATGACAAAATTGAGGCGCATTCTGTGCTACGGCGACAGCAACACCCATGGCTCTGCCCCAGCCAAGAGTTGGTTCGACAGTCAGCGATTTGATGAGACGGCACGCTGGACAGGCGTTCTGGCGGAAGCCTTGGGAAAGGGCTTCCGCATAATCGAGGAGGGCCTTCCCGGTCGAACGACAACTCTTGATGATCCTATCGAAGGCGCCTCGCGCAACGGACTTACCTACCTCAAGCCATGCATCGATACCCACCGTCCGTTGGACGCAATCGTGTTGATGCTCGGCACCAACGATCTGAAGACACGCTTCAGCCTTACTTCGGAAGACATCGCTCGGGGTTTGGTCGCGTTGATCGAGCTGATCTTGTCCGGCAAATCGGGTCCCGGAGGATCCGATCCACACATCTTGGTCATCGCTCCGGCCCCAATCGAGGAAGTCGGATTCCTCGGCGAGATTTTTTCTGGCGGAGGCATCAAATCGGGCCAACTGGCTGGAAAATACAAGGATGTCGCATCCCATTTCGGCGCCGACTATCTGAACGCCGCGCAGTTCATTAGCGTCAGTCCGGTGGATGGTATCCACCTGGAGGTCCAACAACATGCTGTTCTCGGAAAAGCGGTAGCCGACAAACTGCTGACAATGTTTGGCGCGGGGACGGTGCTCTAGTTTCGATTGCGGAAGATGGCGGCCGTCGATCGCCAGCATCCGCTGATTTGCCGCGGACGACGTCCGGCCCGATGCTCACGTTATGGATTTTCCGTGTTTGCTTGAGTAGATTTGTAAGACAACTGCGAGAATCACGCGGATTTTGCGAATGGGTGCTCCAAATGATGAGCGCATCAAGCTCTCGAAGCGCGTCTATGACGGTTTGCGTCGTCAGATCGACGAGGGTGAGTGGCGCGAAGGCACACGCATGCCTACGGAGACCGAACTGGCGGCAAGCTTCGGTGTTTCACGCCCCGTCGTGCGCGAGGCCCTGGTGCAGCTGCGCAGCGAGGGGATCATCGACTCCCGTCGCGGTTCAGGCAGCGTGGTCATTGCCGCCAACGGGGCACCTAGGCGAAGTTACAGCCCTATCGAGAATGTTGCCGACCTTATCAGCGCGTTCGAGTTCCGATTGACGATTGAGTGCGATGCTGCGGCATTCACCGCGTTGCGGGGCAAACCGCAGGATCTGGCTGAAATTATCTCCGCGCATGAGAAGTTCAAAAGCGATCTGAGCGAGAGTGATTTCGGTGATCTTGACCTGGCATTCCACATCGCGATTGCCAAGGGCACTGGGAACAAGCTCTTCGAAGCGACGCTGTCGATGCTCAATCCCCAGATACTTTTGGGTATGCGCCTGGTGGGCGAATTCTCGCTGATCGGCAGCACCACAAGAGCTCAGACCGTTTATCGCGAACACGCCTTGATCGTCGATGCAATCAAGTCGGGTGACGCGCAAGCGGCTTTTGACGCGATGCGGAACCATCTGCTTCAGTCGCGCCATCGTATCCTGGGATTTGATGTCCCACCGAATTGGCAAAGGCTGGGGCCGGCCAACACCAGCTCGTCAGCTTCGTGACGGTCATATCTAGGTACAAGCCAGAATGGCGTCGGCGTAGGAAAAAATGGCTGGCAGTCCGCCTGTATGGATGAACACCACGCGGTCCTTCGCCGTCAGAAGGCCAGACCTTATATCGCCAAGCAAGCCGGAGAGCCCTTTTCCTGAGTACACCGGGTCGACAAGGATACCCTCGGTTCGGGCCAGCAAGGCAGACGCCTCTTGGCCATCCGCCGAGGGGAGGCCGTAGCCGGCACCCACCCAATCGGTGGAGTTGCTGATTTCTTCCACTGGGACCGACAAATCGAACCCGAGGATACGCGCCGCCGCTTCGCACTGACCGGCAATCGCGGAAGGAAACTCATAGGCCTCGTTGCGGCTGTCCATCGGGTTGATGCCGCGGATTTGAGTGGAATGCCCAAGCAGCATTGCCGCCGCCTGCAAGCCGGCCTGCGTGCTTCCCTGAGAGGTCGCATAGATGTGAGTGGGCTGCGCTTCGTCCAGTGCTTCGAACTGAGAAGATATCTCCAGATACGCATTGACATAGGCGACCGCCGCCAAGCTCAGCGCGGATTGCGATCCCATACCGAGGATAGCCGGGTTTCGGCCTTCGCGTTTCAGTCTTGCCGCCATATCTTCCTTGGCCTGCTTCAGCGAAGCCGTTGCGTCCACGGGCACGATCTTGGCACCGAAAAGTCTGGCGATAAGCTGATTGCCTTGAACATGATCGTAGTGGGCGTCCTTGCGAGGCATCAGGATACAGTCTAGGCCAAGCCGCGCAGCAGCTGCGGCGAGTTGGCGCGATTGATTTGATTGAGACGCGGCGCCCTGGATCACCACGTCGACCCCGCGACTAACCGCGTCACCGAGTATGAATTCATGTTGCCGGACCTTGTTGCCGCCGAAGGCGACACCGGTGCAGTCATCCCTTTTGATCCAGATCTTCGGTCCTTCGAGCCGCTTTGTCAGCGTGGGGCAGTAGTCGATGGGCGTCGGAAGATGCGCCAGCCGCACACGCGGGAGCGCTGCGAGCGCAGAGCTCAGTTCGGCCTTTGAAACAATCGTCATTCGGATTGTATCCTTTGGATGATGCTCCCGGCGCGATCCGGTGGCGCGATCCGCATACGTGACGCGGTCAGATTTCGATTACTCGACCTGTTGTGGACGCGGTCCGCGCGGCAAGTGCAAATCGAAGCGATGCGAGACCGTCCTCGCCGGAGACAAGCGGGCGGCCGACGCCCCTGACGGCATCGGCAAAGGCGGCTATGACACGGGGGTAGGCGTTTTCATGCTCGATCGGAATTTCTTGGCGGTTGCCTTGCACGCTTAGCTCCAGCCTGCCGCCGGGCCGCTGCAACAGCACGTCATCGGCAAAGACAGAAGCCTTGGTGCCGTGCAATTCGAGGGTTGTTCGCGCATGCTCGATCGCGAAGCTCTCCGTGATCTGAACTGTGAGGCCAGACGCCGTTTGGGCTATCGTGGCTACGCCATCTTCAATCCCTTTGGCAGAGATGCCGTTGTTGGAAGTAAAAGCAGCAACACGCACAAATTTCTCACCCAGTATGAAGTGCAGGGTATCCGCGTCATGAACGGTCAGGTCAAAGAAAACGCCTGCTCCGGCCGAAGCGCTATCGGTGCGCCATCCGCGATTGTGCTGGGGCAGCAGAACGCCGAACATGGCGCGAACCGCGACAAGGTCGCCGAGCACGCCACTTTCGACAAGTTCACGTAGCTTGCGGTGGCTATTCATGCCGCGCAAATGATGGTTGATCGCCAAGACAAGATTTTTGTGTTTTGCCAACGAAACCATTTCCCGGGCGTCTTGTTCGGTCATGGCCATCGGCTTCTCACCCAACACATGCTTGCCAGCATTGAGCGCCGCTATGGCGGCGCGCGCGTGCTTTTCGTTGGTGTTGGAGATGTAGACCGCATCGACACCGGCCGAGAGCAGCTCCTCAAGCGACTCGCAGGTAAGCGGGATGTCATTGGTCCGGGCATATTCGCTCACACGTGCCGCGTTGCTGCCCTGGACGGCAACCACTTCGTTTCCTGGTGTCGCCCTGATCGCCGGGATGATCCACTCAGCGGCTATGCGGCTTGCGCCGACAAGTCCCCATCGAAGTTGCTTTGTCATTGCACGGTTCCTGATGAACGAGGATGGATGTCAGCCGATCGCCTACGCGCACGGCTTGGGCTGCTAATCGTCAATGCGGGATCGACAGCAGCTGAAGGCGAAAAGAAGGATCCGCCAGCAGCATGGAGGCTTTGGAAGTGGTGCGCTTTGCGCATGCTCAATACGGGCACAAAACCTTCGGGCTGGCTGGCCGGCACAGTTGCGCCTTGGCGCCAGACACCTGTAACGCCGATCGCGTGGGCAGGTGCCGATGGGCACCCGGTGCCGCGCATGATTTGCCGCCATGGTGACAGGGCGACGGATGCGTCTCCAAGCCAGGAAGCTGCCATGCAGATATCGGCATCCAGGCTCATTGAAGGCGCTCGCCGGACCCGCTGTCGAAGACGCTGATCCGTGACGTATCGACACGCAGCCGCGCCCTGCCGCTCTGGCTCACATGCCCTGCCCGCAGCAGGGCCAACTGTTCCACGCCGGAATGCTGAAACAAAATGACATCGTCTGATCCCGTCGGCTCAATGAGATTGACGTCGGCCTCGATGTCGACGGTCTTCTCGCTCGCGGCGTTACCCTCTGCCAGGCCATAGTGCTCCGGACGAATTCCGACCGTGACCCTGCGACCATCCTGGCGCAAGGCCGAGGCGAATTCCTGCGGGACCGGCAGGATTGTTCCTGACCCCTCCAGCACCACCCTCCCCCCCTTGCTGACCGCGGGCAAAAGGTTGATGCGCGGGCTGCCGATGAAAGTTGCAACAAAGAGATTGGCAGGTCGATTGTAGACCTCGCCTGGGGTTCCCAGTTGCTGAACGACACCTTTGTCCAGGATGGCGATGCGGTTTGCCAGCGTCATGGCCTCGATCTGGTCATGTGTCACATAGACGGTGGTTCGACCCATCCGGTGGTGCAGCTTCTTCAGCTCGGTCCGCATTTCGACACGCAGAAGAGCATCGAGGTTCGATAGTGGTTCGTCGAAAAGGAAAAGGCTTGGCTCTCGCACCAATGCGCGGCCAATTGCTACCCGCTGCCGCTGCCCGCCAGACAATTGCCCTGGCTTTCGATCAAGCAAATGGCTGATTTGGAGCAGGTTGGCGACGTCGGAGACTGCCTTGTCACGTTCCGGCTTCGGCAGTTTTCGCATTTCCAGCGGAAAAGCGATGTTCTGCCTGACGGTCATCGAGGGATAAAGCGCATAGGACTGGAACACCATCGCGATGTCGCGGTGCTGACAGGGCACTTCGTTGAGGACGCGCTCCCCAAGGCGGATTTCGCCAGCGTTGATTCTATGAAGGCCGGCGATTGCATGGAGCAACGTCGACTTGCCACATCCTGATGGTCCGAGAAGAACGAGAAATTCGCCGGATGCGACGTCAATGTTGATGTTTTTCAAGACGCACAGGTTGGGGCCATAATATTTGTAAACACTATCGATGGACAACGAAGACATAAACTAACCTCTCACAGGGCCGCCGGACCGGGCGGCGACCGAAATCGCGCTGGAAAACGCGGGCTGGGTGCACAGATCTGCGATCGAGGGGGCGCTACGCCCGAGCGATCGCGGTCGGCAAGAACGCAAGTGCGGCGGACCGAGGGGCCGCTTCAATTCTGCCCCCTTCGGATCGACGGTCCGGTGCCCAATGTGGGTTGCCAATCACTTGCAATTTCGAAGCCGAGGATCCTGCGTCGTGAGTTCATGAGATGCCGACCCATTGCCAACTGGGCTTTGTCGGCATCTCGAGCTTCAACGGCGTCGACGATCACCTCGTGTTCTTCGAAGATCGCCTCGGACCGGGTAGCCGCTTGTTGTTGAGAGAATTCTCCTACGAGCCGCATCCCGAAGACGATCTGCGTGCGCAGCATGCTGAGCGTGGTCTCATACATTGCGTTTCGACTTGCTCGGGACAGCGCCAGATGGAACCCGAAATCGGCATCGCCGAAGGTCTCCTCGTTCGACTGTTTCCTGACGACGGCGGAGGCAATGCGAATTTCCTCCAACTCCTCGTCGGTCCGCCTCAGCGCCGCGAAAGCAGCCACATCGCATTCCACGGAGAATCGAAATTCAAACGCCTGGATGAGGTCGGCTATGTTCTCGATTGGCCTGTAGCCACCCGAGTCCAGGCCATTTTTGCCGATCACAAAGTTCCCGGATCCTTTGCGCGATCCGATCAAGCCTTCCATTCTGAGCCTGATCAAAGCCTCCCGGACGACGGGCCGCGAGACGCCATAGTTCTTCGCAAGCTCGGTCTCCGGAGGTATCCGCGTGCCCTCTGGCCACTCACCGCCTTCGACGAATTGCCGAAGAGCGGAATAGACCTGGTCTGCCAGTTTGAGCTTCATCGCTCTGCCGGGGCTTGGCGTTTGCACATATTTGTAATCTGTCAGCTAATTTGTTTTACAGCAAGCGATTTTTATGACACATGTCCGACATTCTCCGGATAAGTCCAGCAACTCGCCCTCAGTTGCAAATCTTAGCGGTGCTCACGAGAGACGCGGCCGCCAGAAACACCGCGGGGCCCATAGGAGGAAAGACAACAATGACAGGTGCCTTCACCTACAACGGATACGAGATCCCGGCCTACCAACCGCCCGCTTATGGCTACACTTCGGTTCTCGTGCACGACGGCCAGGCCTGGGTCAGCGGTAATGTGCCCAAGACCGGCGATGAGGATCTCCACCCGGGCAAGGTCGGATCGGATGTCACGCTCGAACAGGCAAAGGAAGCGGCTGACCTTGCGATGCGCAACGCGCTTGCCTCTCTCGCGCATGCCGTCGGCGGTCTGGACAATGTCGTCCAGATCCTGAAGATGACAGTATTCGTCGCGTCGGCACCGGGATTCAATCTCCAGCCCCGCGTGGCCGACGCTGCAACCCTTTTGTTGCGTGAGGTGCTGGGCGAACGCGGCAATCACGCGCGCTCCGCGGTTGGCGTTGCCGAACTGCCGCGCAACTCCAGCGTCGAGATCGAGCTTGTCGCTGCCGTCAAGTAGCCGGGTGGGCCGGAAGCTTTTGCTGCACCTCTCGAGCGAGCGTGTGCTGCTGCGGCAACTTGCGCCCTTTCACCGCATCGGCGCCACGCTCGCCGATCATGATCGCTGGCGCATTGGTGTTGCCTGAGACCAGCGTCGGCATGATAGAGGCATCGATCACCCGTAGTCCGTCGATGCCACGGACCTTGAGGTCGGTGTCCACAACAGCCATTTCGTCGGAACCCATCTTGCAGGTCCCTGCAGGATGAAAGTCGGTCTTGCTCCATTCTCGAACATAGGCACGCAAATCCTCCTCGCTCGTTCGTTGCGCGCCAGGCAAGTGTTCGGCCTTGTAGATCTTGGCGAAAGCGGTCTGTGACAGGATTTCACGAGCAATCTTGAACCCGTTGACGGTGTGCGCCCAGTCGCGCTCATGCGTCATGTATTTCGGATCAATGATCGGCTCGGCCGCCGGATCCGCGGACGCCAGCATCACCTCTCCGCGGCTTTCGGGTCGAAGATAGGCGGTGTTGAGGGTCATTCCGTGGCCCTTGACCTGCACGCGGCCATGATCGATGACGTAGGCGGGAAGGAAGTGCATCTGGATGTCGGGCCAATCGGTGTTCCCATCAGTCGATACGAAGCCTCCACCCTCGCAGACATTCGACGTGAGGGGGCCAGTGCCGAAGGCCAGAAATTGCAGCGTGTGCCAAGCCGCCATCAGGCCCTTGTCGTGACCGTTATACGATACCGGTTCCCTGAGGCTGGCACAGCAATAGACGTCCAGATGATCCTGCAAATTCTTGCCGACGCCTGGCAAATCATGAATCGCCCTCACGCCCGCGCGCTTGAGTTCGGCGGCTGGTCCGACGCCTGAAAGCAGCAGGATTTTCGGAGAATTGATTGCGCCCGCGCACAGGATGACCTCGGACCTGGCCTCGATCCGGCTTGTCTGTCCCTTTATTGCGACCTCGATGCCTCTCGCGCGGCCGTTCTCCACGAACACCCGAAGCACGCGGGCCTCGGTTTGCACCGTCAGGTTCTTGCGATTGGCATTGGGGTAGATAAAGGCCTGCGCGGCGCTCGAGCGACGTGCCGCGCGCTGAGTGACCTGATAATAACCGACCCCATGTTGTTGCGCGCCGTTGAAATCGGTGTTGTAGGGGTAGCCAGCCTGTTGCGCCGCGCGGATATAGACCCGCGTCAGGTCGATCGGCGAACGCTGGTCGGACACGCCAAGCGGCCCGCCCTGACCATGGTAATCGTCGAGGTATCGCTCATTGTCCTCGGATTTGCGGAAATAGGGCAACAGATCATCATAGCCCCATCCCTCGTTGCCCAAGTCGCGCCACTGATCGTAGTCGCGACGGTTGCCTCGGATGTAGACCATCGAGTTGACCGATGAGCCGCCGCCCAGAACCTTGCCCTGCGGGAAAAGCATGCGCCTGTTGTTGAGAGCCGGCTGCGGAACCGTTTCCCACTCGTAGCGAAACCTCGGGCCTTGCAGTTTGGCGTAGCCCGCTGGCCAGCGAACCAGAGGACCGTCGTTCTTCCTGCCGAACTCGACAAGAAGCACGCGTGAGCCGGCATCCTCGCTCAGGCGCGAAGCCACGACGCAGCCGGCCGAGCCGCCACCAACAACGATAAAGTCATATTCCTTGTCCATCCTCACCCTCACCTCAGATGGCCTTGCCGATCCAACGCGGCTGATATCCGCCGCTGCGCAATTGGACAGTTTTGATGTCCATGAACTCTTCGCATCCGACGCGGCCAACCTCGCGCCCGATTCCGCTCGCGCCGAGGCCGCCAAACGGAAGTTCAGCGGGTCCGTCGAGATAGGTGTTGACCCAAACGGTTCCGGCCTCCAGCTCCCGTGCAGCCCTCAGCGCCGCGGCTGTGTCGCCCGTCCATATGCCGGCCGACAAACCGTAGTCGGTGCCATTGGCAATGGCGAAGGCCTCTTCTAGCGTCTCGAAAGTCTGGATGGTGCAAACTGGACCGAATATTTCCTCCTGGGCAATCCGCATGCTGGATGCGACCTCGGTGAAAACGGTCGGGTCGATGTAGCGCCCGCCGGCCTCTTCCCGATACGTACCGCCAAGGGCAAGCGTCGCGCCTTCGGCTTTGCCGATCTCGATGTAGCCCAGAATCTTGCGATACTGCGCTTCGCTGATGATTGGACCCATCAGCACGTCGTCGCGCAGCGTGTCGCCGACGGGGATGGACCGTGCGGCCTCGATAAACTTTCGCGTGAAATCCTTGGCGATGCCGTTCTGAAGCAGGATACGACCGCCTTGATTGCACGATTGGCCGGCGTTGAGAAAGGCTCCATGCAGGGCGGCGTCGAGCGCGGCTCCCAGATCGGCATCATTCATGACGATGTGGGCGTTCTTGCCGCCTAGCTCGAGTGAAACCTTCTTCAATACCCGAGCGCCGATTTCCATGGCGTGTTTGCCCACCGCCGTCGATCCGGTGAAGGAGATCATTCGAGCCAGCGGGTGCTTAAGCAAAGCCTCCCCGGTCACCCTGCCGCTGCCGGTCACGATGTTGCACACCCCATCGGGCAGGCCTGCCTGCTTGAGGATAGGACCCAAGAGCAGTGTCGTGGCCGAAGTCAGCTCCGATGGCTTCACGACAGCCGCACAGCCGGCTGCAAGGGCAAACGGCAGCTTCTGGCTGATGATCAAGAACGGAAAGTTCCAGGGCGTCACGATGCCAGCCACGCCGACTGGCGCGCGCAGTGTCAAGGCCAAATAGTCCTTACCCAGGCCGCCAAAACTGTCGCCCGTAAGAGAGCGGGCCTGCGTGGCGGCAAATTCCCACAGCATGGCCGACCGCTCGATCTCAACCCTCGCCTGCTTGTGCGGCTTGCCGCTTTCGGCCATTTCGAACCAGGCCAGTTCATCCACATTTTCGCGAATTAGACTGGCGGTTCGCAGCAACACGTTGGAGCGTTGCTCCCCACTCGATAGGCGCCATCTGGCCTCGAAGGCAGCGTGAGCGCTCACACAGGCCTGATCGACCAAGCCTTCCCCCGCCTCATGCAACAGCGAAACCGGCGTGCCATTGGCCGGGTTGACCGACACACTTTGCGCGCCTTGACTCACCGACCACGCGCCGTCGATCCAGCTTCCAAATTGTCTGACCGCTTTTGGCGGAATAAAACCAGAAGTCATTCCAAATCCCTGCATTCCAGTCTGCGTGCGCCTTGACCTGATCTGTCGAAGCGCGTCGAAAACGCTGCGCAAAGCGGGCAGCAAAATTACATATTTGTCAACTCCCTTTCGCTGGTCAGATAGTCCAAAAATTAGCTGACTGTAAATCGTGGCCGGACATTTAATGGGTTCCAGCTGCTGCCGCGACGGCCAAATCCCTATGGGCCGGCCCCCGACAGGCCCGATCGAAGGCTCTGTGCGTCAGTCTTCGCGCAAGATTGATTGACAACTAATCGAAAAAATTACAAATATGAAAACTTCTGCCGACAATGGAGTGCTGATGGTTTCCCGCGTCAACAGAGCGTCCGCCGACATCGGTGGCACTTTCACCGATATCGTGATCGAGATTGGCGGCGTCCGCACCTCGACCAAAATCCTGACGACCCATCAGGCGCCCGAACGCGCCGTTATCGACGGCGTGCAGGGCCTGCTGGAAACGCAGGGGCTTGGATTCGGTGACCTTGACGTCTTCCTCCACGGCACCACGTTGGCGACGAACGCAATTATCGAACGCCGTGGTGCCAAGACGGCACTGATCACCACGCAAGGCTTCCGCGACACGATCGAAATTGGCTCGGAAAGCCGACATGACCAGTACGACATCTTCATCAAGAAGCCACGGCCGTTGGTGGGCCGCGGCTTGCGGTTCACCATACCAGAGCGGGTCGCCTCCGATGGGAGCGTCCTGCTCGAGCTCGATGACGCACATGTCGTCGCACTTGCGCATTCATTGAAGGAGCAAGACGTTCAGTCGATCGCCATCTCGTTGATCCATGCCTATGCGAATCCATCGCATGAGGTGCGCGTGCGGGAAATCCTGTCGGCCATGCTGCCCGACGTTTATTTTTGTATCTCCTCGGAGACGTGCCCCGAGGTTCGTGAGTACGAGCGCACCTCGACCACGGTTGCTAACGCCTATATCCGTCCAATCATGGCCGGTTATCTTGGCCGGCTCAAAGCTAAGTTGGCGCAAAAGGGGCTCAACGCGCCGATCCTGCTTATGACCTCGGGCGGAGGTCTCACGACCGTCGACCAGGCCGCCGATTACCCGATTCGTTTGGTCGAATCCGGCCCGGCCGGTGGGGCAATCCTTGCAGCCAAGATCGCTAAGGAATGCGATCTTGACGCGATCGTCTCATTCGACATGGGGGGAACGACCGCCAAGATCTGTCTGATCGACCATGGCCAGCCGCTGAAATCGCGCAGCTTCGAGGTGGATCGGACCGAGCGGTTCCTCAAGGGTTCGGGCCTGCCGGTCCGGATACCAGTGATCGAAATGGTCGAGATCGGCGCAGGAGGCGGCTCGATCGCCCAGGTCGACAGCATGGGGCGCCTCACGGTCGGTCCTGAGAGTGCTTCTTCGGAGCCAGGGCCGGCTTGTTACGGAATCGGCGGCCGTCGGCCGACTGTCACCGACGGTGATTTCGTGCTGGGGCGGATCGACACCCGAAAATTCGCTGACGGCCGCATGGTCTTGCGGCGCGACCTGGCAGAGCAAGCGCTATCCAGCGAGGTAGGAGATAAGTTGCGCTTGACGCCCGTCCAGGCCGCCGCCGCGGTCACCGCGATCGTCGAGGAGAACATGTCAAACGCCAGCCGGGTCCATGCCGCCGAGCACGGCAAGGACCTGCGGCGCCGCGCAATGATCGCCTTTGGCGGCGCCGCTCCGATGCACGCAGCGCAACTGGCAAGAAAATTGTCCTTGGTCAATGTGATCGTGCCCAAGGGAGCCGGCGTCGGATCTGCCATCGGCTTTCTGGAGGCCCCTTTGGCCTACGAGGTCGTGCGGAGCCGCCATAGCCGGCTGGACCGCGTCAACAATGCTGCCACTGCCGACCTCATCGCACAGATGAAGCAGGAGGCCAGCGCCGTGGTTGCTCCGGCAGCTGGGGGCCAACCCATCAAGGCGCATGTCTCAGCGTTCCTGCGTTATGTTGGGCAGGGCCACGAACTCGAGGTCGATCTGCCATTCGCGGCAGATGGCGGGATCGACGGCGCGGCTTTAAAGGAGGCATTCGATCGTCGATACAAAGAGGTCTTCGGTCGCTTCCTGCCCAATCACGAGATTGAGGTTCTCACGTGGGCGGTAACCGCATCTGCCGAACAACCTGTCCTCGCGGCGGATGACGCCTCAAATGGCAGCTGTCGCAAGATCGAACCGTCGGGCGAGACCCCCTTCACCGAAATCGATGGCAGCACCGTCCACGCTCCTGTCTATGAGCGCTCCGAGCTTGGCCCGGGCATCATCCTGACTGGGCCGCTCGTCATCACCGAGCGGGAGACCAACACGGTCGTTCCGAGGGACTTTTGTGTCGAATGCAATGCGTTCGGCCATCTGGTCCTGACCAATCTTGCCGCACAAGCGGCCCGACAGTCCGATCGCAAGGGAGCGACAAATGACCGTCAGCCCTGAAATCCAGCAGATTGGCGAGATCGAGTTCCAGATCATGTGGAACCGCCTTATCGCCGTTGTCGAGGAACAGGCCCAGGCCTTACGCCGCACGGCATTCAGCCCGATCGTCCGCGAATCGGGCGACCTTTCTGCCGGCTACTTCCACCCAGACGGCCGCATGATCGCGCAGGCGGTGACAGGCACGCCCGGACATGTCAATACGATGGCCGCCTCGGTGCTGCACTTCCTGAACCGCTATCCCGCAGGCACCATGCGCGAGGGTGATGTCTATGTCACCAACGACCCTTGGATGGGGACGGGCCATCTGCATGACTTCGTCGCGGTAACGCCCGCCTTCCATCGGGGCCATCTGGTTGGACTTTTTGCATCGACTTGTCATTTCATGGACGTCGGAGGCATCGGCTTCGGCCCGGACGGCCGCGATGTCTTCGAGGAGGGTTTTTATGTCCCCCCGCTTGCAATGGTCACGGCGGGCGAGATCGATCAGACCCTGATAAGCCTCGCGCGCTCGAATTCGCGCTACCCGGCTGAACTCGAAGGCGATCTGATGTCCCTCGCCGCCTGCAATCAGATCGGAGTGAGCCGGCTGGCGGACATGTTGGAGGAGTTTCATCTTACCGATCTGACCGCGCTCTGCGACCAGATTGTCAGGCGCTCACGCGACGCAGCCCTGAAGGCGATCTACGCAATTCCGAAAGGCACAGCCGAGGCGGAAATGGTGATCGACGGTTATGACCGGCCGGTCACCTTGAAGGCAACGACCCGGATTGCGGACGATCACATCACGGTGGATTTTACTGGCACATCGGGCCTTTCAGCGCGCGGAATCAACGTGCCGATCAGCTATGCCCAGGCCTATTCGACCTATGCCGTCGCCTGCGCGCTGTTCCCTGAGGTCCCGAACAATTCGGGCTCGCTATCTGTCGTGACGGTCACGGCTCCCGAAGAGACAATCGTCAACGCCCAACGTCCTGCCCCGGTATCGTCGCGACACGTCATCGGCCAGATGCTGCCCGATGTGGTCTATGGCTGTCTTGCGCAACTGGTTCCCGAGAACGTTTTGGCCGAGGGCGCGTCAGCTCTGTGGAACCTCATCCTTGAAGACGCGCATGACGCGTGCCTCACACAAGGCATTGCTGGGACGCGACGCTTCTCGGCGCTGTCGGTTCAGACCGGCGGCACCGGAGCCCGCTCGCGGCTGGATGGGCTCAACGCCACGGCCTTCCCGTCGGGGGTGTCTGGTGTTCCTGTCGAGATCCTCGAGACCCTGACCCCGCTCATTTTCTGGCGCAAGGAATTGCGTGCCGGTTCGGGCGGAGCTGGTAAATTTCGTGGCGGTCTCGGTCAAAGCATCGAGATCGGTCATCGCGAAGGCCATCCGTTCTACATCTACGCAGCCCTCGACCGCATCGAGAACCCCGCACGCGGACGCTTCGGCGGCGAAAACGGTGCTCCGGGGAAAGTCGCGCTGAAGTCAGGCAGATCGCTCAACGGCAAAGGCAAGCAGCTGGTGCCCGAGGGCGACAGGCTTGTCGTCGAAACGCCCGGTGGGGGCGGCTATGGACCTGCCGCCGAGCGCGATGCCGGCAGCATCGCGGCCGACCGCCAAAACGGTCTAACCAAGTGAACTCGAGGAAAGCATGAGCGAACACAACTTATCTGACGAAACGCGAGCGAAGCTGAAGAAGATATCCACCGCATCCATTGCCACGGCACTCTACAAGCGAGGGCTGCGCAACCAATTCATTCAGGGCGTCGTTCCGGTTGCGCCCAAACAGGACAACATGGTCGGCCCGGCATTCACACTGCGCTACATTCCCGCGCGCGAAGATCGCAATCCGATCACCGTTTTCCGGAATCCGGAGCATCCACAGCGCGTTGCGATGGAGACTTGCCCACCCGGCCATGTCCTCGTAATGGACGCGCGCAAGGACGCCAGGGCTGCGACCGCGGGCTCTATTTTGATCACGAGGCTGGCGTTGCGCGGCGCGGCGGGCGTGGTCTCGGATGGGGGCTTCCGCGATGCGGAAGGCATAGGCGCGCTGGACATGCCCGCATACTACGCCAGGCCGTCTGCGCCAACCAACCTGACACATCATGAAGCACTGGACATCAACGTGCCCATTTCGTGCGGGGATGCGCCGATCTTCCCTGGCGACGTCCTTGTCGGGGACAAGGACGGCGTAATGGTGGTCCCGGCTCACCTCGCCGACGAGATTGCTGAGGAATGCACCGGGATGGAAAGCTTCGAGGATTTCGTCCTGGAGGAGGTCCGTGGCGGCGCGTCGATCATAGGGCTCTATCCCTGCACGAAACCAGAAAACCAGGAAAAATATGAGGCCTGGCGCAAAAAGGCGGGACGCTAGACCTAGCCGGCCTCGTCCTCCCGAGGCCGGCCTGGCGGGCTGCGATCCTCCCTTCGCAGCCCGCTACTTCCCCTTGATCTACATCTCTTCCTGGCGCGAGAGCAGACGCCGCAGCATGGGCTCGATGCGCGAAAGCTCGTCCAGATGCGCGGCCGACAATTCGGCCAGGCGATCGTCGGCCAAAGGGGTGAGCTGCAGCAGGACGCGGCGGTGATCGCCCTTGTCGTGATCGCGCATCACCAGGCCTGCCTCGGCAAGGCGGTTCACCAATTCCACCGCGCTGTGGTGGCGAATGCGTAGCCGCTCGGCGAGATCGCCCACAGCCACGGGGCCGCCGCCTGGAAATCCCTTGATCGCCAGCAGCGCCTGGTGCTGGCGGGGCGTCAGGCCGGCCTCGTTGGCCTGAACCTGGCTGAATTCGAGGAAGCGGCGGATCAGGTAACGGAACTGGGACAGCCGCTGGTAGTCGGCTTGGCTGATGGCTGGGCGCGGCTTTTTCGGCGGAGACGTCATTTTCGACTTATGGCTCTTTCCCGTCAAAGCTCAAACTCTTTTCAAAGCTCGGAGCCTGACGCGATCGTTGTCCAAAATGACGCGGACCGATGATCGAAAACGGCCTTGAGCAATTATATCGTATTACGATATGAAGCCGCCGAAAAACGGACGGCCTTCGCGCCGCCAGAAAGCTCGGGCTCCCACAATGAAATCCGCTCACGCCGGCAACGGCCATCTTCGCGACTTCACGACCGACCCTCGCGTGCTCATCATCGCGGCCATTGCCGTGCTGGTGGCGACCGCCGGGCTGTTTGCCGGTATCGTGCTCCTGAAACTCATCCGGCTCGCCACCAACATTGCCTATTTCGGCCAGTTCTCGCTGGCCGAACTGAGGCTCGAGGACACGCCGCTTGGGTTAGCCGCGGTGATCGTTCCGGTGATCGGCGCGCTGATCATCGGCCTGATGGCGCGCTTCGGCAGCGAGAAGATTCGCGGCCATGGCATCCCCGAAGCCATCGAGGCGATCCTGCTGGGGCGCTCGCGGCTCGACGCCAAGGTCGCGGTGCTGAAGCCGCTGTCGTCGGCGATCTCGATCGGCTCGGGCGGCCCGTTCGGCGCAGAGGGCCCGATCATCATGACCGGCGGCGCCATCGGCTCGCTGATCGCGCAGATGCTGCCGGTCAGCGACAATGAGCGCAAGACGCTGCTGGTGGCGGGTGCTGCGGCCGGCATGACGACGGTGTTCGGCACGCCGATCGCCGCCATCATGCTCGCGGTCGAGCTGCTCTTGTTCGAATGGACGCCGCGCAGCTTCATCCCTGTCGCCGTCGCCGCGATCGTCGCGGAAGTCGAGCGCACCCTCCTGCACCTGCCAAGTCCGATCTTTCCGTTCTCAGGCTCGATGGAGGCATCGATCTCTGGGCTGGGCGGCTGGGTGCTGGTCGGCATCGCCGCCGGGCTGCTTTCAGGCCTTTTGACGCAATTGGTCTATGCCTGCGAGGACGCCTTCCAGAAACTGCCGATACACTGGATGTGGTGGCCGATGATCGGCGGCCTTGTGGTCGGCATCGGCGGGCTGGTCGAGCCGCACGCGCTTGGCGTCGGCTACGACAACATCGCCAACATGCTCGACGGCCGCATGGTCGCGACTGCCGCGCTGCTGCTTTTGGTGGTGAAGGCCGTCATCTGGTCGGTTGCGCTGGGATCCGGGACATCGGGCGGCGTGCTGGCGCCGCTGCTCATCATGGGCGGCACGATGGGCGCGGTGCTGTCGGGCATCCTGCCCGAGGCAAGCCCCGGCTTCTGGCCTCTGCTGGCGATGGCGGCGACGATGGGCGGCACCATGCGCGCGCCGCTGACGGCGACCTTCTTCGCCACCGAGCTCACCGGCAACACGCATGTGCTGGTGCCGCTGATCGCGGCCTGCGCGACCGCGCACGCGGTCACCGTGCTATTGATGAAGCGCTCGATCCTGACCGAGAAGGTGGCGCGGCGCGGGCACCATCTCGTGCGCGAATACCGCGTCGATCCGTTCGCCTTAACCAGGGTCAAGGAAGTGATGACGACCAAGGTCGAGAGCGTACCGGCGACGATGACGCTACATGGCGCGGCGACCTTCCTGACCGCGCCGGACACGCGGCATCCGAGCTTTCCGGTGATCGACGAGGCGGGCCATGTGCTCGGCGTGATCGATCCGCCGGCGATCCTGCGCTGGCGTCGTAACGGCAAGCACCGCAACGCGACCCTCGGCGAGCTGCTCGCCGGCAGCAAGATCACGCTCGCTTATCCGGACGAGTATCTAGAGGCGCTTTCGGACAAGCTGCTCAACGCCAACATCTCGCATTTGCCGGTCGTCTCACGCGAGGACGAACGGCTCGTCGGCTATATCGGCTGGAAAGACATGATGCGGGTGAGGTCGAAAAAGCAGGCGGAGGAGCGCGAACGCACCGCCTTGCTCAGCTTTGGCGCGAAGCGTAAGGCGCCAGAAAGCGTCAAGGACAGCGCGGTTTAGAGCAATCCTAGGAAAAGTGGGGCGGTTTTCCGTCCGGAATTGCTTAAACAAGACATAGAGCGGTTCGCCGCTCCGCCGGCCAAAACGCTCCAGAGACGGCCAACGGCCGAGAGTGGGCAGCAGCGTACCTAGTCACCATTCAACTGATCGATGCGAAGCTTGTTGAACGGGTGACGAGCTCCGGTGCCGAAGTTCGACAGATATGTATCGTGGTGGAATCCCTTTGCCTCCAGGACGATCATAGTCACCACCCACATGATAACGGTGAGGCCGAGGCCGACAGCTAGGCTAGAGATCCAGTATTGCGACAGACCTGTCACCACTGCGCCCAACGCCAGGGCCACCGTGAAGTACCCGACAATCTTATGGTAGGCCTCAAACCATCGGCGTTGTGGGCTCATATCATAATGGTCGCCCCGACCGACGGTCGCGGTCATGGCGCTCTGGGTGGATGCATCGGGG
This sequence comes from Mesorhizobium sp. M2E.F.Ca.ET.209.01.1.1, assembly GCF_004010375.2. Taxonomy (NCBI): domain Bacteria; kingdom Pseudomonadati; phylum Pseudomonadota; class Alphaproteobacteria; order Hyphomicrobiales; family Phyllobacteriaceae; genus Mesorhizobium; species Mesorhizobium sp. M2E.F.Ca.ET.209.01.1.1. Next base: position 216,097 of record NZ_SADP02000006.1, on the reverse strand, counting down.
CCGCCATGGGTCCCGCGAAGGCGCGCGCTCACAAGCTGGAGGATGCCGAGGACTACGGTTGCAATGCCAAATACTGCGTGGATCGTGGCACTCAAGCCTCCGTTCGCCAGCAAGGCGATCGCCCCTCCACAAAGGCTGCAGAAGCCAAGCAAGGAAAGTCCCAGGCGATGAACGGTGAACCAATAGAGCTTGCTACCAAGTTTAGGACTTCCCTTCGGTATGCCTTCGCGAGAGGGCGGCGGCTTGCCGTACCGGGTGAGAAGAACAATGCCGGGCACCAGAACGATCCAGATCGTGAACATCAGCCAGGCGTGATATTCCCAATGCGCCTGAAGTGCGAAGCCAAATGGCAATTGCAAAGTGGTAGGAGCGTCCATGTGTTGCTCATCCGTCTGGCGCGCAGATCCATTGTGCCACCTGGGCGCCATTGCTGACGCGCCAGGAGCCAGGATACCAATAAACTGGCCGGCTCTCCCTACCCCTTCACGGATCCGGCCATCAGCCCGCGAAGGAAGTACTTCCCAGCGAGAACGTAGATGGCAATCGTGGGCAGCGCGGTCAGTACGACTGCCGCCATGTCCACGTTGTAGCGCTTCACGCCGGTGGTCGTGTTGACAATATTGTTTAGAGCTACGGTGACCGGAACGTTGTCGCCGGATGTAAATGTTGTGCCGAAGAGGAAGTCATTCCAGATATTAGTGAACTGCCAGATCACCGCGACGACGATACAAGGGATTGAAATGGGCAGGATGACCCTAAAGAAGGTTTGGTAAAAACCCGCGCCATCTACCTTTGCGGCCTTGACCAATTCGGCAGGCAAAGAGACGAAATAATTCCTGAAGAACAGCGTTGTGAAAGGGATCCCATATACCACGTGAACCAATATGAGGCCGGGCATAGTGTTCGCCAGGCCGACCGTGCCGAGCGAACGAGCCATTGGAATGAGGATGATCTGGAATGGAATGAATACGCCAAAAAGGAGCAGGGCAAATATAACGTTGGAGCCGCGAAATTTCCAATGCGTGAGCGCAAAACCGTTTATGGCTCCGATTGCAGTTGACAGACCTACAGCGGGGACGATCAGGATCATTGAATTGAGAAAGAAGCCCTTCAAACCTGAACATTGAAGACCAATGCAAGCGTCGGACCAGGCTTGCTGCCAAGCTTCCAGGGTTGGCGCCTTCGGCAGCGAGAGCAAAGAGCCGTTGCGTATCTCGTCGATATTCTTGAGAGACGTAAATACCACGACCACGAGCGGCAGCAGATAGACGGCCGCGATGAACATCAGGCAGCAATAGATGAATACGCGCCTGAGATGATAGCGCCCTCCCCTTTCGAGAACGATGCCGTCATGTGTCATCGCGTTGTTTCCTCACGTCGGAATAAAGGTATGGTGCCACGACTGCGGTGACTGTCATGAAAATCATCATGGCACTGGCGGCGCCCACTGCCATCTGGTCTCGACCAAACGTCTGCATGTACATGAATGTCGCAGGAAGATGTGTGCTGTTTCCAGGGCCCCCGGCGGTTAGAGCGACCACCAAGTCGAAGCTTTTAACTGCCTGCTGCGTCAGGATGACGAACACAGTCAAGAAGGCTGGCCCAAGCTGCGGTATGATGATGCGCCGATAGATTTGAAAGCTGCCGGCCCCGTCAAGCCTCGCGGCCTTGGTGATATCCTCGTCGATTCCCCGCAGCGCCGCCAAGAACAGGGCCATGACGAATCCGGACGACTGCCACACGCCTGCGATGACGAGCGTGTAGATCGCAAACCGGGGGTCCACCAACCAGTCGAACCGGAAGCTATCCCAGCCCCATAGCCGCACCATTCGCTCGATGCCGAGGCCTGGATTGAGGATCCACTTCCAGGCTGTTCCCGTCACGATGAACGACAGTGCCATCGGGTAGAGGTATATCGTTCGAAAGAAGCCCTCGGCGCGGATCTTCTGATCGACCAGGATCGCCAGTGCCATCCCGATGACCGATGCAATCGCAATGAACAGGATCGCGAAAATGAAGATATTGTCGACCGCGATACGCCATATTGGATTGCTCCAGAGGCGCCAGTACTGATCGAGGCCGACAAATTCGTAGGATGGGAGCATCTTCGATGCTGTGAACGACACTACCCCCGTCCACACCATGAAGCCGTAGACCGCCAGAAGGATGATAGCGACCGATGGAGCCAACGCCAGTTGGGACGCGTTGCGGGCAAGCCAGAGCTTGACGCCGGAGCCTTCACGCCATTGCCCGCGCTTCGCGGTTTGCAGGACCGGGAAAGTCGTTGACACAGGAATCCTTTCGTCTCGCAAAAGCCGACGATCGCAGCTTCGTTAGACGGCTGCGATCGTCGGCTGACCTCGATCTTTTCCGCTACTGCGCGGATTTAAGGCCGGTTACGAGTTGGTCGATAGCCTGCTGCGAGGTCACGCTGGGCGTCTCGAAGAACGTTGAGACGACGTCGGTGAAGACGCCCGTTTTCGTTGCCCCGGCCGCGGCATTATGTGCCAGTGACGGCAGCGATTTCTGGCTCTTTTGGGCTTCTGCGCGATCCGCAAAGGCGGCCTTGCCGCAGAAGTCGAACTTGTCCATGGAAACGTCGATCCGCGAAGGGATGGAGCCCTTCTTGATGTTGAAGGCTTCCTGAAACCCTTTGTCCAGGATCGCCGACGCCATGGCGAGCTGGCCTGCCTGTTTGTCCTTGTCCTTTGTCTTGAAGAAGCCGAAATTGTCGGTCAGCCAGACGTAACTTCCCTTCGTGCCCGGGGCGGGCACACAGCCGTAGTCGACGTTGGGCTGCAGGTTGGCTAGCGACAGCTCGCCTTTCGCCCAGTCTCCCATGATCTGCATTCCAGCCTCGCCCTTGATCACCATCTGGGTAGCAAGGTTCCAGTCGCGGCCGGGATAATTGGAATCGATATATTTGTTCATCTTACGCAGCTGGTCGAAGACCTTGACCATCGTGTCGCTGCGAAGCGCTGCTTCGTCCTCGTCGATGACAGCCTTGCGGTAGAAGTCGGCGCCGCCAATGCCAAGAACAGCATTCTCGAAGAGATCCAACTCCTGCCAGGGCTGACCACCCAAGGCCAGCGGCGTCACGCCCTTGGCGAGAAGCTTTTCGGAAACTTCGTTGAATTCGTCCCAGGTCGTAGGCGGTTGCAGGCCGGCGGAATCGAAGACTTTCTTGTTGTACCAGAGCCAGTTCGAACGGTGCACGTTCACCGGAACCGCGACATACGATCCGTCATGGGAAATGAGAGGAACAAGTTCCGGAGCAATCACCTTGGCCCAGTCGTCCTTCTTGGCGAGGTCCGTCAGATCGGTTAGCACGCCCTCGGATGCCCAGGCCTGGACCTGCTGAGCGTGCATCTGCGCTGCGGCTGGCGCGGTATCGGATGCGATGCGGGCGCGCAGCACCTGCACCATGTTCATCCCGGTACCGCCGGCCACCGGCGAGTCGCTCCAGGTGACGCCACGCTCCTCGAGGAGCTTCTTGAGCACATTCAGTCCGGCCGCCTCGCTGCCGCTGGTCCAGTAGTGCATGACCTCCACGTTCGGCCCGCCCGCCAGCGCCATCGATGTCGAACCGGACAGCAACAAGGCCGTCGCGAGAACCAGATTCCGATTAAGCATTTCTCATTCCCCTTGGTGAAAATACGGTTGCGATAGAAGGTTGTTCGTTGCGGTCTTCCGGGCGTTTCTTTCGCCTCTTCTTGACAACACGCGCGCCACCTCACCCCGACGCTGACACTGCCGCCTTGCCTGTCGTTCAGAGTCGCCGTCTCAGGTCGCCGGCTTCGAATGTCCGACTTATCGTTAGCTTTTATTACATATATGTCAATCACAAATCGGGCGCATGCCCCTGGGGAGGCCTTCGGTATGCGCGCAACAGCGCGCGCAATGTCCTATAAGCCACCGTTTTTGCAGGATAAAATTAAAAGTCAGACCGGGGTCATTCGCAGTTTCCAATTGCCAGCATGTTGACAAATGACATTTTAGTCAGACAAATTATGGTCGACATGAGGATCCCGCATCCCTGCGGGAGTGAATGGAGTGCATCGCAATGACCGAGAAAGTGGTTTCCTGGGGCCTGATCGGCGCCAGCACCATCGCGCGCGAGTGGATGGTAGGCTCCATACGAAAGCACCCTCTGGGCAGGGTCAAGGCCATCGTGAGCAGTGATTTGAGCCGAGCCCAAGCCTTCTCGGACCAGATGGGTATTCCCGACGCCTATGACTCGCTTGTGCCGATGTTGAGCGATCGAGAAATCGACGCGGTCTACATAAGCACCAAGAACGATCAGCACCTGTCGCAGGCGCTAGCCGCCATCGAAGCCGGCAAGCACGTGCTTTGCGAAAAACCGCTCGCTTTGGAGCCGAAAGAAGCGCAATCGATCGTTGAGGCAGCCAAACGCAAAGGCGTGGTACTCGCTACGAACCACCATCTGCGCAACATGGAGAGCCACCTAGCGATAAAGCGGCTCCTGCGAGAAGGAGCGATAGGAAAAGTCAACTCCATTCGCATCTTCCATGCAGGATCGTTACCCCAGAGCCTAAAGACTTGGAGGCTTTTCGAGAAAAGTGCGGGCGCGGGGGTTATTTACGACATCACCGTGCACAATGGAGATCTCCTTCGATTCTATCTGGAGACCAACCCCACCAGGATCACCGCGCTGGCGACTGCGTCCGGCGAAGGGGCGAACGGCATCGAGGACAGCGTCATGTCGGTGTGGGAATTTCCAGGCGACATCTTGGTGCAATGCCATGACAGTTTCGTCGTCGGCTATGGCCCGCGCGGCGTCGAAATTCATGGCTCCGCCGGCAGCATTCTTGGCATCGACGTCATGTCACAGGCCCCTGGCGGCAGCGTCGTTTTGCGAACATCCGACGGTGAGCGAGACATACCTCTTGAACTCAGAGTCACTTATGACCGCGGTGTTTCCGATTTCATAGCCGCCGTTCAAGGGAAGGGTAGCCCCTCCTCGACGGGTGAGGACGGTGTTTGGAGTGTGAAATTGGCAAAGGCGGTGGCGCAATCGGCCGCTACAGGTCAGACCGTTCTCATCGAGCAAGTGTGAGACGAGGTCGCGCGACAATGTTGCAGTTGGCCATGCGCCAGACCGTTCCCGGCGTGAACAGAAGTACAAGGAACCGTCTGGCGCTCAACGTTGAAGGCGCAGCTTCGCTTCATCGGGAACAGACAGGGGCGCCGAAGAGGGACGAGAGGTCGTCATTGTGCCTTGGGCGCGCCGATGGCCGCTCAGATTTCACGTTTGTGGAGATGGCCGTCCTTGATCGTGACGCGAATGCCGCTGCCGTCCTCCTGGAAGACGCCGATGTCTTCGAGCGGATTGCCGTCGACGATCAGGATATCGGCGAAGGCGCCGGGGATGAGTTCTCCGAGCTTGCCCTCGTGCCGCACGATCTCGGCGTTGACGATTGTGGCCGAATGCAAGGTCTGGGCAGGCGTTTCGACCGCGGAGCGGATCTTGAACTCATGCAATTGATAATGATGCATGACGCCTTCCAGGTCGGTACCAAACCCGAGTTTGACACCGGCGTCGCGGCAGATCTTTACTGCTTCGACGCCGCGGCGCAGCATCATCTTGACCTGTTCGACGATATGCGCGGGCGTGCCCAATCGATCGGCGTAGAAGATGCTGGCCTCGAAGGTCGACAGCGTAGGCACGACATAGGCGCTTTTCTCCGCCACCAGACGCGCGGTAGCTTCGTCTATTAGGTTCGCGTGTTCGATCGTACGCACGCCGGCCTCGAGCGCGCGGCGGATGACATCGACGCCATAACAGTGCGCCATCACATAGGTGCCGAAATCGGCCGCCTCCTGCACGGCGACCCGCTGTTCTTCCAGTGAGAAATGCGGCGAGTAGATCGAGGATTTCCCGGAGTTGCCTCCCCCAGCCATCAACTTGATCTGATGAGCACCGGCGGCGATCTCCTCGCGCACGGCCCGGCGGACTGCATCCACGCCATCCACGACACGGCTGATGTTGCGCGTGCTGCGACAATGCGGGCACCCTTGATCATGTTCGGTCCTCACCCGGAAATCGCCCAGTCCTCCGGTGACCGCCAGCGCCAGGCCCGGCACGAAAAGGCGCGGACCAGGAAACAGGTTGAGGCGTGTGGCATCGGCGAGTGCCGCATCCGCACCGCCGGAATCGCGCACGGTGGTAAAGCCCCGCCGCAGATAGTCGGCAAGGATCTTCGAGGCGTGCGCCGCGACGAGGTACGGTGCGGTGTTGGCCAGCGTCACCTGATTATTGACAAAGGCCATCGCGTGGACATGTGCATCGATAAGGCCGGGCATCACGACACGACCGCCGGCATCAATCCTAGTCGCTCCCTGGGGCGTGCCAACCGAGCCGGCGACCTCGACAATCTTTTGGCCCTCGATCCGGATCTGCTGGCCTGAACGCAACCTTGCGTCCCGTGGATCAAGCAGGCTGGCGTTGGTGATGACGATATCGCTCATGGCTGTTCCTACATGTGTGGCCGGCCATCACCCATCAGCGGGTCGGGCCCTTTATCAAAGACTCCCCGCCGTCGACCACAACCGCCTGGCCGGTCATGAAGCGTGCATCGGCCGAGAGGATGAAGCGGACGATGGCGCCGAATTCCTCGACGGTTCCCATGCGATGCAGCGGTACAAGCTCCGGCACCTTGTGGAGGAAGGATTCCCTTCCGCCAAACATCTCCCAGGCAGGTGCGTTGAAGGGCGTGTCCACCCAACCAGGGCAAAGAGCGTTCACGCGGATGTTGTCGCCGGCATATTCCAGCGCGAGTTGCCGGGTCATCGTCAGCAATGCCGACTTCGAGGCGATGTATGGCAACGAACCCTTGGCGACCATGATCGACGCTGCCGATGCCGTGAAAAGCAAGCTGCCGCCTCCGGCCTGACGCAGCAGCGGAAGCGCAGTACGTGCCAGCACAGCATTGGCGCGAACGTTCAGCGCGAAGCTGAGATCGAAGTCGTCCAATTCCATGCTTTCGAGCGTGCCGACATGGCAAACACCGGCATTGTTCCAGACAGCATCCAGGCCGCCGAGGATTTCGCCCGCCTCGCTCACCACAGAGGCAATAAGGGCGTCGTCGCCGATGTCGATTTCGAGAACCCGCTCGGCGCCCAGGTCGCCAGGCGCTTTTTTCCTGTCGGCCATGACTACGCGCGCGCCGGAGGCGGCGAGAGCCCGCACGCCAGCCTCGCCCATACCGCTGGAACCACCGACGACCAGAACACGCTGTCCGACTTGGCTCATCTGACGGCAATCTCCCTGGCGGTCTGAGTGAGACGGACCGGCCCGTTTTGCGTGACCAGAACCGTTTCGCTGAAGGGCATGCCCTCGCAATAATGGATGACGTGGAAAACCATGTTCGGCTCGAGTGCCCACGTCTCGTTGGGCATGAAGATGCGGGTATGATCGGACGTGCGAGGCACGGCGTGATAGCCGAGCGTGTAAGCCGAGACCTGTGGGTAGGTCTTCTTCAGGCCTTCGCGAAGCATGGTCTCGCGGGCTACGCGGTCAATCTCGCCCGAAATCGCGCCGGGAACCATGGCGGCGATGAACTCATCCTGGATCTCGACGACACGCTGCGCAATCGCGCGCTGACGATCAGAGACATGTCCAACAGCCATCGGCCGGGCAATGCGTCCCGAATAGCCGTAAACCTGCGGAACAGCCTCAATGAAATAAAGCTCGCCCGTCTGCATGATCCGCTCGCCCAGCCGGCCGTGCATGTTGGCGACTGTGCTGCCGTATCCGAACACGGCGACGCGACCGTTGTCGGCTCCCAGGCTGATTGCCTTGCGGTATGTTGCGATGGCGGGTTCGCGTTCTGAACGGCCCACGGCAATTGCGTCGGTTCCGGCCTGGATCGCGGCGTCGGCTATCGCGCAGGCGCGGCGCAACGCCTCGATCTCGGCCGGCGACTTGATCAAACGGTGTTCCCAAATCACCTTGCCGAAATCGATGAATTTCAGTCCGGGATTTTCTGTCTGGAGACGCTCATATCGCTCGATGGTGAGGAAATGGCTGTCCGTCTCGATGGCCAGCGTTTTCGCGCCGCTGTCGCGGATGAGGCCCGCCAGGAGCGCGATCTCGTCTTTGTGATCGTCAAAGGTGACAAACGCATCCATCGTGGCCTGTCGCTGGGCCCCGAACTGATCGGCCGAGCGGATCAGCAGGGTCACATCACCCAAGGGTGAGATCAGTGCACCCTGGTAGCGGGCACCGGAGTGGGCGTAGCCCGTCAGGTAAGCCAGACTGTCGATCTGATCGACGAGCAACAGGTCGGCGCCGCGATCAGCCATCTCCGCAAGAACACGGCTGACCCGTCGCTTCAATTCCGCCCGGTCGAAAGGCAGCACGGCCAGCGGGCTATCGGCCTTGGCGGTACCGCCCGTCATGCTGCATCCCGGTTGAAATGGAAGCCCAGATCGGCCCAGGTCTTGCGCTCGGTCTCGGGGAGCCGACGACCATATTTCGCCTTGGGGTGATAGTCCCGCGACAGTTCGGTCTTGGCGACCGTCTTCATGATCATGCTTTCACGCGTATGCAGCGTGGCGACGCGTGCATCGCGCATCAGCCGCGGGATGGAGCTCCACCGGAACACCGCCCTCGTGCCGACGATCTCGAAGGCCTTGGTCGAGACCATCCCAACAGTCGTCTTGGCCATATGCAGGCCCATGAGAGTGGCGTGCGAGGCTTCGCCCCACATCTTCTGGTCGTAGAGATATTGCGCGTACCACAGTTGTGAACGCGTCGCTGCGATCGCGGAGGCCATCTCGCCGAGCGAGTACATGTTGACGTCGTCTTGCTGAAGGAACGGTCGCGCCGCGACCGCATCGCGCACTTCCTCGTAGATGCCTTGCGCCGAACCAAGGGAATGCGCCGCATAGGCAAGCTCGAAGGTGTAGGGATGGCTCTGGTTGAAATCCCCCGGCTCGCCAAGAACGTTCTTCCACGGAATGAAGACGTTGGTGAACTTGGCACCGCCCGACAGCGATGCGCGGATGCCGATGGCCTCTTCCCAACCGGAGACGAACTCGACCCCGGGGTTAGGCAACTCGATGACGAAGACGCTCGCACCAACATCGGGGTCATCGGTCCCGGGGGCCAATGCCCAAAACAGCAGGTATTTCGACGCCGCGCCACCGCTGGTGAAACCCTTGAAGCCGTTCGCGAGGAAACCGCCCTCGGTGGGCGTCAAATCCGAAGCGAACGAGATCTTGCCATCCTTGTGCGGCACCACTTGTGAGCGACCCGGCTGGACCTCGCTACCGACCGACGCCACGCCCGCTCCGTTTTGTGCCACATCAGTGAAGATGCGCCGCTTCTGCTCCTCATTGCCGAGCCCGGCGACCAGTCCAAAGCAGTGATACTGGTTCTGGATGATCCAGCCGGTGCTGCCGCAGGCCGAGGCGAATATCTCGACCACGGCGTGGCACAGATTGCTGAAGCCAGCATCCTGGTTGGCGTACCCTCCATATTCCTTCGGCACGCCAAGCTTCAGGAAGCCGCCGTCGATGATGTCTTGCCAGTTCTCATGCGGCCAGCCGCCGGCCGCGTCGACCTGCCTTGCGCGTCCGGCAAAGACCTCCTTGAGGGCTCTGGCCTTTTCGATCCATTGGGCGTCCTCGGGGCTTGTCTTGAACGGATACATCCCATCCCTTTCCTTCTTGCCGGCCGGAATTTTGTACTGCATGCAGTATGCAGTTCTGCTCAGCTTCCGTCAATGGCCTTTCGATACGTTTCGATGGCACGAACGACCAGCCGGTGGTCGTCGATGGAAGCAAGGCCGGCACAGCCAATGGCACCGACCATGGCGGTCCCCACGCAGATCGGCACCGCGCCTCCGCACAGCACGTAGCGGCTGGGATCGAGCGCGCGTTCGGTGGCGAAATCGGGCTCCAGCCTGGCTTGCAGCTCAAGCTGCATGGAAGCCTTGGCAAAACGTCTTACCGCGGCGAATTTCCTTTCAATCCAATGCTGATAGTCAGCGCTGGTGCCAGGCAGCGCCGCGCGAAAGATCACCTGTTCCCCGAGGTCGACGCCGATCGCAACGCGCAGCCCCTCCTCCTCCGCCAGACCAAGCAACGTCTTGCCAATGCCCAGCGCGTCGGCCGGGCTGAACGCCGAGAAAGCATGCCTCTCCGTCTCTCTTTGAAGGTCCTTGATCTGGTCTCGAATTTCATCCATGGGTCCAATCCTCAAACCTTTGTGTTGTATGCACGTGGTTTGTACACACGCGGCGCAAACCGGCATCGAACGCAGCCGTATCGGCCACGATCTTCCTTATATTCCAATGTCTTGAAGCCTTTTCGGCTTACTGCCTCAGGTTCTTCCAGGCGGCCGGTCCCGGCGCAAATCGCATGCAGTTAATCCTCGCCTATAACCATTGCCGCAGCCTTTTCTCCAATCATCATCGCTGGAGCGTTGGTATTTCCTGAGGTCACCACGGGCATCACCGAGGCATCCGCCACTCTCAGGCCCGCTATGCCGCGCACGCGCAATTCGGGGTCGACGACCGCCATGTCATCGGTTCCCATTCTGCAGGTGCCGGATGGGTGATACTCGTTCAACAGGTTGCGGCGATTATAGGCCTGGATATCGCGGTCGCTTTGGATGTGCCGGCCCGGGTCAAGCTCTTCACCGGTGAAGGCGCGGAAGGCTTCCTGGGCATTGATTTCACGCGCCAGCCGCAGACCTTCGGTCAGGACCTGGATGTCAGCCGGATCGGTAAGAAGGTTGTGCTGGATCCTGGGCGCGGTGAAGGGGTCGCTTGATTGCAGCAGGAGCCGGCCCCGCGACTTCGGCCGCATAAGGCCAAACTGCAGCGTGTAGGCATTAAATGTCGCGATCTCGCCCTTGGGAGATTTCAGGTCGCGGCTCACGGGATAAAATTGGACCTGCAGGTTGGGTCGCTCCTCGGCAGGGTTGCTGCGCAGGAACGCCTGAACCGACATCGGGAAGACGGCTATCGGGCCCGTCCGCCTGAAAGCATATTCGGCAGCCGCCTTGAGGCCACGGACAGGGTGCTTCAACGAGTAGTAGGTCAGGGGCTTGGTGCAGGCGAACTGCACAAGACTGCCGCAGTGGTCCTGAAGGTTCTCGCCCACGCCTGGAAGGTCCAGGATCGGGTCGACGCCGGCAGCGCGCAACTGTTCGGCGGGCCCGATTCCCGCCAGCATCAGGAGATGGGGAGACATATAGGCACCGGCAGACAGTATCGTCTCGGCGGCGGCAGCCGAGTGCTCGACGCCCTTGATGGTGTAGCGCACGCCAGTACAGCGCGGTCCTTGCAGAAGGAGGCCGGTGACATGGGCATTCGTGGCCACCGTCAGGTTCTTGCGGTGGCGGATCGGCTGCAAATAGCCTTGCGCGGCCGAACAGCGAACGCCGCGCTTCTTGTCGATGTTGTACTGGACCCAGTCGAAGCCTTCGTGGTTTCCGGCGTTGTAGTCCTCGACAACCGGCATGCCCATTTGCCGCCCGGCCTCGAGGAAGGCTTCGAACAAAGGCGTGCGGTAGTTGCCGTAGCTGACGGTTATCGGCCCAAATGAGCCTCGATCCTGGGAGGCCGGCCCCTGCCAGGTCTCCATGCGTTTGAAGTAGGGCAGGACACCATTCCAGTCCCAGCCCGTGGCGCCTGCCCGCTGCCAGTCGTTGAAGTCCTCGGCATGTCCCCGGACAAAGATCATGCCGTTGATCGCCGACGATCCACCGAGGACCTTGCCGCGTGGAAGCTTGATGCGCCGGTTGTCGACGCCTGGCTCCGGCTCGCTCGTCAGCCGCCAATCCAAATGACCGCCCACCGTATAGTTCACGCCAATCGGTATTCGGATCAGGGGATTCCAGTCCCTGGGTCCGGCTTCCAGCAGCAGCACCTTGACTGCCGGATCGGCGCTCAATCGGTTTGCCAGCACACAACCTGCCGATCCCGCACCGACAATGATAAAATCAAAAATTGCAGTCACGACATTTCTCACGGCAAGCAGATCTGGTGAAGTTCACGATGGTCTTTCTCGGATGGTCAGACCGCGGCTCAACCCTTGACGGATCCGGCGACCAGACCGCGCAGGAAATAACGGCCGGCAAAGACGTACACCAAAAGGGTTGGAAGAGCGGTCAAGAACACCGCGGCCATGTTGACGTTGTATTCTTTCGTTCCGGTGGTTGACGCCACCATGTTGTAAAGCCCAACGGTTACAGGCGACGTCAGACCGGAGGTGTAGGTGGTGGCCAAAAGATAGTCGTTCCAGATGTGGGTGAATTGCCAGATGACCGACACCACCACCGTTGGGATGGCGATGGGAAGCACGATGCGACGGAAAATCTGCAGGAACCTGGCGCCATCCATGCGGGCTGCATCGACGATCTCGTGCGGCACGGTGACGAAGAAGTTGCGAAAGAACAACGTTGTGAAGGCAATGCCATAGATCACATGGACCAGGATCAGACCCACGACGCTGTTGGCGATGCCAAGCGAACCCATCACATAGGCCAATGGGATGAGCACGATCTGCAGCGGAATGAAGACACCAAACAAGAGAAACGCGAAGACCCAATTGTGGCCCGGGAACTTGAAATGGGTGAGGGCGAAGCCGTTGACCGCGCCGATCGGGGTCGACAGCAGCACAGCCGGCACCACCATCATCACCGAGTTCACGAAATATGGTGCCAGTCCGTTGCAACTTGTTCCTATGCAGGCGGTGAACATGGCCTGGTACCATGGCTGCATTGTCGGGGCGGTGGGAAAGTCGATGATTGTGCCGGCGCGCAATTCCTCCAGCGACTTCAGCGAAGTCAGCACCACGACAAGAAGCGGAAAGACATAGATGGCGGCCATGAACAGAAGCGCGCCGTAGATGATGACGCGGGTGACCCTGTGCGCCAGGCCGGTCCCCAGCACCACTTCATGCGTGCTCATCGGAGGCATTCCTGGTTGAGGTATAGAGATAGGGCACGACGATCGCCAGGATTGTCATGAAGATCATCACGGCACTCGCCGCCCCGACGCCTAGCTGAGAGCGTTCGAAAGTCTGCTTGTACATGAAGGTCGCCGGCACCTGTGTGCTGTTGGCCGGCCCACCGTTGGTGAGGGCGACGACAAGGTCGAAGGTCCGCAGCGCCTGCTGGACCAGCACCACAGCAACGGTCACGAAGGTTGGGCCAAGAAGCGGGATGATTATGCGCCGATAGATCGAGGGGCCACCTGCCCCATCAAGTCGCGCGGCTTTCACCAAATCCTCGTCTATACCGCGCAACCCGGCAAGGAACAGAGCCATGACGAAGCCGGAGGCCTGCCAGACACCCGCCAGCACGACGGTGTAGAGAGCAAAGCGCGGGTTCACCAACCAGTCAAACCGAAAATCCTCCCAACCCCAATTGCGCAAGACACGTTCTATGCCAAGGCCGGGGTTGAGGATCCACTTCCACGCCGTTCCGGTAACGACGAATGAAAGTGCCATCGGGTAGAGGTAGATGAGCCGCAAGGCCCCTTCCGCTCTTATTTTCTGGTCAAGAAGTATAGCAAGAAACAGACCGACCACGGTCGTCAGCAGAATGTACAAAAATGTGAAAACGAAGATATTCTTCGCCGATTGCACCCAGATCGGGTTGGACCACAAATTGTAGTACTGCCGCAGCCCGAGCCAATGATAGTCCGGCAACATCCCTGAAGCGCTGAACGATATGTAGGCTGTCCAGAGCATGAAGCCGTAGACGAATATCGAGGCAATCGCGACCGAAGGCGCAAGCGCGATCTGCGATGCGTATCTGCCGACGAAAGTCCGCACACGCCCGGTCTCCAGAGACGGACGCACCGTCAAGATTTCGGACTTCAGCGATAGCATTTCCATTCGCTTTGCCGCCAACCGATGAGGAAGTTTTGTCCCTGGTCGACGGCCATGCCGCGGCTGGCCCCGTGAGGCGACCACCCGCGGCACGACCGCTTGGGAGCGTGTCGATTATTCAGAGATCGTCTTCAGTCCGGTCACGAGCTGATCAACTGCAGCCTTCGAGGTCATCGAAGGCTGCTCGAAGAAGGTCGATACCACGTCCATGAAGATGCCGCTCTTGGCCGGGCTCCACGCCTCGAAATGCGAGATGGCCGGGAATGCCTGGCCGTGAGAGGCTGCATCCACCTGGGCCTTGTAAGAGGCCTGCGCGCAAAAATCGAGCGCGGCGGAGTCGACGTCGGTGCGTGCCGGCGTGGCTCCCTTCTTCAGATTGAACCCCAATTGGACCGTAGGATCGAACGTGGTCTCGGCCAACGCATCCTGCGCGGCCTCGACGGAGGCGTCCTTGCTTTTGAAGAAGACGAACGCGGTGGAGACGCTGAGATAGGTCTGGGCGTTGCCGGGAGGCGGCGCGCAGCCATAGTCGACGTTCGGCTTTAGATTTGCCAGCACCATCTCGCCTTTGACGTAGTCGCCAAGGACCTGCATGCCGGCCTCGCCAGTCATGACCATCTTGGCAGCGATGTTCCAGTCGCGGCCCGGATAGTTCGGGTCGACATACTTGTTCATATTGCGGAATTCATCGAAGACCTTGATCATGGTGTCGCTTTTGAGCGCTTCTTCGTTCTGCTCCACGATCGCCTTGCGGTAGAAGTCGGGGCCACCGACAGCCACCAGCACCGTTTCGAAGAGAGTTGCCTCCTGCCAGTTGACGCCGCCGATCGCCAACGGGATCACGCCGGCAGCCGTGAGCTTGTCGGCCACTGCGTGGAACTCATCGAGTGTGGTCGGCGGCTGGAGACCGAGCTTGTCGAACACCTTCTTGTTGTACCAAAGCCAGTTTGTGCGCTCCACGGTGGTCGGCACGCCATAGTATGCGCCGTTGAGCTTCAGATGGGGAATGAGGCCCTTTGACATCACCTCATCCCAGTTGCCCTTGGTAGCGATTGGCGACAGATCGACGAGGGCGCCTTGGTCCACCCATTGCTTGACCTCGTTTGAGTGCATCAGCACTGCGTTAGGCGGCGAGCCGGCCGTAACGCGAGAGCGCAGTACCTGGTTGAGGGTGTCGGTTCCCGTCGCGGGCAGGTCGACCCAGCCATAACCCTTGGCAGTGAAGGCATCCTTGATGACGCCGATGGCCGCGGCCTCTGAGCCTGCCGTGAAGAAATGCAGCACCTCCAGCTTCTTGTCGTCCGCGACGCTTGCTGTGGCCGCGGTGCACAACACCGTTGCGGCCAGAAGCGCACGCACCATGTAACCCTGCCAGTTTTTGGTCATTGCATTCCCCTTTTTGCTTTTGCTTCGAGTGAATCTGCGCGCTGGCCCACTCAAAGTGGCGACAGCGTTCAGGCGACACTTTGTGGAGCTGGCCTGGACGTTGTCAAGGGCCTTTCTTGCCCATTTTCCGGGAAGCTATGCCCGATTTCCTCCAAAAAAGACGGCTTGTGCCGGCAAAATCGGAGGCTCTTCCAAGCATTGGCGTGATTTTAGTGCTCCCGCGGAAAGGCTGTTGGCAAACGGACTATTTTGATTTATTGGATGCAGTATGCACTATGGCCCTTGGCGGGCGCGGTAACCGAGCATCGTCCGCTGATCTACAGCAGCCGGAGGTACATCAACCTCGTTTATCGCCAGTGATAGGTCGCAACGAGGGTTTGGCCAGCATGGCTCGGGTCGGCATCGGCGGGATTTTCCACGAAACCAATACATTTGCTGCCCCGACAGGGCTGGCTGATTTTCAGATCCTGCGCGGCGTTGAGATCTCTTCGTCCAGCCACGGTGCGCGCACCTATCTTGGTGGTCTAATCGAGGAGACCGGCGCGCTCGGCTTCGATGCCGTCCCGTTGCTCTACGCTGAAGCCACACCATCCGGCACGATCCGGCGCGAGGCTTATGTCGCGCTGCGTGAGGAATTAGTCGGGCAGGCCGCGGCTTCGGATCTGGATGCGCTTCTTTTGTCAATTCACGGCGCGGGCGTCGTGGAGGACATTGACAGCCTTGAGGAGGATTTGTGTGCCGCGCTGCGTCAACGTCTCGGCGATAAAATCCCGATCGTGGCTACCCTGGACCTTCACGGCAACATCCGTCAGCGCCTGGGTGATCTTTGCTCGGCGCTGTTCCCGGTGCGGCTTAATCCCCACATCGACCAGTACGAGCGCGGGGTGGAAGCGGCCCGATGTCTTTGCGAAATCGTGTTCTCGAGAACCGACTTCGAAACGGCGATCGAACAGGTCCCGATGCTGTTCCCACCCGTTCCGACCAGCTTGCCGGCATTTGTCGAGCTCGACGGCCTCTGCACCGAGATCGAAAAGCAGGAAGACGTCGCGTGCGCGCGTGTCATGCACGGCTTTCCGTATGTAGACGTGCCTTGCATTGGTGCATCGGTGGTCGTCGTGGCCCGCCGCAATGGAACCGATGATGCCCGGCGACTGGCGCGGCGTATCGCCGCCGCCCTTTGGGAGCGACGGGACCAGATCAAGGTGCAGAGCCTACCGCCTGAAGGTGCGATCCAAGAGGCAATGCAAGATGGACGCACCATCGTCATCAATGAGTTTTCCGACAACACCGGCGCCGGCAGCCCCGGGGATGGGACCCATCTCTTGTCGGCTCTCATCGCGGCGGGCGCACGGTCCTGCTTTTCACACATCTTCGACCCCGTGACAGTAGCGCAGGCGGCCGCGGCCGGGGTCGGCGCGCGCATCAAGGTCCACCTAGGTGGGCACAGCGATGCCCTTCTCGGCCCTCCCATCAAAGCCGACGCAGAGGTTCTTGGCCTCAACCACGGACTCTTCCGGGTCAAGAGCCCTATGGGAACCGGCGAGACGATCGACTTGGGTCTTCTGGCGACATTGCGCATCGGCGGCGTCGACGTGGTCGTGTCCAGTGGGCGCCGACAGACACTTGATGATGGCCCCTTCATCAAGGCTGGAATCGATATCACCCAATTTCCGATCGTGGCCCTGAAATCGAGCCAGCATTTCAAGGCCTGGTTCGAGCCGCGCTGCGCCCGCATCGTCACCACAGACCCGCCGGGGCTCTCGCCTGTCGACGTAAGCAAGTTGCCTCGCCGTCGTTTGCAACGGTCGATGTGGCCCATAAGCACGGACGTGAACTATCGAGCTGAGCATCAAGCTGGACAGGAGCCCGCATGAAAAACCAGGCCCCCGGGGCTGGCTACTCGACGAGCGGCCCCCTGGATTTTGAGCGTGCCGAGTACCAGGCCCGCCTTCGCGCGATCCGGTCCGAGATGGAGGTGCGCGGGGCAGAGATGCTCCTTGTCGACCAGATAGATCATCTGGCCTACCTTTTCGGCTATCTCGCGACCGCGGCCCGCTACCAGGCTGCCCTGATCCCCGTGGAGGGGGAACCCTGGCTGATCGTTCGCGAACTCGATCTTGGCACCTTCCTCGATCAGTCCTGGTCGAGGTCTTTTGAAACATTTGCCGACGACGAGGATTCGCACGCTCGGGTGACCAGCGCCATTGCGCGACTGGCCCCGAAAAGCCTTGCGATAGAGAAAGACAGCAACATCCTGACGATCGCGCGGCTGAACCAGATCCGTGCCGGCAATCCGGGCATGGAGATAGTCGACTTCTCAGGCGTGATCTGGCAACACCGACTGATCAAGTCGCCCGCTGAGTTGGCATATATCCGCCGTGCGGCAGACATCGCCGACCACATCGTGACCATCGGCGCCGGCTCGATCAAAGCCGGAGTGAGCGACCGCGACAGTCTTGCCGCAATGTACGAGGTTTCCATCCGTCACGGCGCGGACAACACCCGGGCCGCCATCCTGGGGCGGATGACCGGCATGGACGCCTTGATAGGCGGGGTTACAGGAGCGCCGTGGGCGCAGGGCGAGCGGGTGTTTGTAGAGGCCACGCCGCAATATCGTGGCTATAGCGCACGCCTTGTTCGGCCAGTAGTCGTTGGCAAGACAGCCGCCGCGGCCGTGGACCTCGCCCGGCAAATGATCGCGATCCAGGACCGCCAGATTGCCGCGATGCTTCCAGGCGCCAATGGGGGCGACGTCGACGCCATTTGCCGCGGCGAGGTGCTGCGCCAAGGGCTGAAGACAGTCTTTACCCAGATCACCGGCTACACGCTCGGCTATCAGGCTGTGCCCCGTGTCAGCGACCACACCCGGATCATGGCGCCGGGCCAAACCTGGTCGTTCGCGCCCAACATGGTCTTCCATGTCGTCCTGCATACGCCGCAGTTGGCCTTCAGCGAGACAGTCGTTGTGACCGAAACCGGCCCCGAGCGTCTCTCCCGGCTACCCCGGGCCATCCTGTCGGAGTGATGCGCCCATGCTTGCTTATGAAGCGACCCCAACTGGGTTGAGATTGTCGGAGCGAACCCGTCCTAGCCCGGGTCCGGGCGAGGTCGCCATCGATGTTGGCGCAATCGCGCTCAATCGCGGCGAATCGCGGCGCGCGATTCATGGGGGATTTGCCGAAGGCATTGTCCCCGGCTGGGATACGGCAGGTGTGATCAGCCAGGTTGGAGCCGGGGCACGGGGGCTGCCGCTAGGAACGCGAGTGGTTGCACGTGCTCTCGCCGGCGGCTGGGCGCAATGTCGCATTGCCGATTGCAGGGATGTCGCCGTCATTCCCGCGGATGTCGATCTCGGCCGTGCCGCAACGCTGGCCACCGCCGCCACGACCGCTCTGGCCGTTCTCAAGCGCGGGGGTCCCATCTTGGGGCGATCGGTAGTCATCACCGGTGCATCGGGCAGCGTTGGACAGTTTGCGATTCAACTGGCGCGTCTGGGAGGCGCCAGGGTCAGCGCCGTTACGCGCGCTGAAGGCGATCGCGAGCTTCTTGTCTCGCTGGGAGCCAATGATGTTTTCACCGACCTTGGCAGCGTCAAGGGCGCAGATCTCGTCATCGAAACCTTGGGCGGCCCGTCCCTCGTGCAGGCAGCAGGCCTGCTCAATGCTGGCGGCAGTTTGCAGTCCCTGGGCTGGAGCGCAGGGCAAGACGCGGTCTTCGCCAATTTCGACCATCTGATGAAAACCAGCGGCACAATTCAGGGCTTCGCCATCGGCGAACGTCATGTCGGGGCGTTGCTCACACAATTGCTCGGGCTTCTGCAGCGCGGCGCGCTCACGACTTGCATCCAGATGCGTCAACCATGGGAGACCTTGCCTGCTGCGGCCGCGGCCGTTTTGCAGTCCGGGTTCCGCGGCAAGGCCGTGCTCGATGTGACCGGATTCGCACATGCAGCGCCATGGCCGCTCCCCTGACCACCTTCTTCGAACGCCCGCCAAAAAAAGAGGATGCAATGACGCCAACCGATATAAAAGCCGCTCTGGGATCAGGTTTGCTGTCCTTTCCAGTAACCCACTTCGACGCTCAGGGCCGCTTCGCTCCCGAAAGCTACAAATCGCATGTTTCCTGGCTCTCGAGCTTCGAGGCGCCTGTGCTCTTCGCAGCAGGCGGCACCGGCGAGTTCTTCTCGTTGACGCCTGAGGAAGTCCCCCAAGTCGTCCGAGCAGCCAAGGAGGCGGCGGGCGACACCGCAATCGTTTCGGGATGCGGCTATGGCACGGAGATCGCTGTCACCATCGCCAAGGCCGCACAGAAGGCGGGCGCCGACGGCATCCTGCTTTTGCCGCACTATCTGATCGATGCTCCGCAGCAAGGACTGTACGAGCACGTTCGCAGGGTCTGTCAGTCGATCGATATCGGCGTCATGGTCTATAACCGTGACAACTGCGTCATCCAGGCTGATACGCTGGCACGCCTTTGCGATGCCTGTCCCAACCTGATCGGCTTCAAGGATGGCACCGGTGATATCGGAGCAATCCGGCAAATTACCGCAAAGCTGGGTGACAGGCTCACTTACCTTGGTGGGATGCCCACGGCAGAGCTCTTTGCGGAAGCCTATCTTGGCGCGGGCTTCACGACATACTCGTCCGCGGTGTTCAATTTCGTTCCGGCCCTGGCGCAGGAGTTCTACCGCGCCCTTCGAGCCGGCGAACGTGCCCGCTGCGAAGCCCTGCTCAACGAATTCTTCTATCCGTTCATGGCAATCCGCAATCGCGCCAAGGGCTACGCGGTGGCGGCGATCAAGGCCGGAGTCCGGTTGAAAGGTTTTGATGCAGGGGCGGTTCGCGCGCCGCTGACGGATTTGTCCGCCGAAGAACAAGACCTGCTGGCAATGCTCATTGCCAGACAGACCCTGCAGTAACGAAACCGGAAAGGACAAAAAACGATCCGCCGCCGGTGCTGTCTCTACGAGTGTCGACGTATTGCAGCTTGAAGGGGAAATGGCGCCCGCCCGAGCAGGCACGCCTTCACAGAGATGCATCGCGCTTCAGCCTTTTTGACCGCTCGACCGGCGTTCGGCTTTCATAACGAGCTGAAATTCAGCTGATCTCTCTTTCTCGATTGGGATAACCGATGTCGCATCCCGTGCCACCTGTTTCAAGGGCCGATATTGCCGGAGCGCTGGCGCAACTGCCACGTGCCAGCCTAGCACATCTCCCGACACCGCTTGATCCCTGCCCCAGACTGGCGGCCGAACTGGGCGGCCCAAAGATCTGGTTCAAGCGCGACGACTGCACAGGCTTGGCCTTTGGCGGCAACAAGGTCCGGCAGCACGAATACATTCTGGGCGATGCGCTGAGCCGCGGCGTGGACGTGGTGATCCAAGGGGCTGCCTCACAATCGAACCAGTCGCGCCAACTGGCTGCCGCGGCGGCCCGACTTGGAATTGAGTGCATCTTAATGCCGCGCAAAGACGCCCAATTCGAGCACGTGCAGGGCAATCAGTTGATCGCGCGTCGGTTCGGAGCAACGATCGTCCCGATCGAAGCCAGTGCTTCGACAAAGCAGGCTAAGCAGGATATGGCCGCACGGCTTGAGGCCAGCGGCCGCAGGCCGATGATACTCGGCATGGGTGCCGAGCGCGCACTGACCCTTGCGGCGGTCGCATATATTGGAGCCTATCTTGAACTCGTGGAGCAGTTCGAAACTCTGGGCGAACCTTTGCCATCCCACATATACGTCACTTCACAAGTCAGTACACAGGCTGGCCTTCAGGCCGCTGCCGAATTGCTGGGTCATGGCGTAAAAATCTGCGGCATCAATCCGATGGATGCACGTAATGAGGCCTATGAGTCCCCTGACGAAATCGCCAGCCGATGCTGCGCGGCTGCCGAACTGCTCGGCTTTAGGCTGGACCTCGGTCCCGAGCGCATCAACAACTCTACAGAATTCGTCGGAGACGACTACGGCAAACCCGCGGCAGCCGCGCAAGAGACCGCCGCGCTGCTCGCCCGAACCGAAGGTATTCTTGTTGATCCGGTCTATTCGGGAAAAGGCTTTTCTGGTTTGGTAGGTGATATTCAAAGCGGGCGGCTCAACAAATCTGACCGGGCGGTTTTCCTGCACACGGGAGGCTTGCCTGCAATATTCTCGTATGCTTCGAGTTATCACGATATTGGGCACGGTGAGTAGAGCTGAACTCACGTACTGATAGCGCGCCCCGAACAACCGGGCCGTTGCCAAGCCGTGGCGGGATCGGCGGAAGCGAGCCTAGCCCTGGCGGCCAGCGCACGGCACGCCGGCTCATTCTGTCGGGCTGTGCTGCCGCGTGAGCTCGCAAGCCAGAGCCGTTTCTGACCGCGCTCAAGGCCCGGTGCCCTGTCTTTAACGGCGAATTCGACGCAGTGAAGGGCCAATCAGGGGCGGCGCAGCCGCCACAGAGATGTCGGACGATATTGCCACGCCAGAGACCTCTTCTAGAGGCTCCAATTTTTAAAAAGCCACCGTACGAATTGATCGTGCTGATTGTTCAAGGCTGCTACGAGACGAGCGGAATCTCGAGATCTCAATGCCTCGAGTTGATCCTTCAGCATCCAGTACTCAATCTTCAGCCATTCGCCGTCATTCGTGGAATGGATAATGGTCCGGATACGAGTCAGATGATCATTCAACTTGCCCTGCATGCTTCGGAGTAAATCGTTGTCGCAGTATTCACGCAACATACTTTGAAGAAAGAAAAACGCGTTCCTCACTGGCGAAGGATCGTCGGTATCCAATGATTGCTGCGCCTTGTCGAGCAAAACTCCGAATTCTTCGATCCGTGCGGCCGGAATGTTTCCAATAGCCTGAATCGCGCACTGCGAATCCAAAGCCTTACGGACCTGATACGCGTTGCTGACATATTTCGCGTCAAGCGGAGCGACGTAGGGTACCTTCCACGCTTCTCCTACAACCAGCCCGTCTTCCTGCAGGCGGGTAAGTGCTGCCTTGACGGGGGAGCGACTCACTCCGAGTTGCTTGGCCAAAACACTCTCAGGCACCACCTGGTTGGGGGGTAGTTCGCCATCGGTGATCATCTTCTTGATGATGTCATAGACCCGCTCGCCCAAGGGTATGTTGCGCTCAACCTCCTGCATAATTTTCCTTTTCGATCGGAGCCTCGAATCGCTTGAAGAATAATGGAGAGGCTGCTGAATACTGGCAAGGGTGATAGTGGATGCACTTGTTGACCGGTGGCTTGGCAGGTGCGATCCGCGAGCAGTTCAGAAGTGGCCGTTCATCAAGTCGGCTTGGATGTCGCTTTGGGTCGTCCACGGAAATGTCGGAACAACACGAAAAACGCTGCTAAGGTCGCCTTCCATCGCTCAGGAACTTCATCCCACAGCCGCTCGTGACCGTAAGTCCCAAAATCGCATGAGCTTGGGACGAAGGTCATTGCCACCATAAGCCTCGACATTTTCCCGACCTCCAACGCTAAATCGAGTTCATATTAGCACCGAGATCAGATTGCATCCAGCCGACAGGATACAGAATTTGGCTTCCACGCGCCACCCTACGGGTGAGGAATCGCGATGCCAAACTAAGCTAGGCAACAACGTGCCTGGTCGCGAGCCGATGCGTCTTCTTGAGCCCAGGCGGGCTAGAGCCACCGGCGCCGAGATCTGCTACAGCGTTAGCCCTGCACCAGTTGCTTCATCTGCCTGTGCACTTCTCGTCCGATCTCGTAGGCATTTTCCTGATGCCATTTCCGACTGAAGGACTCGCAACCCCACCAGTCGTCATATCCGGTGGCCTTGACAGCGTCCGTCCACAATTTCAGATCGATGACACCAGATCCCATTTCGATGTCGCGCAAATCATCCTCGATCGGGATGCCGGCGGCAAAAGGACGCGAGTCGCTTATGTGAACGCCGTAGAGCAAATCCTTGCTCAGACGGGCGACCACATCAGGGGTGTCACCGGCTGTGAAACAATGCCAATAGTCGACAATCAATCGGATATTGTCGCGGCCGGATCGCTCGATGATCTCCACATTATCGGCAATCTTGTTCAGCGGCGTCCACGACATCGGCTCAAGATAGAGAAGCAGATCGAACTGCGCGGCAAGGTCAGCGATGCGAGAGAGGTTCTTGACGGTGGCCGCGATCTGCTCCTGGCGAGGAAAGCCGAGCATCCCTTTGTAGAGATCAGTGTGCTCACCCTTGGCATGCGCAACAACTGCCCGGACATCCACCGGGCCCGTCATCACCTGTATGCCCTTTGCCCCGACGAGGTGTGCCAGTCTGAAGGTAGACTCCGCCTCCATCATCAAATCGGCTTCTGACGCGCCTCCCCTCTCAATATCGAAGACGGCGCCGAAACCCGGTATGTCGATGCCTTCGAGCCTGGCGAGCAGTTCCTGTTCGGTGAACCCTGCATCGAGGAAGCCCCGCAGTTTTCTGGTTGATGGATCTATGCCGTCGAAACCGACCGCTCGCGCCACATCGATGTCCATGATCAGGGGCACGTGCCAAGCCACTGACGAATGCAGGATCAGCCTGTTCTTCTTTTCCGTCATTTCGCGTCCATCAACTCAAGGAACCGCCAAGCCAGCCCTTACGACCTCGCAACTCGAAGGATCCGTGAACCAATCGCATTCAGTATGCAATTTGCGATTCAGGCTGTCAACGTTCGTCTCCCCGATCATCAAGTGGAGGAAAATGCCTTTAAAAACCGCTCCCGGAGGCGCCGAGGTCACGAATGTTTTCTCTTGACAGGACGCTCACTTCAGATTGAATGCTGGATACAGAATCGCCCGCGGCAGGGTTGGAAATAATCGATGTTCACACCGACCTTCAGGCTATGGCGCAGGCCAGTTGAGAGAGCTCGGCTCGGAAGCCGGCGCGTCCCCGGCCACCGATGCGGCCTGGGAGCTGAAATCCGGCTCTCCGACAGGGCCTTTCGACATGGGCTTGGGCTGTCGGAACATCGCCTTGGCCGCGCATTTCGCCAGCATTCCAAAAGCTTCTGGGCAGACCTCAGAAATCAGACTTGATAGATGCTGAGGCCCCTGTTTCCAAGTTGTTAAAGCGCTCGGGGATCTGCGCACGTAACGGGGCCTGTTTCTCGATCGATCGCGATTGCAAATTCAACTGGAGAGGCTCCGATGACGGAGACAGATGCATTCGGCCGAAGGCTGCGGCTGGGCATGGTGGGTGGAGGCGGCAGCAGTTCGATCGGGCCCAGCCACGCCTCGGCAGCGCGCCTGGACGGTCGTTGGGAGCTGGTTGCGGGCGTCTTCTCCCGCAACCCGGAACGGACCAGACAGGTCGCGCGAGACCTCTTCATCGACCCGCAAAGAGCCTATGCAGACCACACTGAAATGGCTGCGCGCGAGGCTGAGCGCCCGGACGGCATCGACGCCGTCACGATCTGTACGTTCAACGAAACCCACTATGAAATCGCCGATGCGTTTCTTGCCAAGGGCATACACGTAATCTGCGACAAGCCGCTAGTAGTGAACCGCGAGCATGCCCGCGCCCTGAGCGCAAGGGTGGCCGAGACTGGTCGATTGCTTGCAGTAACATACACCTATTCGGGCTATCCCATGGTGCGAATGGCAAGGGACATGATTGCCGAGGGCAGACTGGGCCAGATCCTATCCGTCCAGGTGGAATATGCGCATCAGTACCAGACGCAGGCCTTCGGCAAGAAGGAATGGCAGCACGACCAGACCAAGGCAGGAGCGCTCGGTGTCGTGGCGTCGCTTGGGACGCATGCATTCCATCTGGCCGAATATGTCAGCGGGCTACGTGTAGAAGCGCTGGCTGCGGATTTGGCCAGCTTGCGCAATCCGCTCGACGACCATGTCAACATGTTGCTGCGCTTCGAAGGTGGAGCCCGTGGAGCCCTTTGGACCACCTCGATAGCTCACGGCTGTCCAAATGGCCTTGCACTGCGTGTGTTCGGATCCGATGCCGCGATCACCTGGCACCAAGAGCATCCCGAACAACTCACCTTTACGGCATCCGGGCAGCAGCCGGTTGTCTTTGCCCGAGGCGGCGCGGGCGTCAGCGCCGGAGCGAAAGCAGCCTCCAGAATTCCTGCCGGCCATCCCGAAGGTTATCTCGAGGCGTTCGCCAACATTTATTCAGCAGTGGCGCGGGCAATTTCGGAAGGTCGAACCACGCCCGACAATGGAGACTTCCCCACCGTTCACGACGGGGCAAGGGGCGTTGGCTTCATGTTCACTGCGCTGCGGTCGGCCGGGGCCGGAAGCGTGTTCGTTCCATTCGAGTTATGAGCGGTTCCCCAAGAGCCGCCTGTGGACAGGATGGCGTCGAGACTTCGCTCCGAGGCGCTTCGATGAAGATCCCTTAGAGCTCGACCATGTGAACCAGGAAGGAAACGACGCCGAGGATATCTCAAGCGATGAGGCAGGATTCATGACTGGCCGGACCTTTGGGTTGACGGCGGTTTTGCCCTGCGAAGAAACCGTCAGCCTTTCTCGGCTTGATCGGGTGAGATCCAGCTTTGGAGTATCCAGCGCCGGAACATGTCCATGTGCGCGGAAAGCGTTGTGGTCAGCCTGTTGACGTCGCGCGCACGAAGCGCATCGAGTTCGTCCTTCATGACCCAATATTCTATGTGCAGCCATTGGCGGTCATCGGTAGCGCGACTGGCCAGCCTGACGCGGGTCAGATGATCCTGCAGCCGTCCAAGTATCAAGCAGATAAGATCGTTCTCGCAGTATGTCAGGAACATGCGCTGCAGATGATCATAGGCCTCGCGAACCGGGTATGGATTGCCCGCTTCCACGTTCGGTCGGATGTTTTCGAGCACCATCGCGAACTCCTCGACCGCGTCTGCCGGTATGTGGTCTATCGACTGTACCGCGACTTGAATCTCGAGGGCCTTGCTAACCTGGTAGACATCGTCGATGTATTTTCTATCGAGCGCAGCCACCTGCAGGAACTTCGCGTCTACATGATTGACCAAACCATCTTCTACCAATCGCTCCACCGCCGCCCTGATCAGCGGTTCGCCGATGTCTAGACGCTCTGCAAGGTCGCTTTCGGAGATCAATTCACCCGGTCGCAAATTGCTGTCAACGATCAGCTTCTTGACCATCGCGTAAGCCGGCACGCCAACCGCTGCACTCTTTTCAAATTCCTGCACGGTAATCAGTGCTCCCTACCTAAACGACGGCGGCGCCATGCTCGTCATGAAAGCCGACGGTCGTTCAAATCCGTGGTTTGGCAAAACCTGTGCCTCAGCTTCGATGCAATGCGGCGATTGTGCGCCTACTTGTTGTTTGGCCGGTCCGGAGGTGCCCTGCGAGAGCTTCCAGGATGGGCCGAAAGCAAAGCGTAGTTGCGAGCGTGATAAACCAAAGGAGAAGCATCGGCTGTGCCGCCGGCGACCAGGCGTCCAACGACAATCGTATGGTCGCCAGATTCAATCAGGGAATCCACCTGACATTCCGCATATGCACGCACGTCCTTGATCACGGGAGCACCCGTGGTTTCGCCAAAAGCCCAATCTATGCCGCCGAACTTATCGCCTTGACCGAACGCGAACTGATCTGAGATCCACGATTGATCACTGGCCAGAAAATTGACCGCGAAACGCTTCTGGGCCCGGATGACCTGAAGCGTGTATTTTGACGATTGCAGACATATGACCAACTGCGGGGGGCTCAGCGACAGGGACATCACTGCACTGACGGTCAACCCGACCGGTGCTCCACCGGAGTCGGTTGCCGACACGATGGTTACGCCACTGGGAAACCCCCCGAATATGCCACGAAAGGTGTCGGCGTCCACACCTGCCCAGTCTCCTGGCTTTTGCTCATCTTTCGAAGTTGAGGCGACCGTCTGAGATGTCATGCCCGTGTGCCAGCCTTCGATTGCGTACTGAATTCTGCATACACTATCGCGCATGAATGTGATTTGCAAGCCAGGTCGCTAGCCAAATCAACCTCGCAGGGACTTGGGAGGACTGTTTGCGTTGTCGAGGAACTCCGCAGTGCGCAACGAGAACCTGTAGGTGTGGTCGGAGGTGTTCAGCGTTAGGCCCTGAGCAGCCAGGAGGGTCTCAAGGCCACAGCTTGCAAAGGTACGGTTGCACTGAGCCGAGCAGCTCACGACATTGGAAGAAATGGATCGCCCACATAGTCTGGTCGAAAACAAAACAAGCGAGATCGGCGCTTCCAATCCTTAGGTACTTTATTCTATCTATGTCGCGAACCGGCTTGTTTTGAGCGTGGAATCCAGCAAGTGCGCCAGATATTCTTGTTCAAGCCATAGCGGCGGGCTTGTCGTCCCGCAATCCGAAATGAGGCCGTCGTTCAAACGATATGCGCAGCCCTAACTCGGACATAAAATCCCGAGCGCGGTCTGTGTCGCGCCTGCCGACCCGCGACACCCATTCCGAAAACAGGCGCACCGCGCGCCGGTTCATATGCCGCGAAGGACAGACAAGCCAGTATGCGGGGAACTCTATCACGTCGAACTGGGTCGAGACGGGCACCAAAGCGCCCGAAACAAGGTCCTCGAACGCAATTGACGTGCTTTCCAGAACCACGCCCGCTCCATCCTTCGCCAGCTGAACCGACATCGAGGAGCGGTCGAAACGATAGGGATAGGTCATGCGCGCGCCCTGGACACCGTTACGCGGCAGCCAGTAATCCCAGCGGAAATAGGCCTTGACGCTGTCGATCAGTCTTGCCTGGCGCAACTGCTCGCGCGGATCGGATGAAAGCCTCTGCAGTTCTGTGAGATACGAAGCCGAGCACATGGGCAGGATCAGGTCGTTGACCACGCAGTCCGAATAGAGGCCGGCCCAGCCCCCGTCGCCGTAGCGAAGATCGAGATCGATGACCTCGGTTTCGAAATCCGAGAAATTGGGTGTCGCGTCGACGCGCAAATTCCAGGTCGGGTAGTCCTTGCTGAATTCAGCTAAACGTGGCGCCAGCCATTTCTCGCCAAAGGAGGGACTGACGCGGAGGCTGAGCTGAAAGCTCTCGCGTTGCCGAACGATAGCGTTTCGAACCTCGCGGATGGACTCGAAGGCTTGCGTGGTGGTCTGGTAGAGCCGTTCCCCGTCGATCGTCAGGGAAAGGTGGCGCTTTTCGCGCTGGAACAGCCGCACGCCCAACTGGTGCTCGAGCAAGCGCAGTTGCTGGCTGACGGCCGAAGGCGTCACCTGCAATTCCTGCGCCGCTTTCGCCACGCCGCCGAGGCGCGCAACGGCTTCGAAATGCGCCATCGACTTGAACTTGATGTCCGACATATCGTGATCGTCAGTTAAGTTCAGCTACACAGAATGTTAAGAAACGAGAATTGAGCCGAATGTCAATCGATCGCATCATCCCTGCGATCTCGGGAGGAGATGCAGGATGGAAACGGCCCAGGGGCTGGGCGTCGCCGGCAATGTGAGCGCGGCCGCACAGGCATCGACCAGGACGCCTCTGATCGACGCTGCCAATGTCGAGAAGAGCTACGGCGCAACCCGCGTGCTGCGCGGCGTGAGATTTCAGGTCCGGGCAGGTGAAATACATGCGCTGCTGGGCGGCAACGGCGCCGGCAAGAGTACCCTCATCCGCATCATCACAGGCCTTACCTCCCGCGATGCCGGCGAGGTCGCCTTCACGTCGGCGAAGCTCGGCCGGGGCGGCCCGATCATAGCGGTGGTGCATCAGGAGCTGGCGCTGCTGCCCGAACTGTCGGTCGCAGAAAACATCGGTATCGTGCATGCGAAGTCCGGCCTGGCGCAGAGCAGCCGCCGCCGCATGCGCGACATCGCGCTCAATGCGCTGCGCCTGATCGATGCGGCGATCGGCGAGGAGATCGTGGACCTCCCGGCGGCCAAATTGTCCCTGCATGAAGGGCAAATCGTGGAGATCGCTCGCGCGCTTTCAACGGGCGCCGAAGTGCTGCTTCTCGACGAGCCCACCGCCAACCTGACCGCAGGCGAGACGGCCAAGCTTTTCTCCGTGCTGAAGCGTTTGGCGCGCGACGAGGGTATCGGAATCGTATTTGTCTCGCACAGGATGCGGGAAATCCGCGAGCTCTGCGATGTTTGCACCATCCTGCGGGACGGCATCACTGTGGCGAATGGGACGCCGCTTGCCTCGCTGAGCGACGCCGAGATCATCCAGCAGATGGGGCAATCGACCCACCGTTCCGGCGCGCAGCTCAAGCGGCGGGAGCGCAGCCGAGAGGGTACGCCGGTGGAGTTGCTGGGGCCCGACGGCGCCATTTTGGAAATCTGGCCCGGCACCATCTTGGGGCTGGCCGGCGCACCGGCGGGTCCGACAGGACTGATCGATCCCCTCGTCGGCGCGGGAAAGGGCGCCGGCTGGCGCCTCTCCGGCGAGGGTCTCGCAGATGGCTTCCCCTCCCCGGCCGCGGCAGCGCGCGCGGGCATCGGCTTCGTCTCGGGTGACCGGGCAGCGAAGGGCATCCTTTCGCAGCTTCCGATCGTCGACAACGTGCTTGCCGCACGCAGGGTTCGCGACAACCGGCGGATCGTCGGCGCCGCCGAACGGCAGGAATGTTCCGGTCTGGTTTCGGCGCTCAAGTTGAAGGCGGGCTCGATCTGGGACCTTCCGGCGTCGCTGTCCGGCGGCAACCAGCAGAAGCTGATCGTTGCGCGCTGGCTCGGATTGCCGCTGCGCATGGTGGTGCTGGAAGAGCCGACGCGCGGCGTCGACATTGGCACCAAGCACGATATCTACGCGCTGATCCGCGAGATGGCGGATACGGGAGCAATCATTGTCTGGTGGTCGACCGAGAACGTCGAGCTGCTCGAGCTGTGCGATGTGATCTTGGCCTTCGACACCGAGGGGCGCCCGAAGGGGTTTCTGCCGGACGAGCGCTTCACCGAAGACGGACTCGCCGAGCTGACGGGGATGGCAGCATGACCGACGCAACCAACGGCGCCGCGACGGCCAAGAAGGCTCGGGCCGCCAGGACCCGCGCTCCCGGGATTCTTCTGTCCTACCGCACCGAGGCAGCAATCGCCGGCGCGATTGTCGTCCTGTTGCTGGCGGTGGGCATATTCGTCCCCGCGGCGCTCAGCACGGGCAACGTCCAAAACATCATCCAGGCCGCTGCGCCGCTCATCATCATGTCGCTCGGCGTCTTCTTGGTCGTGGTCACCGGCGGCATCGATCTTTCGGTCGGCTCGGTGTTCTCGCTGACTGGAATGGTCACGGCGTTGGCAATGGCCAATGGAGCGGACGATCTTACCGCCAGCCTGGCAGGCTTGGCCGTGGGGCTGGTATTCGGAGCAATCAATGGGTTTCTCGTCACTGTCGTCAGGCTCGCTCCTTTCGTTGTCACCCTCATCACTTATGCGGTGGCGGGGAGCCTGGCCTTCATCGTCACCAACGGTCGCTCGATGCCGATCAGCGCGCCGGATTTCTGGCTGCTGAATTCCGGCGAGATCGTCCCCGGCATTCCCAATCATCTTCTGTTCTGCATCGTCCTGATGGTCTTGCTGGAATATGTGCTGCGCAAGGTCGTGCTGGGTCGCTGGTTCTATGCCGTCGGGTCGTCGGCGACCGCAGCCCGGCTGCTCGGCATTCCCGTGCTTCGCATCAAATTCGCCGCCTATGTCATTTCCGGCCTGCTCGCCTCGTTCGCCGGGCTGCTGACGGCGAGCTACATCCTCAATGCCGAGGCAACGGCCGGCGCCAGCCTGATGCTGCAGGCGATTGCCGCGGTCGTCATCGGCGGTGCCAGCCTCTTTGGCGGAACCGGCAGCGCGATCGGCGCGGTGCTCGGCGCGCTGATGATCACCTGCATCCAGAACGGCGTGAACCTCATCGGCGTCAACAGCTTCTGGCAAGGCTCCGTCACCGGCGCCGCGATCCTGCTTGCGGTCCTGATCGACCGCTTCAGCAACAAGAACCGACTCTAGATCATCAATGGGAGGAACCAAGATGAAGTTGAAGAGCATCCTAATTGCAGCACTGGCGGCGTCCGCCTTGTCCAGCGCATCATATGCCGAGGACAAGAAGACCGTCGCCTATATCGCGCCCTCGCTGGACATCTCCTACTGGCAATGGGTCGGCTACGGCGTAAAGGAGAAGGCCAAGGAGCTCGGCATGGACTATGTCGAGTACACCTCTGAGAACTCACCCGCCAAGCAGATGGACAATGCGCGGACGGCCGTGACAAAGGGGGTCGCGGCAATCGTGATCGGTCCGGTCAGTTCGACATCGACGCCGCCGCTGCTCGATTATCTGGAAAAGCAGAAGGTGCCGATCGCCTTCGCCGGCATCGGTCCGCAGCCGGGACTAACCAACTACACATCTTCTGTCACCGCAAACAATTATGAGACCGGCAAGGCGCAAGGGAAATTCACCTGCGATCTCGCCAAGGAGCGCGGCGGCAACAAGGTAGGCATGCTGTCGCTGCCGCAGGACCGGGAGAATGCGCAGAAGTATCTCAAGGGCGCCAAGGAGGCGTTCGCGGCGGACGGCTGCGACTTGGTCCAGATGCTTGAAACCCGGGGCCTCACCATCAATGAGGCTGTCACTCAGGCAAACGACCTGCTGACTGCACATCCCGACGTCAAGGCAATCTACGGCATGTATGATGAGGCCGGGAGCGGTGCCGCAAAGGTGGTCGAGACCCGAGGCCTCACCGGCAAAGTTGGCATCACCGTCGCCGATGGCTCGCCCACCACCATTGCGCTGCTGAAGAAGGGGGCGATCCAGGGCATCTTCTTCCAGGAAGCGGTCGGCCAAGGAATCGACGGCACCCAGCAAGTCTACAACGCCCTGACGGGAGGCAAGGTGACCCAGGATCTGGCTCTGGTGATGCCATTGGTCACCGCCGACAAGGTCGACAGTCCCGAGGCGAAGAAGGTTATCGCCCGCGTTTTCCCCCCGAGCAACTGACCGCCTTCGAACGGACCCGCCGGCGAGGCCGGCGGGTCCAGCAGCAAGCGAGGGACCCCGACCGTGGCCGAACTCCCTTTCATCGATCCGCATCATCACCTTTGGGATCTGGAGACCCACTATTATCCATGGCTGACCGATGGCGTTAAGCCGGCCGCCTTCGGCAACTATGAGGCGATTCGCAAGAGCTATCTGATCGACGATTATCTGGAAGACGCCAGGAACCAGAACCTGGTGAAATCGGTGCACCTGGACGTCGGGTTCAATCCGGCCGATCCGGTCGGGGAGACGCGCTGGCTGCAAGGCATCGCCGACCAGCGGGGCTTTCCTCATGGCATCGTCGGCTACGCCGACCTGTCCAAACCCGATGTCGGCGACCTTCTCGACCGGCACATGGAATATCGGAACTTCCGCGGCATCCGGCAGTCGATGAATTATCATGCCGATCCCGCAAAGACCTATCTGGCGCGGCCGGAGGTCAGCCGGACAGCCGAATGGCGGCGTGGCTTCCGAGAGCTGGCGAAGCGCGGGCTGAGTTTTGACCTGCAGCTCTATTATCCGCAGATGGGCGAATTTCTTGAATTGGCGCGCGCCTTTCCCGACGTGCAGATCATTCTCAACCATACCGGCATGCAGGTCGACGGACCCGAGCATTTCGACGCCTGGAAGAAGGGCATGCGCCAGCTGGCGCAGGCGCCGAACGTCGCCTGCAAGATCTCGGGTCTCGGCATGGGTGACTGGACATGGACGACGGCGTCGATCCGTCCCTACGTCGAGGAGGCGATCGCCGCCTTCGGCATCCACCGATCGATGTTTGCGACGAACTTCCCGGTCGACAAGCTGTTCTCGAGCTTCGATGCCATCGTGAACGCCTTCAAGGAGATCACGCGACATTATCCGCGTGAAGAGCGGCTCGCGCTGTTCCACGACAACGCCGCCCGGTTCTACCGGCTCTAGATCATCCGCCAAAGAGATTGGAAA
Source organism: Mesorhizobium sp. M2E.F.Ca.ET.209.01.1.1 (assembly GCF_004010375.2). NCBI lineage: Bacteria > Pseudomonadati > Pseudomonadota > Alphaproteobacteria > Hyphomicrobiales > Phyllobacteriaceae > Mesorhizobium > Mesorhizobium sp. M2E.F.Ca.ET.209.01.1.1. Next base: position 182,973 of record NZ_SADP02000006.1, on the reverse strand, counting down.
TAGCAGGAGAGTTCGACATGTTGCTGAAGGGCAAGGCTGTGGTCATTTCAGGCGCCGCGAGCCCACGCGGGATCGGCCGCTCCACGGCAACGCTGATGGCCGAGCATGGGGCGCGCGTCGCGATTCTTGACCTCGATGAGGGGCAAGCGCGTGACGCCGCCGCTTCGCTCGGAGGCGACCATATCGGCCTTGCATGCAATGTCGCCGACCGCGACGCTTGCAAGAGGGCGGCTGTGAAAGTCACCGAAGCCTTGGGCAAGATCGATGTGCTTTGCAACAATGCGGGCATCACCCAGCCGGTCAAGACACTGGAGATCAGCCCGGCCGACTGGGATCGCATCCTCGACGTCAATCTGCGCGGCGTGCTCTATCTCAGCCAGGCCTTCATTCCACACATGCGCGAAAATGGCGGCGGCTCGATCATCTGCATGTCATCGGTTTCCGCGCAACGCGGCGGCGGCATCTTCGGCGGCCCGCATTACTCCGCCGCCAAGGCGGGCGTGCTCGGCTTGGCAAAGGCGATGGCGCGCGAATTCGGACCTGACCGCATCCGCGTCAACTGCGTCACGCCAGGCCTGATCCAGACCGACATCACCGGCGGCAAGCTGACCGAGGCCATGCGCGCCGACATCATCAAGGGGATTCCGCTCAGTCGGCTGGGCGACGCGCGCGACGTGGCCGGCGCCTATCTGTTTCTCGCGTCGGATCTGGCCAGCTACATCACCGGCGCCGTGATCGACGTCAATGGCGGGATGCTCATCCATGGCTGACGGAACGACGGAATTCGAGATGCCGCGCTCGGGCAGCAATGTCAGCCTAGCCGAACGGGCCTATCGCATCCGGCGGCATGCCGTGCGCATGGGCGAAGTCCAGGGCCAGGGCTATGTGGGCCAGGCGCTCGGCATCGCCGACGTGCTCGCGGTCGCCTATTTCCATGCGCTTCGCTATCGGCCAGATGAGACGCTATGGGAGAAGCGCGATCGCTTTCTTCTGTCGATCGGACATTACGCGATCGCGCTCTACGCGGCATTGATCGAAGCAGGCGTGCTGCCGGAGGAAGAACTCGAAACCTATGGCACTGACGACAGCCGCATGCCGATGTCCGGCATGGCTGCCTACACGCCCGGAATGGAGATCACCGGCGGCTCCCTCGGCCATGGGCTCGGCATCGCCGTCGGCATGTGCCTGGGGCTGAAGCGCAAGCGGAGCGACAGTTTCGTATACAATCTCTTGTCGGACGGCGAGCTCGGCGAGGGCTCGACCTGGGAAGCGGCGATGTCAGCCGCCCACCACAAGCTCGACAATCTCATCGCCATCGTCGACTTCAACAACCAGCAGGCCGACGGGCCATCGACGGCGACGCTGTCTTCCGAGCCGGTGACCGGCAAGTTTGAGGCCTTCGGCTGGCACGCACAGCGTGTCGACGGCAACGACATCGAGGCGGTCCGCGCGGCATTCGATATTGCCAGGGACCTCAAGGAGCCGCGCCCACGCATCATCGTCTGCGACACGCGCATGGCAAAGGGTGTGCCTTTCCTGGAGGCCCGCGAAATCACGCATTTCATCCGTGTCGAGCCGAATGAATGGACGCTGGCGCTCGAGGCTCTGGAGAAGGGACGTCCGCAGTGAGGTTGTCAAAATTCGAGCCACGTCAGGCTGTCATTGCCGGAGAGCGCAAGACCACCTCGGCGATGATCGCCTCGATCGCCCCGGACGGCATTCCGACGCGCAGCGCCCCTTTCGGCCACACGCTCGCCAGGCTGGCACATCACCGGAACGGGATCGTCGGGCTCACCGCCGATCTTGCCAAATACACCGACCTTCATGTCTTCGCCCAGGAACATCCGGATCGCTTCTACCAGATGGGCATGGCCGAGCAGGTGTTGATGAGCGCGGCTGCGGGGATGGCCCGGGAAGGGTTTACGCCATTTGCAACGACTTACGCCGTCTTTGCCTCACGTCGCGCCTACGACTTCATCTGCATGGCTATCGCGGAGGAAAAGCTCGACGTGAAGATTGTCTGCGCCCTCCCGGGACTGACCACCGGTTACGGCCCCAGCCATCAGGCGACGGAAGACATCGCCATCTTCCGCGGCATGCCTAACCTGACGATTATCGATCCATGCGACGCGATCGATATCGAGCAGGCCACCGAGGCAATCGCTGACCACAAAGGGCCGGTCTATATGCGGCTCCTGCGCGGCAAGGTGCCGGTGGTCCTCGAAGGGTACGACTACCGGTTCGAGATCGGCAAGGCGCGGCTGCTGCGCGAAGGGGCCGACGTGCTGTTCATCTCCAGCGGCCTGATGACCATGCGTGTGCTGGAGGCCGCAAAAGCTCTTGAATCGGACCGCATCGGCTGCGCTGTGCTGCACGTTCCAACAATTAAGCCGCTCGACGCAGAAACGATACTTACCGCGGCGCGCCGGACCGGGCGAATGGTGGTGGTTGCGGAAAACCACACCTTGATCGGCGGGCTGGGCGAAGGTGTGGCCGCCCTGCTGATGCGCGAGGGTGTGAACCCTGTCTTCCGGCAGATCGCGCTCCCCGACGAGTTTCTCGATGCCGGGGCTCTGCCGACGCTTCACGATCGCTATGGGATATCGACAGCTGAGGTCGCGTGCCGTGTTCGTGAATGGACAAAGTAGGTGACCGCATCGCCCTCTTCGCTCATCAACGAGCCTAGACACCTGATATCTGCAGTCCCACCCCTGCGACCTCGCCTGGGTTGCTTTCAAAGTCGAAGAGCCTTTGGGTCGCAAGCGCCGCCGCGCCACGCGCCCAGGAATCGTCTGCCCAGTCTGGCGTGATTGGTGGCGGGCTCCACAATGCATAACGCTTCAGTGCGTCTCGCATCGGCTCGAACAGAAAATCGCCAAAGGTGACGGCTTCGCCGCCGCCGACAATCACTTCCGGATCGACGATGTTGCAGAAGCCGCCAAGGAATCTTCCTATTCCCAGGCCCGCCTCCTGCAACAGATCGATCGCTGTGCTGTCGCCGGCCTGAGCCGCGCTCAGCATGTCGTGGCGTGTGACTTCCCCGGATAGGCGACGGGCCTCTTTCCATCGCCGCACCAAGGCCGGCTCCGAGAAAAAGGTTTGCAGGCAGCCGCGTCGGCCGCATTCGCACAGCGGACCATCGTGATCGTATATCGAGTGACCCATCTTGCCCGCGGCTCCATTCGCGCCGTGATGGACAGAGCCGTCGATCACGACCGCGCAGCTGATCCCGGCGCCGATGGCCAGGGCGCCGACGGTGCGGTGATGCCGCCCAAGGCCGAACAGTTGCTGTGCAAGCGCAAAAGCATTGGTGTCGTCGTCCGCCCAAACGGGAACATGCACGAGTTCGGCAAGCATCGCGGCGAACGGCACGTCGGCCCAGTTGAACCGGTGGCTCAGGCGACAGACGCCGTTCTCGATGACGCCGGGTATCGCGATGCCGATGCCGCTGAGTTGCGCAGTCGTCGGGGCTCCGCGATCGGAGATCAGCTCTTTGACCGCCTTGGCACAGGCTTCCACCGCGCTTTGCGGTAACCGATCGGGAACGGTTACCTGCTTTGTTACAAGCGGGGTGGTGGCGAGATCGGTCAGCACGCAATCGATCGCGCCGACCTTCAATTGCAATCCGACAACCAGCCGACCGGCATAATTTATGTCGATCGGGATGGGCCGGCGCCCCGGCGCCCCGGGGCTCGCCTCTCCCTCGACCAGGATTTTCTCCTTCAGCAGCTCGGTGACAACGAACGTCACAGCCGCCGGGCTGAGCCCAGTGATTGCTGCGATCTCGGCGCGGCTGATCGCCCCCTCCCGGCGCAGCAGGTTGAGGATCAGCCGCCGGTTTATGGCGCGTGACGTCTGCTGGTCGCCCTTGAGCCTCATATCTGCCCCATTTATTAATTTTGTAAATTAACTATTGACCGATCCTGCCTACATACGATACGCATTGCCTCGGTTCAATTGGAATCCGGCTATTCTCAGGGAGGAGATAAAAGCCATGACAACCAAGCTCGCCGCGTTGTCGACGACAAGGCGCCGTTTCCTGAAAGGCACCGGCGCGGCGCTTGTCGCGTCCGCCACTGGAGGGCTTTGCCTGCCTGCTTTGGCGCAGCCGCAGGACATCACGATTATCTCCAATCTCAGCAATGTCGAGCAGCGTCAGATCCTTCAGCGGCTGGCGACCGAATTCGAGGCGAAGTCCGGCGGCAAGATCGTCATAAACAACATGGACCACGAGGCTCACAAGACGGCCATCCGCTCCTATCTTGTCGTCGGCGCCCCTGACATCTGCTTCTGGTTCTCCGGCAACCGCATGAAGGCATTTGTCGCCAAGGGTCTTTTCGACGACATCTCCGATCTGTTCGCCCGGGAGAACTACAAGAGCGTGCTCGGCGCGACGACGAGTGCCGTCACGGTTGGCGACAAGCAATATGGCCTGCCGATGGGCGGCATCCTTTGGGGTCTGTTCTACCGCAAGGACGTGTTTGCGCAGCACAACTGGACCCCCCCTAAGGACTGGAAGGAGTTCCTGGCCTTTGGCGAGGCGGCGAAGTCCGCGAACCTTGTTCCGATCAGCATGGGCACCAAGGAACTGTGGCCCGCAGGCGGCTGGTTCGACCATATGAATCTGCGCATCAACGGCCTCGACAAGCACATCGCTCTGATGGACGGCAAGGTTCAGTATACCGATCCAATGCTGACGCCCGTCTTCGACAAATGGAACGACCTGCTCAAGGCCGGTTTCTTTTCGCCGAGCCACAGTTCCTTCGGCTGGGAACAGGCCGGTGCTGCCCTGGCACAGAAGAAGGCGGCCATGATGGACCTTGGCGGCTTCGTCAGGTCCGCCTTCCCGGAGGCGGACTTGCCGCAACTGGCCTATGCACCTTTTCCCGAGATCGAGCCCGGCGTCGCCCGCTACGAGGATTTCTCGGTCAACTCCATCCATGTACCTGCGAATGCAAAGAACAAGCAGGGCGCGCGCGACTTCCTGGCTTATTTCTACAAGCCGGAAAATCTCGGGGCCTTCCTTGCCGCCGAAGGCGCCATTCCGCCTCGCAATGACTGCCCGCCAAGTCACGACCCGCTGGTCAACACGGCTGTCGAGGAGCTTAAGAAGGTGGTCGCGACGTCGCAATATTACGACCGCGACACCGATCCGGATATGGCACAGGAAGGCATGACTGGGCTTCAGGAATTCATGGTGAAGCCCGAGCGGCGCGAACAGATCCTGGGGCGCCTCGAAAAAACCCGCAAGAGAATCTTTGGCTGATCCTCCCTGGCTGGCGGGCGCCGTCTTTCGGCGGCTCCCGCCTCTTTTCCGGGTGATCAGTCGTTCGGATAACCCAGTCTCTTTGGGATAGACTGCCATGTCTCGTCTATGGCGCAGAAATCGTCATTGGGTGACCCCTGCCCTGTTCCTGCTGCCGGGACTCATCCTGTTTGGGACGGTGATCCTTGCCGCCTCAATCGAGACGGTCTGGATTTCGCTGCATGACTGGGATGGCATCGGTGCCAAGGCCTGGGTCGGGCTCGCTAACTATGTCGAGCTGGTCGACGACCCGCAGTTCTACGTCTCGCTCAAGAACAACGTCATCTGGCTGCTGATCTTCATGCTGGCGCCGCCGATTGGCCTCGCGCTTGCCCTGATCGTGAACCAGCAGATCCGCGGCATGCGTTTTCTCAAATCGCTGTTCTTCGTGCCGCTGGTTCTGGCAACCGTTACCGTTGGTGTCGTGTTCGGCTGGGTCTACGATCCGAACTTCGGCTTGCTGCAGCTTGTTTTCAGCGCCTTTGGAGCGACCGCCCCGGCGCTGCTTTCAGATGAGACCTTCGTCACCTTCGCGGTTGCCGCCGCCGCTCTGTGGCCACAGATCGCCTTCTGCATGATCCTGTTCCTGGCGGGGCTGAACAGTCTCAACGACGATCTGATCGCCGCCGGGCGCGTCGACGGCGCGCGCGGCTGGCGCATGCTGCGCCATGTCGTCCTGCCGCAATTGTCGCAGGTCGGCTTCATCGCCATCGCGGTGACGGTGATTGGCGCGCTGCGCTCCTTCGACATGATCGCGGTCATGACCAGCGGCGGCCCCTACGGCTCATCCACCGTGCTCGCCTACCAGATGTACCAGGAATCGATCTTTTCCTATCGCTTCGGCTACGGCGCCGCGATCGCCACGGTGCTGTTCGTGATCATGATCGTCTTCATCGCCTGGTATCTCAATGGCCTCATCAAGGCTGAGCGGAGCAACGTCTGATGTATCCGCGCCCCATTCCCGAAGATGCCAGGGTCCAGCGAGCCCTCTATCTGGGCGGCGTTGCCCTGGTCGTTATCCTGTGGCTGCTGCCGCTGCTTGCCGTCATGCTGACCTCGATCCGCTCCAACGAGGAGCTGATGGCCGGCAACTACTGGGGCTGGCCGCAGAAATTCAGCCTGATCGAGAACTACAAGGCGGTTTTCGAGCAGACCGCCATGCTGCGCTTTTTCCTCAACAGCCTGCTGATCACCATACCCTCCGTCATCGGTGTCCTCATCCTGTCGACGCTTACCGGCTTCGTCCTGTCGCGCTACCCGTTCCGCGGCTCCAACCTGATCTTCGCGCTCTTCGTCGGCGGCAATTTCCTGCCGGCGCAGATCATGATGATCCCGGTCCGCGACCTGATGGTGAGGCTCGGCCTCTATGACACCGTCTATGCCCTGATCATTTTCCACATCGCGTTCCAGACCGGTTTCGCCACGCTTTTCATGCGCAACTTCATCGCCGCCTTGCCGGGCGAACTTTTCCAGGCCGCGCGCGCCGAAGGCGCCTCGCCGTTCCAGACGTTGCGCCACGTGGTGGTTCCCCTCGTGCGGCCGGCGCTGGCGGCACTCGCCATCCTCACCTTCACCTTCGTCTGGAACGACTATTTCTGGGCAATCGTCCTTACCCAGAGCGATGCGGTCAAACCGGTCACCGCGGGCCTGAACAATCTGCGCGGCGAATGGACATCGGCCTGGAACATCGTTTCGGCGGCCACGATCTTCGTCGCCCTGCCGCCGGTCGTGATGTTCTTCATGATGCAAAAACACTTTGTCGCCGGCCTAACCATGGGGGCCGTCAAGGGATGATCCGCCGCGAACCCTGCCGCACCCGACACGCACGGAAAGGCGCCCCGATATGAGCAGCGTGGAATTGCGAAAAGTCGACAAGCATTATGGCAGCTACCATGCCCTCAAGACAGTCGACTTGAAGATCGAAAAGGGTGAGTTCGTCGTCATGGTCGGCCCGTCCGGCTGCGGAAAGTCAACATTGCTGAAGACGATCGCCGGGCTGGAAGCGATCAACTCCGGCCAGATCGTGATCAACGGGCGCGACGTCACCAGGGAAGAGCCCGGCGACCGCGGCATCGCCATGGTCTTCCAGTCCTATGCGCTTTACCCGCATATGACCGTCGCCGAGAACATGGGCTTCGGCCTCAGGATGGCCAAACGGCCCAGGACTGAAATCGAGGCTGCCGTCAAACGCGCGGCACGGATCCTGCGTCTGGAGGAGCAACTCGACAAGCGCCCGAAACAACTGTCGGGAGGACAGCGCCAGCGCGTCGCGATCGGTCGCGCCATCACACGCTCGCCCGAGGTGTTCCTTTTCGATGAGCCGCTTTCGAACCTCGATGCCGCACTGCGCACCCAGATGCGCGTGGAGCTTTCGGGCCTACACGCACAGCTCGGATCGACGATGATTTACGTCACCCACGACCAGGTCGAGGCCATGACCATGGCGGACCGGATCGTGATCCTCAACAAGGGCCAGATCGAACAAGTCGGCTCCCCGCTGGAGCTCTACGCCAACCCCGCGAACATCTTCGTCGCGGGCTTCCTTGGCGCGCCCCGCATGAATTTCATCGAAGCGAAAGCGGTGACCGTCGACGCATCAGGCGTCTCGGTAGCGGCAGCCGGCCTGCCGGCGCTGAGCTTCGGTGGCATCGACGTGACCGGCCTTGCTGCCGGCGACTCCGTGACCATCGGCATCCGGCCGGAGGCGCTGCATGTCGTCGATGCGGGCGACGGCGCAATGCCGGTCTTCTCCAGCCAGGTGCGGCTGGTCGAGCAGTTGGGGCGTGAAACCGTTCTCTACGTCGACGCCTCCCCGCTTCAGGCGACCAATTCCGACAGCGGCACCGGCAATTTCACGCTTCAGCTCAACAAGGTTTCCGCGATCAGTGTTGGCGCAGCTTTGCAGGTGGGCTTCGAAACCGGCGACGCCTACCTCTTCGGCCCCGATGGCCGCACGCTCACGCCAAGAAAACCCGTCGCCTCAATCTGAACCTCGAAATTTCGAAAGTCCCATGCGCATGAACCGCAAGAAGCCCGCCCCGCTATCCGTATGGCGGCCCCTCAATCTCGACCGCTTTCTGCTCGGAGCGCCGCACTATCCCGAACATGTCGACGAGGGCTGCTGGCAGCGTGACGCCGAGCGCATGGCTGCCGCCGGCGTCAACACCGTGCGGATGGGAGAGTTCGCCTGGCACATTTTCGAACCCCGCGAAGGCAGGTTCGAGTTCGGCCTGTTCGATCGCGCGATCGAAATTCTCGGCCAAGCGGGGATCGACACGATCATGTGCACGCCGACGGCGACCCCTCCCCGCTGGCTCACCGTCAACTACCCCGAAGTGCTGCGCGTCGACATCAACGGGCGGGCCTCGAGCCACGGATCGCGCCAGCATGCCGACACCACAAGCCCGGTATTCCGCGCCCACAGCCGCCGCGTCACCCGTGCCATGGCCGAGCACTACCGGGACAACCCGCGTGTGATCGGCTGGCAGACGGACAACGAGCTCAACACCACTGTGTCGGAATCGTTTGCGCCTTCGACCCGGCTGGAGTTTCAGAAATACTTGCATAAGACCTACGGCACCATCGAGGCGCTGAACTTCGCCTGGGGCGGCCACTTCTGGGCGACAGCCTACGATGATTTCTCGCAGGTTGACCTGCCGAGACCGCTCATGCCTTCCTACCCCAGCCCCGGTCATGTGCAGGACTACCATCGCTTTCTGGCCTCGGCGACCGCCGCCTTCCAACACGACCAGGTCGAGATCCTGCGCGCCGCCAATCCGGACTGGTTCATCTTCCACAATCTTGGCCAGCTTGCCGACATCGACTTCCGCGGCCAGTTCGGACAGGACCTCGATTTCATCGGCTTCGATGTCTACCCGATGCTCTATGACGAGATGCGCCGAACCGGCGGCCACGCGGCGACCCAGGCCCTCCATCTCGATATTTGCCGCGCCTACTCCGGCAACTTCATCGTTCCTGAGCAGGCCTCGGGCTTCGGCAGCCAGCCCGGCTTCTCGACGATGACGCCGGAGCCGGGCGAAATGCGCCGCATGGCCATGAGCTCGGTGGCGCGCGGCGCCGACGGTGTCATGTTCTTTCGTTGGCGTCCTGCGCATTTCGGCGCCGAGATCTACTGGATGGGCGTCATCGATCACGACGACGTACCGCGCCGCCGCTATGACGAGGCAAGCCGCTTCTTCCACGAAATCGCCGCCGTCAAAGACCAGATCCTAGGCACGGCGGTGCGCATGGATCTCGGCATTGCCGGCGCGGACTTCGACAACCAGGAGGCCCACAAGACCTACCCCATCGGGCTTCCCAGCCCGCTTCAGGACGCGACGCTGCTTCATCGCCACTGCTACCACAATGGTATCGCATGTGGGTTCATTCATCCCGAAGACGATCTTTCGCGGCTCAAAGCGCTCTACGTTCCGCACTGGGTGATGTGGAAGGATCAATGGGACAAGGCTGTCGAGACGTTCGTGCGCAATGGAGGCACGCTGATCCTGTCGGCATTGAGCGGAACAAGGGACGAGAACAATCACATCATCCGAGAGCAGGCTCCCGGCAACGCCCTGTCGGCACTGAGCGGCGTCAAGGTGACGGAGTTCGGCCGTGTCGTTCCCGAAGGCGGCAGCGGCCTCTTCCCCCTGTTCCGTCCGGCCGCCTTGGGCGCCTATGCGCCGCCGCCGCTGCCGGCCTCATCGGTCGAACGCAAATACCTATTCACCCTGGGCAATGAAGAATTCCAGGCTTCGCATTTGTACGAGTTGCTCGAGGTAGCGCCTGACGTAGAGGTGCTCGGTGCCTGGTCGAACCGCTTCGCCGCCGGTTCTCCGGCCATCACCGCCCGCAAGGTGGGGCAAGGTCAGGTCGTCTATCTCGGCACATATCTTACGCCGCAGCTGGTTGAGAAGCTCGTCGATGTCGTGCTGACCAAAGCCGGTATCGTGCCTTTGCTGCCCGACCTGCCCACCGGAGTGGAGGTTTCTATCCGAGCGGCCGAGGACCGCCGGTTGATGTTCGTGCTCAACACCACGGAAACTCCTAAGACTGTGGCGAACGTCCCCGCGGGTGTCGATCTGCTGACAGGCAAAAACGTTTCGGGAACATTGCAGCTTGAGGCCTATGGTTGCGTGCTCATTGGAACCGACCGGATCGAATAGAGCAATTCCAGGAAAAGTGTGAGCGGTTTCCGTCTGGAATTGCGTCACTTCTAAGTGCCCAAAATGCTAAAGGCATTCCTCTCTAGAACAGCGTTTCACAGAAACGGTGAACCGCTCTATCTCTTTTTCTTTTGACGGCATCTCGGCTGAATGTGCACAATCGACTGTCCTGCGGAACAACGGCAAATCAGCATTCAATGAGATTGCGGCCGGAGGATTTCTGACACACAGCAAAGGACCGGCAAATTAGCCGCTCGACGTGAGTCCATGGTCTCTCCGAATGTGGTCCGCCCCCTTTTCGGCGATCATAATCGCGACGCCGTTGGTGTTGCATGACACCAGGTTGGGCCCGACGGAATTGTCGCATACCCTTAGGCCCTGAATCCCGTGCACCTTCAAGTCGCTATCGACCACGGCCATCTCGTCGCCACCGATCTTGCAGGTGCCCATTGGATGTAGAGCCGCATGAGCCTGCTTGCGAACGTAGGCCTTGACATCCCTTCGCGTCCGCGACGTTCCAGGCGCGTACTCTCGCCTCAAATACTTTGATATTACTGGCTGTGACATTATATCTCGGCCGAATTCAACACCCTCGCACATCACCTCGACATCGTAGTCTTCAAGAAGGTAGTTCGGCATAATGTAAGGTGGGCTGGAGGGATTGTTGTTGCGAAGCCCGATCCATCCAACCGACTTTGGCCTTGTCTGGCAGATATTGAGTGTCGTTCCGTTGCCTCCTGGGACGGTATCGACTCCTTCTTCCACGCCCGCGCCGGGCATGAAACAACACTGCAGGTCGGGCCGGTCCTCGTTCAAGGAAGAGCGGAAGAAGGCGCCACCCTCAACGACATTGGCAGTGCAGGGCCCCCTCCGAAAAAGCAGGTACTCCAACCCGGCGATCGCCTGCCAATGTGGCTTTTTGTATTTGTCGTAGCTGAAAGGGCCATTCACCTCGTGAATAATAGAAACCTCGATGTGATCTTGCAGATTTTGGCCGACGCCCGGCAAATGCTTGACCAAATCGACGTCATGCCGCTTGAGATCATCGGCATTGCCCAGTCCAGAAAGCATCAGCAGTTTCGGGGTGTTTATTGCGCCTGCCGTTACGATGATCTCCCGAGCAGCATATAATACAGCTCGGCTGCGCTTGAACTGGACCTCTATTCCCACGGCGCGGTGGCCATTGAAGACGATCCGAAGCACCTTCGCATTGGTTTGCACTTGGAGATTTTTGCGCTTGCGGGCTGGTTTCAGGTAACTGACGGCTGTGCTGCCGCGGCGGCCGTTCCGCGAATTGATTTGATAGAAGCCACACCCCTCCTGCTCTCCAGAGTTGAAGTCGGGGTTGTAGGGCAAACCCGCCTGCTGGCATGCCTGCACCCAGATGCGGCTCATTGGATGCGTATATTCTTGGTCGGATACCGGCAGCGGGCCTTCGGTGCCATGCAGTTCGTTGGCGAACCGGTCGTTGGATTCGCATTTTTTGAAATAGGGAAGAACGTCCTTCCAACCCCAGTTGTCGGCCCCTGCCGCTTGCCACTGGTCATAGTCTCGCGGCTGACCCCGCAGATAGACCATGGCGTTAACGGAGCTGCCGCCACCCAGGACCCGAGCCTGAACCATTGTGGGGTTCGGATCGCCCGTGTGACCAATCTTCGGCGTCCATTGATAGCGCCCGACCAAGCTACCCTGGCCAGTCTTGTAGTAGGTGACGGGTAGATGGATCCAGGGGCTGCGGTCGCTAGGCCCCTCCTCGAGAAGCAGCACTGAGACATTAGGGTCTTCGCTGAGGCGTGAAGCCAAGACGCAGCCCGAGGACCCGCCGCCCACGATGATGAAATCAGCTGTGCGTTGCATTGCCAATAAGGAACTCCCATGCAGAAAGGTCTGCGACACAGGGGCCCACTGCGTTACTCCTTGGCCATCTTGGCCAGCGAGCAAGGTCGCCGCGGTGAAGCCGTATATATTGTCCGCGCATGCCCGAGAATGCTTTCCCGTCTATGCGAGCAACTTCACGACGGTTGAGCGGCTATTGGAGCAGTCAGTCATCAGGGCCGGTTGGTTGCTCGCCGTGCCCCTCGATTCCAATGGCAGTCGCTAGATTAGTTTGAGGTCGGCAAAGATGCTCGGCTCAGATAGTCTCAGAGCTTGCCGGCGGTCTCCAGCGTGGTAAACCTCACAGCATCCGCTACATTGGCCTCGATCCCAAGATCGCCTGCTTCGCCGCCATCCTGAGAACGAATTCTTTCGAAGTGAGGTCACGGCAAAATCCCCCAATGCTTAGCGGCTGATCGGAACCGCATCGGTGTGGCAAGGTCATCGGGCATTCCTCTCATTGGCAATTTCGCACTTCCACTCTTTCTGACGCAGTTAGACGTTGGTTGCCGCTGAAGTGGCGGGCCCGAGCTACCTGGGCATCTCCACGGCAGCTGATACATGGAAGACCTGCGCTGAACGCGGTTGATGGCGGCCGCATCAGGATCAAGCGGCAAACGCGTCAGGTTGCGCCATGTATTGCCAAACTGCGAAATTGAGGTCGAGGTGTAGGTGAAGCAGTCTGACCGGAGCTTCGATTCAACACGGACCGACCAAATCGTTACTGGCCGCAGCGCGGCCTATCGGCTTGCTGACACCGGTGCGCAATTTCGGTGTTTGAGTCATCAGCCACTCTCGCCTCCTGGAGCATGACATGACTGAAGAGAATCGAAGCCGCCGTTTGTCCTTCGACGGCAAGTATATTCAGGCCTCCCTCGTCGAGACAGTACGGGATTACGACGCGAACGGCGTCGTGACGAACCTGTCCAATGAAGCGATGATCGTCGATGGCGGGGTCTCCGCTGTGGTTCCGCCGTGGAAATCGACCATTCTGCGAGGCGGCACGATTGCGAGGGCGGAAAGAGTATCAATCGTCGATGTGCCGGACGCGACGAACCTCGGCGGTATCATGTTCGATGGCTGGGACTGGTTCGGCAATCGCCTGGCCGAGTTCCCGCGCACTACGCCACTTTTTATCTCCAAGCACGATGTGGTCGGCCAGGTAGCCCTCAACCCATGGCGATTTTCCAATCACCCGGAACCGCGTGACGAGACGGTACATTATGACATCCAGCTCAATCTCTGGTGGGCACCGGCCAAGACCGATGCCGTCATCCACAACACCCATTCGTTCCTGGAAATTCACACCCAGATCTTCGGGCTTGGAAGGATTCAGATTTTTCACGACCAGGCGGGCGAAAATCTCTATCGCGAGATTTCGACGGCGCCGGGCGACACACACGATCCGATCGTGAGGGTCGCTGATACACGACACTACACCTATCCCTGGCACCGCGGCTGGACAGACGAGGACTGCGTCTGGATGGCGATCGAACTACACCCGAAGACCGCTTGAAACAGGCTTCAAACTGCCGAATAGGAGAAAAATCAGTTGCAAGAAGCCTATGACTACGTGGTTGTCGGCGCAGGCACGGCCGGTTGCATCCTTGCCAACCGCTTATCGGCGAATCCATCAAACCGGGTGCTTTTGCTGGAGGCCGGCGGGCGCGATAACTGGATCTGGTTCCATATTCCCGTGGGGTATCTCTTTGCGATCGGAAACCCACGCTCCGACTGGATGTTCCGGACCGAGGCGGAAGCCGGGCTGAACGGCCGAAGCCTCGCGTATCCGCGCGGCAAAGTGATTGGTGGGTCTTCGGCCATCAACGCGATGATTGCCATGCGCGGCCAAGCCGCTGATTATGATGGCTGGCGCGATCTCGGCCTCCCGGGATGGGGATGGAGCGATGTCCTCCCGGTGTTTCGCCGTATCGAGGACCATTTTCTGGGTTCGGGACCATACCACGGCACCGGCGGCGGCTTTCGGGTCGAAGCGCCGCGGATATCATGGCCGATCCTTGACGCTGTCCGCCAGGCGGCTGTCGAAATGGGCATACCACGTACTGACGATTTTAACACCGGTGACAATGTTGGCGCCGGATATTTCCATGTCAACCAGAGGCGCGGCCGCCGCTGGTCCTCGGCAAGGGGTTTCCTCAAACCGGTGCTCGGCAGGTCCAACCTTACCGTTGTTACGGGCGTAGTCGTCGACAAGCTGGAGATCTCGGCTAAGCGCGTCACAGGGGTCAGATTTAGAAGGGAAAACGGCACCGTCGAAACCGCGCGCGCAAAGGGCGAGGTCATCCTCAGCGCTGGCGCCATCGGTTCCGTGCAGATACTGCATCGCTCAGGCATAGGCCCCGGGGAATGGCTGCAGAAGGCCGGCATCGATTGTGTTGTCGATCGCCAAGGCGTTGGCCGCAACCTTCAAGACCATCTACAGCAACGGGCAATATACAAGGTCAAGGGTGCCCAAACGCTGAACGACATCTACCCCTCGCTGTTTCGCCGGGGATTGATGGGTCTCGATTACGCCATCCGCCGCCGTGGACCGCTTACCATGGCGCCATCGCAGCTCGGCATCTTCACGCAATCCGATCCGACCCAGCAGCGCGCCAACATCGAATTCCACGTCCAGCCGCTCTCCTTGGACAAATTCGGCGAGCCCCTGCATCGCTTCTCGGCGATCACCGTGGCAGCCTGCAACCTGCGCCCGACCTCTCGAGGAACTGTCGTGGTGAGCTCAGCCGATCCGACAGCGGCGCCAGTGATCAGGCCTAACTATCTGAGCACCGAGGAGGACCGCCAGGTCGCCGCGGACGCTATCCGCGTGACGCGACGCCTGATGAAACAAAATGCCCTGCGTCATCTCCAGCCGGAAGAATACCTGCCTGGCCCCTCCGTCGGCGAGGAGGCGCAGGCGTTAGCCAAAGCGGCCGGCGACATCGGCACCACGATCTTTCACCCGGTCGGGACTGCCAAGATGGGGAGGACCTCTGATCATGATGCGGTTGTTGACGCTTCGCTGCGCGTCATCGGTCTTGATGGCCTGCGGGTCATCGACGCCTCGGTCATGCCGTTGATCGTTTCTGGAAATACCAACACGCCGACCGCCATGATTGCGATGAAAGGTGCCGACATTATCCTAAACCAGCCGGGCGGCGTCCGTGGGTAGCGCGATCAACAGATGTCCTGCGGCCAAAATCAAATTCGACGCGTCCAGTCGAGCTATCGTGCATCACTTGGCGCCAGCAGATCTTGCCAATGTGAGATTGCTGGTGAAGCCGCGGGGTGGAAACCATCTTAGCAACGTCGGCAACCACACCCTCCGCGCGGTGGCTTCAAAGCGACAGCGGGAGTTCGCTTCCGGCTTCTGACGCCGCGCAGGATTGAATCGAGACAATGCAGATGAGTCGGATTTTACCGGATGTCATCGTGATCGGCAGTGGGGCCGGCGGTGGTTCGCTGACGAAGCGGCTAGCCGATATCGGTCTCAGGGTGCTCTTGCTGGAGCGTGGTGGTTCGCTGCCACGCGAGCCTGATAACTGGGACGTGGAAAAGGTCTTTCGCCAGAAGAAGTACAGCCCGCTAGAGGTTTGGCAGGATCGGAGTGGCAAGACGTTCCGCCCGTCCAGTTGGTATAATGTGGGTGGTTCTACGAAGTTCTTCGGCACAGTGATGATGCGGCTCCGCAGCCGCGATTTCGAGGCCGTCGAGCACGAAGAAGGCCTGTCCCCCGCTTGGCCCTTCCCTTACAAGGAGCTTGAGCCGTTCTACGCTGACGCCGAGAGGCTTTTCGGCGTTCATGGCGACCCCTCGCAAGATCCTTGGGAGCCGCCACGCTCGGCGCCGCTACCATATCCCGCCGTCGGATCGGAGCCATACGTCGCCAGCGTCGAGAAGCGATTGAGGGGCACTGGCGTTCACCCGTTCCCACTGCCAGTGGCTGTCGACTTGCACCCCGGTGGCAAATGCGTGCGCTGCGCGACGTGCGATGGTTTCCCCTGCTCAGTCGGTGGCAAGAATGACGCCGAAACTCGTTGTGTGGAACCAGCTATCCGTACCGGTCGCGTGGAGCTGTGGACTGATGCGTTCGTCAGGCGTCTTCTGCTTGCGGCCGACGGCCGCACCGTTAATGCCGTTGAGGTGTATCATGAGGGAGAGATCAAGGTCGTCACGGCACGAACCGTTGTGCTGTCGGCCGGTGCGGTCAATTCGGCGTTGATCCTGATGCGTTCCGCGACGGAGTCTTTCCCGAACGGACTTGCCAACAGTTCGGATGTGGTTGGACGTCACTATATGACCCACAACCTGACAACCATGATGGCTATCTCGGGCCGGCTCAATCCAACGAAATTCCAGAAGACGCTCGCTTTCAATGATTTCTACGATGGAGAGCCGGGTTACCCATACCCGATGGGCAATGTGCAGACACTGGGCAAACTACAATCCGGCATGCTCGTCGCCGGCACCAAGTTTTTGCCATCGCCGGTGGCACGGGCCTTGACCCGGCGCAGTTTCGACATACTGACCACATCAGAAGACCTGCCACAGCCGGGCAACCGCGTCATGCTGAGGAATGGTGGTGTGCAGATTTCCGTGCAGGCCAGCAATATGGAATGCCATCGCCGTCTCAACAGACGGGTCAAATCCATCCTTCGCGATGTTGGCTTTCCCCTGATCTTGGCAAAGACGCTCCCCGTCAACTTCACGGCGGCACAATGCGGCACGATCCGCATGGGCGCTGATCCAGCCACTTCGGCGCTGGACCCTCATTGCCGGTCTTGGGATCACACCAATCTGTTCGTAGTCGACGCCTCGTTCATGCCAAGCTCTGGGGCAGTTAATCCCGCGCTTACGATTGCGGCGCAGGCCCTGCGGGTTGCGGAACATATAGCGGTCGCCGATTTTGGCGCTGGCAAGCCTATTCGCGATCGAGCTTAAGCTGCTCCAGGAAAAGATTCGGCGGCCCGATACTGGCTTACCGTCTGGTACCGAAATGCTGTGGCCGCAACGATCAATCTAGGTCTCCACCCATCAAGCATTGGACGGATCATGAAAGACTATGATGCTATCATTGTTGGCAGTGGAGTTGGCGGTGGCGTCGTCGCGCGCCGACTGTCGGAGAAAGGCGCTCGCGTTCTGATGCTGGAACGCGGCGATTTCGTGCCGCGCGAAACCGACAACTGGAGTGTCGACGCAGTCTTCTTTCGCAAGAAGTACAAAGCAAAAGACACTTGGTTTGATAAACGCGGAAAGCCATTCGATCCTGGCATGTATTACAATGTCGGCGGCTCGACGAAATTCTACGGTGGCGCGATGTTCCGCCTGCGGGAGCGCGATTTCGAGGCAATCGAGCATCGTCGCGGCGTATCGCCGGCATGGCCGTACCGTTACGGTGACTTGGCGCCCTACTACGACCAGGCTGAGCGCATCTTCCGGGTCCACGGTGACGATCGCTTCGATCGTACCTCGCCGCGAGGCGCCGCTCCGTTCCCATATGCCGCCGTGCGATCAGAGCCAGCGGTCGAAAAGATGGCGGAGTCTTTTCGTAGCCAGGGCCTGTCGCCATCGTCATTGCCATTGGCCGTAAATTCAGGCGCGGCGGGAAGCTGCATTTTGTGCAATACCTGTGACGGGTTCTCCTGCAAGATTGCTCAGAAGAACGACGCTGAGACATGCGGGGTCGAGCCGGCCTTGAAGACCGGCCGCGTCGATCTCATGACGCGAGCGTTTGCGCGGCACCTCCTACTCACCCCCGATGGGAAGCGGATCTCGCGCATCGAAATCGAACACGCAGGCGAACGCAAGCAGCTGTCAGCGCCGTTGTTTGTGGTTTCCTGCAACGCCGTCAACAGCGCAGCACTTCTGCTTAGATCGGCCGATTCCGCCGCAGTCGCAGGCGTAGCCAACCGCTCCGGGGTCGTTGGTCGCCACTATATGGTTCACAACCAGACGGCTTTGATGGCTTTGTCGCATCGCATAAACGGGACCGTGTTTCAGAAAACACTCGCTATTAACGACTGGTACTTTGGCGATGAGGCATTCAGATGGCCCATGGGGCAAATGCAGATGCTTGGAAAGCTGCAGGGCGGCATGTTGACCGCAAACGTGCCCTATCTGCCGCGTGCGCTGGGTGACCGCATGGCTCGGCACGGCATGGACTGGATCGGTCTTTCGGAAGATCTACCGGATCCAGACAACCGCGTGACCATTGTCGATGGCCAAATCAAACTGTCTGTCACGCTCAACAACTTGGACGGTCATAGGGAACTGGTCCGCCGCATGAAGAAGGCCCTTCAGGGCGCGGGCTACCCAATTGTCGTGACGAAATCGTTGGTCAAACATGCGACCGGCCACCAATGCGGCACGGTGCGGATGGGCGATGATCCTGGCAGCTCGGCGCTTGACCCGTATTGTCGAGCCTGGGATCAGCGGAACCTTTTTGTCGTTGATGCCTCTTTCTTCCCGTCGTCGGCGGCAGTGAACCCTGCCCTAACCATTGCCGCGCAAGCGCTGCGTGCCGCAGATCATATCCTGGCCACCGACTTAGCCTAGCAGCCAACCAGGTTTGAATTGCTCCCAAAATGCTCATGGCTCGTGCAGCAATAGGACGGCCTTTTGCGCTCGCCTCAAACGCGCGTCTCGATAAGAAGCAGTCGGATGCGTCAGTCTGCGTCTAGTATCGGGGTCCTGCGAAATTGTCCTGCGAGAGGCGCTGGCCCAGTGTGCAGAAACCTTGGTAGCGGGCCGCCTGCTAAGAGCTTGCAAGCCGCCGGGCATATGCGGAGCCGTGAATGAGCAGAGATATCAAGTCAGCGGAGGCGCAGATCTCCTTACGGGGACAGATGATGGGCACAGACCAAGCGCTGCCAGCGATGCTGTCCGCTCGCTAAGCTGGCGTGTTGTGGGCGGGCAAGATTCATCTAGCTTTGCACCGTTTCGAAGCTCTTAGCTGACCCGGCACCCGCCACTCTTGAGAGGTATGCTTCTCGGCCTGCACCATGGAAAGTTCTCGGGCCGCGCCGAGCAGCCGGACGTGCGGGTACGCCCCAGCCGCCAGAGGAACATGAATTGACGGCAGCTCACCTGCTGCTGGACGCCAAGTAATTGGAGGAACCAATGAAGCACGACAAAAATGTTAACGGCAAACCAGTCGCACGCGAAATGACTGGCGGCGAGATCATTGTCGACCATCTGATCCGCGAAGGCGTGACGCACGTCTTTGGAATACCGGGCCACGGCGACACGGCACTTATGGACGCCTTCGTGGACCGAAAGGAAGAGATTCAGCTGTTGCCGGCCATGCACGAGCAAAATGCCTCGCACATGGCGGACGGATTCTATCGCTCGTCCGGCAAAGTAGCAGCCGTCGTGACCTCGATCGGGCCAGGCGCCACCAACACGCTGACGGGTATCGCCACTGCCTTTGCCGATTCGCTGCCGCAGCTTGTCATCACAGGCGGTGTCCATACCTACATGATGGGCAGAGGTGTGCTGCAGGAACTTGATCGCCCGCACTCCGACAATTTCCCACGCATGGCTGAGCCGGTCGTGAAACGCTGGTTCAATCCAAGCCATGTCGAGCAGATTCCGAACATGATGGAACAGGCGTTCAACGCCATGCTTGAGGGTCGAAAGGGCCCGGTGTTGCTGAACGTACCCCAGGATGTCCAGGCCGAATCCGCCAATGTCACGCTCGACGACGGATCCAAGCGTCGGACCGGCGCGCGCCTGTTTGGTGACCCGGCGTATATCACGCGAGCGGTGGAACTGCTGTTGGCGGCCGAACGCCCCGTACTGCTGGCCGGCGGCGGCGTTATTCAGGCCGAGGCAACCGAAGAGCTCAGGGCAATCGCGGAGTTTTTGGGCGCGCCGGTTACGACATCCTTCATGGGAAAGGGTGCCTTCCCGGAGGATCATGAGCTATTCGCGTTCGCCTGCGGTGATCTGGGCTCGATCCCTGGAAATGCCATGACACGATCGGCCGACGTTCTCCTGGCGATCGGTTGTCGCTTCTCGGACCGCATCACCTCCTCTTTTAAGCAAGGGATCACGTTCGACATTCCGAAAACCAAGCTGATCCAGGTCGATTTGGACGGCTTTGAGATCGGCAAGAACTATCCGGTGGAGGTGGGGATCCTCGGCGACGCCAAGGCGGTGCTCGGCGCCATCCTGGCGGAACTCAAGGCCAAGGGGCAGCAGCGCGATTATAGGTCCGGCCAACAGTTCAAGGAACTTGAACAGCGCAAGGTAGAGTGGGAAGAGTTCCTAAAGCCGCTGCGGACCGCGAACGTTCAGCCGATGACGGCCTCGCAAGTACTGGTCGAGGCGCGCAAAGCGCTTCCCCGCGACACGATTGTCGTTACTGATTCCTCAAACCCGCAGAACCAAGTCTTCAACGAATTTCCGGTTTACGGTCCGCGCCAGCACATTACGCCGGGTGGCATGTCAGGCATTGGCTTTGCACTTCCCGCCGCCATTGGAGCCAAGCTCGGCAAGCCTGAAGCCCCGGTCTGCGCGGTTTTCGGCGACGGCGCTTTCCTGCAAACAGGTACCGAGCTGGCAACCGCAGCGATGCTGGGCACGCCGGTAATCTTCCTTGTCATCAACAATGGTGGTTGGGGCGCGATCCGCAACCTGCAGCTCAACATGTTTGGGGAAGATCGTGAGATCATCACCAACTTCAAAACGCCGGACGGCCAGAAATGGATGGCGGATATCGCTGGCGTGGCAAAATCCCTTGGATGCGAGGGGGAGCGTGTTGTCGATGCAACCGAGATCGGTCCGGCGATCGAGCGTGCCTTGGCATCCGGCAAGCCTTACGTGATCGACGCGATATGCGCTATCGAGCGCCCCTACTCTAACATGCACGTTACTGGATGGTGGGATATCACCGTCCCCGCCTACCTCGGTGATTTGCGTGCGAAATACGTCAAGGGACGTGGGTTCTGATGTTGCAGGGGCGGGTCTGATACATGGACCCTCCACTGCCTAGGATCCGCCCTTCGGAAGATTCAACACTCGTTTCGAGGTCAAGCCGATAACAAGGTCCTCTCCGGTATCGGACCGCGGCGGCGTCCGGTTCTGTGGCTTTGGATCAAAGAACAGTGCCTTGCGGTCTCGCATTGCTTGAGCGGGTTCGTGGACCAGCATCGCCTTGGCTACGGTTTTCTTGGGAGGCCGCTCGGGAGCTACCGTTGCTCACGCTGCAGCCGGGACAAGGGAGCGCAAAAGCGTTTCTTTGGCAGATGACAGGTGGGCGCCGGCCGCCACCTCGACGCGCGAAAGGTCGTGACTGAGCAAAGCGTCGATATACGCCAAATGCTCGACCAATGCCGCGTGATTGCGCTGCTTCTCGTCGCGCTTGTTCCACTGATAGTGGTAATGGAAGATGAAGGTGATGATGTCGTAGAAGTCGTCAATGAAGCGATTGGGCGAGGCCTCGTTGACAAGTCGATGGAACCGGTTGTCGAGACTGGAGAAGTCATGGAACCGGTGCTCGATCTCGCTAAGCAGGTCGAGATGCGCGCGCTTCAGCGCGTCCAGTTTGGCCCAGAGCGGAGACTGGTCCGGTTGCCTGGCGAAGAGCCGTGCTGACCGAAGCTCGAACATCATCCGGATCTCGAACAGCTCAAGCGCGAAATCCTCTGTGAAACCCTCGAAGATCCAACCCGAGTTCGGCCGCTTCTCGAGCAGACCGAACCGACTGAAGCGGATCAGGAATTCCCGAATTCCGCTGGTTGCGACGCCGAATTGCCGCGCGAGATCAAGCTCGTTGATCAATGTCCCTGGTCTGGTGTCGCCGCGCAGCATCCATTCCATGAACTGCTGTTCGACATGGAGATTGCGCGACATCGTCTCGACATCTGGAAAGTAGTCGGCGGGCTGGATCTGCCTGTCTTCGGCTCTCGACCTCGCTGTAGAGACGATGTCGCGACAAACCAGTTCCTTCAGAACCTTGCGAATGGTCGTGCGGCTTACGCCCAGCCGTCGCCTGAGCTCGTTCTCGGAGGGCAACGGATCCTCGATCTCGCCCTGCACCATGAAATCGAGCGTGCGGTTGAAGGCCTTTTTGAACACAGTGTCGGTTTTCATTAAGGCCAATCCTCCCCAGGCTTGTCCTTTTTGGCGATTTTTTATCCATAAAAAACAACTTGACGCAGCCGCAGATAGTATTGATTTTTATCGATAAGAGGAAGAGCAAAATACAGGGCATAGTACAAGTCGTGGAGCACAACTCCCCGGCGGTGGGGGATCATTTGCCTGGAATAACAAATAATTCTTCGAAAAATTCCGATAGAATTACGGCGCACGCTCAAACCGTTCAGCCGAACAAGCTGTCTGTCTTGCTGTCTATACTGAATTTCGGACCATCGCTGATTCTGTTGCTGCTCATAGCCGTATTGAGCTTGACATCGCCCTACTTTCTCACCCCTCGCAACATCAGCAACATATTAGCGCAGACGGCTGTGATCTCGGTCGTGGCCATGGGGCAGCAGCTGGTGATCCTGACACGGGGCATCGACCTCTCTGTCGGGTCGAATCTGGCCTTGGCGTCGGTTTTGGGCGCCCTGTCATTTCATGCGGGAGCGCCGGCCGCTCTTGTGATCGCGGTAATGATCGTTTCCGGCGCGGCGGTCGGGGCAGTCAATGGCGGCTTCTATGTCTTCGGCCGATTGCCGCACCCTTTCATCATCACGCTTGCCACCTTGAGCATTGCCAAGGGACTGGCGCTGCAGCTTGCCGACGGGCGCGCCATTCCGGGCATGCCGCCCGAGATCAGCGCGCTCGGCACCGACGCGCTCGGCGGGCTGCCCGGCTCGGTTTTCGTGGTGCTCGCGGTGGCGGCTGCGTTCTTCGTGGTTACCAGGACGATGGTGTGGGGCCGATGGATCTACGCCGTGGGCGGTCGGCCGGATGCAGCGCTGCGCATGGGCATCCCGGTGTCGTGGGTGCTGGTTTCGACGTATGTCGTGTCAGGCACCTGCGCCGGCATCGGCGCAGTAATCCTGGCCGGCAGGACCGACGCCGGCTCGCCGCTGTTCGGCAATCTGCTCGAGCTCGACACGATCGCAGCCGTCATCATCGGCGGCGCCAGCTTTCTCGGCGGCCGCGGACATCTTGGCAATGCGCTGATCGGCGCGTTGATGATCGGCGTCATCCGCAACGCGCTCAACCTGCTCAACGTCAACATCTTCTTCCAGCTCATCGTCATCGGCGTGGTCATCGTGATCGCGGTCGAGGGCGACGTCCTTCGCAATCACCTCGAAGGGCGGGTGCGTGTGCTTCAGGCGGGGAAACAATCGTGAGCGCGACCCCTTCCCCACTCCATCGCCACGGCAGCGATGCGGACCGGCCGGTGCTCTCCGTCACGGGGGCGACCAAGCGGTTCGGCTCGGTGCTGGCGCTCAGTGGAATCGACGTCACGGTGCGGCGCGGGGAAATCCTGTGCCTTCTTGGCGACAACGGGGCCGGCAAGTCCACGCTGATCAAATGCATCAGCGGCGTGCACCATCTGGACTCAGGCTCGATCGAGATCGACGGGGTCGTCACGCCCATGCGATCGCCTGCGGAAGCGCGCGCCGCGGGCATCGAGACCGTGTATCAAGACCTTGCGCTGTTCGACAATCTGACACCGGCCCAGAACTTCTTTGCCGGCCGCGAGATCGCGCGGCCGCAATGGCTGCCGCGCGGTTTGCGCTTCCTCAACCAACGACGGATGGATGCCGAGACGGCGTCCCTGCTCGCCAATCTCAAGGTGAAATTGCCGAGAAACGACGCCGTCGTGGCGATGATGTCGGGCGGACAGAGGCAGGCCATCGCCGTGGCGCGATCGACGGTTTTCGCGCGAAAGGTGGTCATCCTTGACGAGCCCACCGCGGCGCTCGGCCTGCGCGAATCCCGACAGGTCCTGGATCTGGTGGCGAGGCTTCGGGACCAGGGCAACGCGGTGATCCTGATCACGCACAACATGGAACATGTGATCGAGCTCGCCGACCGGGCCGTCGTGCTGCGGCAAGGGCGCAAGGTTGGCGAGCTTATCCCAACGCCTGACAACAAGCAGCAGCTGGTCGCCATGATCGTTGGGGCCTGAGGACAACGAATTTGCGGGCTGCAGGGGCAGTCCGCAGGTGAGAGGGTCACCCTTCCTGCGGAAGGGACCCAAAAGGGAGGAACGAGCATGAAATGGCAAGGAAGACTTCTGGGAGGGCTGGCGATCGCAATGGCATTCGCGCTGCCGTCCCATGCGGCCGACAAGATCAAGATCGGCCTGATCACCAAGTTCCCTGTTCCGTTTTATTCGACGATGGAGGAGGCCGCCAAGAAATATGTGGCAGCCCATCCCGAGGTCGAACTGGTGACCGGACAGGGGCAATCGGCGACGGACATCGAAGGCCAGATCGCCCTGATCGAGTCGATGATAACCCAAGGCGTCAAGGGCCTGGCAATTACGCCTGTCGATCCGACCGTGGCGCCGGCTCTCGACAAGGCCGTGGCCGCCGGCATCAAGGTGGTGCTGGTCGACAACAGCATACCCAATTGGAAGGGATCGAGCGCGCTTGTCTCCACCAACAATCTCAACGGCGGCAAGATCGCAGGCGAATACCTCAAGACGGTTCTCAAGGCGGGCGACAAGATCGGCATCCTGCAAGGCGTGCCGGGCGTGCCCGCGCTCGATGATCGCGTCACCGGCATGATGCAGGGCCTGGGCGACCTCAAGGTGGAGGTGGTCGGCAAGGGAGCAACCAACTGCACCCTGGAATTGGGAACTTCGGTCGCCGAGGACATTCTCACCGCCAACCCTGACCTGAAGGCGATCTACGCCGCTTGTGGACCGCCCATCCCAGGCGCGGCAAAGGCGATCGCCAATGCCGGGATCACCAACGACAAGTTCATCCTCGTCGGCTTCGATGCATGCTGCGGGGAAATCGAGGCGATCAAGTCCGGAGCGGAAGACGCCAGCGTCGCCCAGTTCCCTGCCAAGATGGGTGAACTCGGCCTCGACACCGTGGTGAAGGCGATACGCGGAGAGAAGGTCGAAGCCAATGTCGACACCGGCGCAGGTTTGGTGACGCTCGCCAACGTTAAGGACTTCGAATAGCCGAGCCTTTGCCCGGCGGCCCGCAGAAGCGGCCGCCGGGAGGTCCCGACCCATAGCGGCGAGCCGGCGCGGCTAAAAAGCGCCGCCGTCGCTCCTCCGCGCTCGCCTGCACAAGGAGTATCCTGGCCATGAAAGCCGTCGTTTGTCTTGCGCCTGGCGAGCTGGTTCTCAGGGATCTAGCCTGGCCCGTATCGCCACCGGCCGGCTGGGTATTGCTGAGCGTGAGCCATGTCGGGATCTGCGGCACCGACTATCACATCTTCGAAGGCAAGCATCCCTTTCTGACCTATCCTCGCGTGATGGGCCACGAGATTTCCGGCACCGTGGCGGCGGCCGGTGAAGGTGCCGACCTGGCAACCGGCCAGGCGGTAATCGTCAACCCCTATCTGGCCTGCGGCCGCTGCATTGCCTGCCGCCACCACAAGCCAAACTGCTGCGTGGCCATCGAGGTGCTGGGTGTCCATCGTGATGGCGCCATGTGCGAGCAGATTCTGGTGCCCGCCGCCAACCTCTATCCCACCGAAGGGCTTTCCCTGGGCGACGCCGCTGCCGTGGAATTCCTGGCCATCGGCGCGCATGCGGTTCGCCGTTCCACGGCTGGCAAGGGCAAGAGGGCCCTGGTCATTGGCGCCGGCCCCATCGGTCTGGGCACGGCCCTGTTCGCCGCGATAGCCGGGCAGGAGGTCACTCTCCTCGATATCGATCGTGAAAGGCTGGATTTCGCCGAGCAAGGCCTGGGCTTCGTGGTCGTCGACGGCACTGTGGCAACAGCCGCTGAAGCGCTTCGAAGCCGCACCGCCGGCGAGGCTTTTGACGTTGTCTTTGACGCCACCGGCAACAGCGCGTCGATCCGGGCCGCCTTCGCACATGTGGCGCATGGTGGCGCCCTAGTCATGGTCAGCGTGGTGAAGGACGAGATCTCCTTCTCGGATCCCGAGTTCCACAAGCGCGAGATGACGCTGATAGGCAGCCGCAACGCTGCCAGGAAGGACTTCGATCAGGTGATCGCTTCGATCCGGGACGGCGCCATACCGATAGCCAAGCTCGTCACGCATCGTACGACGCTGGCCGATAGCCCGCGCGACATCGCTCATTGGGCACACCATAAAGCCGGATTGATCAAGGCTGTCATAGCCGTTCAGCGCGAGGGCTGACATCGTTCAATGCAGTTTTGCGGGCGGTCGCAGTCAACGACAAGCTTGGCTCCCTGAGTGTCATAGTCCTCAGTTGTCTGCATGCCCAGTCACACTACCACAGCTTACATCCCGTCGACCCGTTCACGGCGGTCCCGAAAGCCCTGGGGGAAGCTGGCCGGGAATGAGTTTGCCGGGATTCATGATGCCGTTCGGGTCAAAAAGACCCTTGATATCCCGCATAATATCTAAGGCGGTCCCATGTTCGGCTTCCATGTATCTAAGTTTTCCCAATCCTATGCCATGTTCCCCGGAGCAGGTTCCTTCCATTGCCAAGGCACGATAGGCCAAGCGGGAACTGATGCCGCTCGCGATCTCGTATTCTTCCTGGCTATCGGGATCGATGACCAGACCGAGATGGAAGTTTCCGTCTCCCGCGTGTCCGTTCAGACACACAAAGAATGGGGCCTTTTCGATGTCAGCCTTTGTCTCCACCACACATTCCGTTAGTCGGGAGATCGGCACACAAGCATCCGTGGGCATCACCTTCGCGCCGGGCCGGCTGGCCAACAACGCATTGTGCATGCGATGGCGCGCGCGCCACAGGGCCGTCCGGCTCTCCTGATCGTTCGCCCAGCGAAATTCGCCTCCTCCCATTTCGGCAGATATTGCCCGGACCGTGGCTATTTGTTCAGCAACAGCTTGTGGCGCACCGGCGAATTCAAAAAACAAGGTGGGCTGAATTCCATAGTCGAGCTTGAAGAAATCGACGCATGCCCGCATCGCGGGCTCGTCCATCAGCTCTGCTCGAGCAATCGGCAAGCCCAGCTGAATAATTTGAGTCACCGTGTCGACCGCAGCTTTCAGCGAGGGATAGCCACACACCGCCGCCACCGTCTCTTCTGGAATGCCATGCACGCGGATGGTGAGTTGCGTGATTACGCCGAGAGTGCCTTCCGAACCGATGAAGAGTTTGGTCAGGTCGTAGCCAGTCGACGATTTTCGCGCCCGACTCCCTGTCTTGATTACCCGGCCATCGGGCAATACCACACGCAAGGACAGCACGTTCTCGCGGATCGTGCCGTATCGCACGGCATTGGTGCCGGAAGCACGCGTAGCGGCCATCCCGCCAATCGTTGCCTCAGCACCAGGATCCACCGGGAAAAACAACCCCAGATCCTTCAGATGCCTATCAAGCACCTGTCGCGTGACGCCCGGTTCGATGACCACGTCCAGATCATCAGGATGCACCGCAAGTATTCGATTCATGCGGCTGACATCCAGGCTGACGCCGCCCTGCACGGCGCTCAAATGACCTTCCAACGAGGTTCCGGCTCCGAAAGGAATGACCGCTACCCCGTGAGCATTGGCGTTCTCGAGAATCGCCGCGACCTCGGCTTCGCTCTCGGCAAAGCAGACGGCGTCTGGTTCTTCCACCGCGTGGAACCCCTCTCCACCACAGTGCTGCTGCCTGATCGCAGTGTTGGTTGTAAAGCGGTCGCCAAGCAGCTTTGTGACCTCGTGGAGAAAGGCAGTCGGCAGCGGATGCTTCGACACTGACATTGGAAATCCCATACTGTGTATGTCTGTCCTGCTCATTTGGCCGGTTGACGTGACCGGCCGGCTCGCTGTTGCGGCGCGATTATCCTTTGACCGCGCCGGCGGTCAGGCCCCGGACGAAGTACCTTCCAGACAGGACATAGACGATCAGCGTGGGAAGCGCCGCTATGAGTGCCGCCGCCATGTCGACGTTATACTGCTTGCGCCCAAGGGTTACGTTCACAACGTTGTTCAACGCGACGGTGATCGGTGAACTTCCCCCAGCGGAAAACGACACGCCGAACAGAAAATCGTTCCATATCGACGTGAACTGCCAGATGCAGCACACGACAGCGATAGGAATGGCCGTAGGCAGGGCAATGCTGAAGAATATCCTGAAGAAACCGGCGCCGTCGACTAAGGCCGCCTTGGTCAGTTCATCAGGGAACGAGACAAAATAGTTTCTGAAAAACATCGTCGTGAATGCGATCCCATAGACCGAGTGAACCAGTATGAGGCCGGCGGTGGACCCTGATAGCCGCAACATTCCAAGCACTCGCGCGATAGGCAGCAACACGGCCTGCAGCGGGAGGAAGCAGCCGAACAACATGACGGCGAAAAAGAGATCCGCTCCGCGGAATTTCCACTTCGTCAGCGTGTAACCGTTGATCGCGCCGATTGCGGTGGATACGAAAACTGCGGGGATCGTGATGATCAGCGAGTTCAGAAAGAAGGGTGAAAGCCCGACACAGTTGGTGCCGATGCAAGCCGTGCTCCAGGCCTTCGACCACGCTTCAAATGTTATCTGTTTAGGCAGCCCGATAAGCGAGCCGGAATAGATCTCGTCCAACGGCTTGAAGGATGTGATCAACATAACCCAGAGCGGAACCAGATAGAGCGTGGCCAGAACGGCCAGGCACCCATACACAAACAGCCTGCCGCCGTGGCGCTCCAGCTTGCGCATTCTACTGCTCATTGCTGGGCTTCCGAAGTTCGGTGTAAAGATACGGGACCATGATCGCCACCACCGCGGCCAGCATCATCATCGCGCTGGCTGCGCCGACCGCCATCTGGTTCCTTTCGAACGTTGCCGAAAACATGAACATTGACGGCATCTCCGTCGCTCCGCCAGGCCCTCCATTCGTCAAGGCGAACGTCAGGTCGAACGTTTTGATAGCTATCTGTCCAAGCAAGACGATCACGCTTAGAAAAGCCGGGCGAAGCATCGGCACGACAACGCTGACATAGATACGGGCCTGAGAAGCCCCCTCCATCTGAGCGGCTTTTATTATCGAGTTGTCGATGCCTCTGAGGCCGGCGAGAAAGATGGCCATCGCAAAGCCCGACGACTGCCATACCGCGGCGATGACAATGGTGTAGAGCGCATAATTCGGGTTCACCAGCCAGTCGAAAGTGAAGGAGGTCCATCCCCAATCACGAACCAATTTCTCAAGGCCGAGACCCGGGTTTAGAACCCACTTCCAAGCAACGCCGGAAACGATGAAGGACAGCGCCATCGGATACAAGAAGACAGTTCTCAGAAAGCCCTCCGCGCGGATGCGCTGATCGAGGAGAATTGCGATAAAGAGACCAAAGAGGGTGGCGATCGAAAGATAGAGTGCCGAGAAGACAAACAAGTTCTCAACGGCTACGTGCCATCTGGGCGTCGACCAAAGGCGGATATATTGCTCCAGCCCCACAAAGTCGTAGATCGGCATCACCTTGGATGAACTGAACGAGACACTGGCGGTCCAGGCGATGAAACCGTAGATCGCTACGAGGATAACCATGCCGCTCGGAGCCAGCACGAGCTTGGGCAACTGGGCGGCAAGGTATCGCTTTATCGCAGTCATCGGAATCATTCGTCTCCTGGATCTGCCAAGCCAATAGTTGCTCAGGCAGCAGGCGGCCCGGAAGGCCGAACGACAGCCTTCCGGTCATCGTGGCTAGCACTTAGCGCGCGTTGTTGATCTCGTCCGCAAGGAGGGTCACTGCGTCCTGGGCGCTCATGTCCGACACGAAGAACTTCGCTGCGACTTCCTTGAAAATCGAGGCGAACTGGGGTTCGGCAGCATAGCCGCCGGACAGAGTGCCAAGGAACGATTTGTGCTCGATCGAGGCCTTGAGGTCCACGGCAGCCTGCTTGGCGCAGTCGTCGAACTTCGACATGTCGACATCAAGCCGAGGTGGAATGGATCCTTTGATCAGGTTGAACTTGATCTGCACTTCCGGATCGAGAAGCACCTTGACCAGTTCGTCCTGCGCGGCTCGCAGGCTCGGTTCGGTGGATTCGAACATGCTGAACGAGTCCATCGCCCAAAGGAAATTCGGCGTCGACGTTGGGGTCGGGAAACAGAGGAAGTCGACACCGGGCTTCAGACCCTTGGCCAGGAATTCGCCTTTTGCCCAGTCGCCCATAACCTGCATACCGGCCTTGCCACTCGCGACCATCTCCGTCGCCACGGCCCAGTCGCGACCCACGAAGTTGTCATCGACCAGCCCTCTCACCTGGCGCAGCTTTTCGAACACCTTGACCATTTCGGGGCTGCGAATGGCCTTGTCGTCCACCTTGAGCGCGACTTGCGTGTAGAATTCCGGTCCATTCAAATCCACGATCAGGCTGTCGAAGATTTTGGCGATCTGCCATGGCTCGTCGCTGGCCGCCAGAGGAATGATCCCAGCCTTGCGGAGTTTCTCGCCCGCCGCAATCAGTTCGTCCCAGGTCTTGGGAACTGAAACGCCTGCTGCGTCGAACGCCTTTTTATTGGCCCAGATCCAGTTCGAACGAAGCAAATCGATCGGCACCTCGACCCACTTGCCGCCGGGGGCCGCCAGGCGCCTGTAGTCGGCCGGAAGCGACTGAACGCCACCGCTCGCGGTCTCCAGATCGGTCAGGTCCCTCAAGACGCCTTCCTTAGCCCAGGTCGCTGCGTCGAACCCAAGCATCTGCATTGCACCAGGCGGATTGCCAGCCACGATGCGAGCGCGGAGCGACTGCTCGGCGTTCGCGCCATTTGCACCTCCTATGGCGGTGTCCTTCCAGACGACGCCGCGCTTTTCTAGCTCTTGCTTGATCGTGTTTACGGCAGCCACCTCACTGTCAGACACCCAATGGTGAATGACCTCGATAGACTTGTCCTCAGCGTGGGCTGCCGCAGAAACCATGCTGCACATGGCTGCGCCCAGTAACAAAAACCGACTACGCATTTCCTCTCCCATTATCTCCGAATTGCGATGCGTACTGGCGCTCAGGCCCTGTGTCCCAGCTTCCGCCCGGTGATCTCGCATCGCGTTTTCCGCTCACCGGTACCGAGGTTCATACAACGAAACAACGCCAGCAATTGCGCACTTTGCAAGAAACTGACGCTATGTGATGCACAAAGGCCGTTGGTGCTGCGATGCCCCAAATCTCAGCCGGGACCGCTCATCGAGATTCCCCTTGACAAGGCGTCTACGGTCGCGCGATTTTGCGACAGTCGATATCGTATTTCACTGAATGAAACAGCGCCCGTGCTCAAGCCCGTCATCGATACGGGGAACGAGTGGTCCCAGCTTGTTTCGCAACAACCCCTCTCACCAGGAACTGCAAAAAATGGTTGAAGCACTAAGGCGCGAAGAAGTTCGAGGCGTCATTACACCAATCGTGACGCCGTTTAGTCGCGATGAGACAATCGATCTCGATTGCTTTGCACGCGAACTTTCGTTCATGGAGGCATCTGGCATCGAGGTGATCATCATTGGCGGCAGCACTGGATCCGGTAACGAGCTGAGCGCCGAGGAACTGGCGTCCTTGACCGGCACGGCGACGAGCAAGAGCAATCTGCGCGTCATCGCCGGCATCATCCCGGACGCGACCAAGGACGCCATTCACCGGGCTCTGCTTGCAAAACAGGCGGGGGCCGCCGCGTTGCTGCTCTGCCCGCCGACTTACAATGGCATGACAGACGAGTCGGCGCTTGCCTTTATCACAGATGTGGCAGCCGCATCCGAGCTGCCAATAGTCTTTTACGATCACTTCAATTACTCCGTCGAACTCTTGAAGAAGGTCGCTCGATTGCCCGAAGTAATTGCTATAAAGTGCGTCTTCCACAACATTGGAGAGCTTGTGCAGACTGTCGGCGATCACGTGACGGTAGCTGCCGGTTACGATCCGATCACACTTGCTGGCTATGTGATGGGCGCGGAGGCTTCGATCTGCGGTATTCACGCCGTATTGCCGAAGCAGAATGTCGAAATCTATCGGGCGTTCAAAGATGGCAATATCGCCGAAGCCATGCAGTTGACCAAAGCCATCGGCCCGATCTGCCGAGAAGTCAGTCAGGCGACCAATTTTCCCACCCGCATAAAATATGCGATCAGCCTGCTTGGCCGGGATGTCGGGACGCCCATCCGTCCGCTGGACCGGATTGGCGAAGCTGATAAAGCGGCTATCGAGGACGCTCTCATGGTCGCCGGATTGCGGTAGCCATTTTTGCTGGCGGGGGAGGTAGATGGTCCCGCTTCGCCAAAGTCTGCACTTTTCACTCGCGATGGGGTCCGACCCTTAAGGGCGAGGGCCGGCATCTCTTTTGCCGGCGAATCCAATTGCCCGCGACAGCTGCCCGGTAACCTCGACCAGATGAGTCCCAACGGACGAAATCGCATCGTCAACGATGCGGGTCGTCGGACCGGAGATACTGATTGCTCCGATCGGGCGACCGGAGGCATCGAATATCGCTGCCCCGACACACCTGCTTCCGATCGTTGCCTCTTCATTGTCCACGGAGTAACCCAGTTCGACGATCTCCGGCAACTCGGCCAGAACCTTGGCTGCACTGGTCAATGTCCGCGGGGTGTAACGGTCAAAACTGCATCGCTGCAGCAATCGGCTGGCCTCGTCGCGATCGAGCCAGGCCAATATGCTTTTGGACAGGGATGATGCATGCCATGGATTTACGGAACCGACCGCCCCGCCCTGCCTCAGCATCTGGGTTGTCTCAATGCTGTCCACGACGACGACTTCCTGCCGGACAAGCAGTGCCAAGTTGATGGTTTCGTTGAAATGTTCATACAATTTCTGCAGATAAGGGCGCGCCACGGCGCGAATGTCACGGCGGTGCAGGGCCTTCTGTCCCAGCATGAACAGGTCGATACCCAACGTGTAGCCGTTCCCATCCACACGCTCGATGACCCCATGGCCGACCAGGCTTGCCAGGTATCGCAACGTCGTTGGTTTACCGAGGTCAACCTCCCTTGCGATCGCGGATAAAGACAGCGGTCCTTCCGCCTTCTCCAGGACGCGCAGTATCGCCATAGTCCGATCGACCGCGTCGAAACGGACTTTCTCGGTCAGATTTTGTGATGGTTCTGTCAACTAGCAAACTCCGAATGAGGCGCATGTGCAGATGCCAGCAAACAAAACTGGCCAGAGCCAATGCCAGCAAGCGCTTAATCAGAGATGTTCAGTGCTGAAGCATTCCCGCTGCCCGCAATGCACAGGGCGGAAGGCACCGACAGTGGGTCAAGCGACTCGTATTTTACACCTGCCAAACAACGATATCACCCACCGAAACATGGGGCAACACAGACAAACGAGGTCCACGATCGCCTGACCGCCACCCGAGGCGCCGGGCGCAGGCCTGTGCCTCACTATCGGTTATCGCAGCGCGGCCGTTAGCGCTTCAAGCCGAGACAGCGTTCGAGAGACCCGCGAACTCGGCACTGTTGCCGAAGATTTGGTCAATCTGCTCCGGGAGCAGAACACCCTCGTCTTCAACGACCTGACGCAAATTTCTCTTGCCTGCCAAAGCGCGTTTTGACAGTTCCGCAGCCTTGCTGTAGCCGATGAGCTTCGCCAACGGCGTGGCCAAGGCAAGGGATTGGTTCAGCAAGGCTTTGCAGCGATCCTCGTCGACTTCGATCCCGTTCACGCAGCGCTCTTTGAAAATCCGCATTCCTCTTGTCAACAACCGCATGGATTGTAGGATGTTCAATACGATCACCGGCTCCATTGCATTCAACTGGAGCTGCCCGGCGCTTGCAGCGAGCGTCACGGCAAGATCATTTCCAATGACCTGGAAACTGAGCTGGTTCATCATCTCAGGAATGACGGGATTGATCTTGCCCGGCATGATGGAAGAGCCGGCCTGTACCGGAGGCAAGCGAATCTCTCCGAGGCCGCCAAGGGGTCCGCTGCTCAGAAGACGCAGATCGTTGCAGATCTTGGTCAGCTTGACCGCAATGCGCTTCAGCATACCTGAAAAGGAAACGAAGCCGCCTGTGTCCGATGTCGCCTCGATGAAGTTGCGGGCAGCAATAAGCTGAATGCCTGATATCTGGGACAGATGAGTGCAAGCGATGTCGGGGAACTCGCGCGGCACGTTGATCGAGGTGCCGATCGCCGACCCCCCGAGGTTGATTTCCAGCAACAATCTCGCGGCCGACTGGAGTTGGACAATGTCCTCGTCAATGAGTTCCGCAAAAGCTTCGAACTCTTGCCCGACCGTCATGGGCACAGCATCCTGAAGCTGGGTCCGGCCGACCTTAAGCGCGTTGGCGTGTTGGAGCGCCTTCGCGCGAAAGGCATCGCGCAAGTTGGCTTGTGCCGAGACGAGCCCGTCGCAGGCTCGCAAAACCGTCAGGCGGATCGCGGTGGGATATACATCGTTGGTCGACTGGGAGAGGTTTACGTCATCGTTGGGGTGCAGCTTTGCGTAGTCGCCAACTTTGGCGCCGAGCTTGATCAGGGCCAGGTTCGTCACGACCTCGTTAATATTCATGTTAGTCGACGTACCGGCTCCGCCCTGCATCATGTCGACGGGGAAGTTCTCGTCGATCCCCCTCAGTTCGATGAGCTCGTCGCAAGCGTCTGAGATGGCCTGCGCCTTTTCAGCTGAGAGCAGTCCGAGTTCCATGTTTGCAAGACCAGCAGCCTTTTTCACCATCGCCATCGACTGGATGAGCTCGGGAAAATCCTTGAGCCGCAGTCCGGAGACGTCGAAATTCTGTTCTGCCCGGCGGGTATGCACGCCGTAGAGC
Organism: Mesorhizobium sp. M2E.F.Ca.ET.209.01.1.1; assembly: GCF_004010375.2. Lineage (NCBI taxonomy): Bacteria > Pseudomonadati > Pseudomonadota > Alphaproteobacteria > Hyphomicrobiales > Phyllobacteriaceae > Mesorhizobium > Mesorhizobium sp. M2E.F.Ca.ET.209.01.1.1. Next base: position 147,834 of record NZ_SADP02000006.1, on the reverse strand, counting down.
ACGTGGCCCGGAATAGCTAGCGGACCGATCAGATCCGATTCGGTACGGTCAGCAAGCATGGTAAAGTTCCCTCAGACAAAACCCTTGGAGTCACGAAAGCAGACCCGAGTATTCGACAAGGCCCGTGAGATTTAATCCCTCACGACCGGCTGATGGCGGCTCCAGCCTTGATGGCGAGCGCTGCGATCGTGAGTGCCGGGTTAACAGCCGCCGATGTCGGAAGGATCGAAGCATCCGCTACATAGAGGTTTTCGATTTCGTGAGAGCGGCACTCAGGCGACACAACCGATGTCTGTGGACTGCTTCCAAGTCGGGCAGTGCCGCATTGGTGAGAGGTCGTCTTTCTGCCGAAGGTTCGCGTAAGAACGATTGGGAAGCCCGCCCTTCGCATCACGCCTCGCGTCCTACGGATCAGCAGCTCGTGCGCTCGCATGTTGCTGCGGACCCAATGCATGACGATGCGGTCATTCTGCACTGTGACCCGGCTCTCTGGATTAGGCAGGTCCTCGCTGGTCAAGAACCAACCATAGCAGTTGCGGGCTATCAGCCCCGCCAGCCAGCGTGGCAGCAGGGGCGCGTTCGCCTTGAGGATGTTGCCCGTGATATGTCCAAGCAATTGCACGTTGCCAAGCGGGAAACCCGTCTCCGGATCGGCATTGTAGAAGTCGTTAAATGCCAGGGTCTTCTGGTAAACCGACGTATTGGCCGACCGCGGATCGATCGCCAGCATTGCAGTGGTGTTGTGGTTCATGAAGTTGCGACCGAGTTGGTCGGAGCCGTTGGCCAGCCCGCGCGGATGCGCGGCATTCGCCGACCGCAGCAAGAGTGCCGCGCTCTGGACCGCGCCAGCCGCAACGGCGAATATGCCAGCGCTGATTCGCCGCTCAACACCATCCTTCAAAAACACTGCAGCTGTCACCGTGCGACCCGTCGGATCGGTTTCCAGCCGCACGACATTGGCCCCGGTCACGAGACTAACGTCGCTGCTATTCAAAGCGGCAGTCAGTGGTCCAACCTCGGCGTCGATCTTGCCGGAACCCGTATTGGGAAAGGCATCCCAGCCGGTCTTGGCGCGGCGAAGCCACTCATTGATGTCGATAGCCAGGGGAAGGCTGGATGGGTGGATCCCAGCCTTTTTCAAGCGAGCGCGCACGGCCGCTATGGCCGGCTCGTCGGGTACCGGCGGAAAACGGTAAGGACTGGTCCGCGGGGGCTCGGTGGGATCCTGCGATGGGTCACCCCGCACCTTGAAAACCGCCTCGGCTCGCTCATACCATGGCTCGAGCTCCTCATAGGTGATCGGCCATCCAGGCGAGCCGCCGTCCATGTGGGGGCGGGGCGAGAAATCCTCCAACCTGTAGCGGTACATCACAGCGCCGAAGAATTTGGAATTGCCTCCGACATAGTAGTAATTGCCGGGCAGGAATGCCTGCCCATCGTCGCCGAGCCACTCTTCGGTCGAACGGTAGAAGCCCTCGAGAAATATCGCCCGGTCATCGCGCGCCTGGGGCGCGTCGCGCAAATGCTCGCCGCGTTCCAGAATCACGATGCGCCTGCCACTGCCGGCCAGGCTGTAGGCCAGGGAAGCGCCGCCGATGCCCGACCCGATGATGACGATGTCAGCTGTTTGATCCAAGTCGATGCCTCAGTCTATGCGTTGCTCATTGTCGGCATCGAACATTACGATCTTGCCGGTATCGACCGCGAGGGTCGCCGAAGCGCGGGCTGCCACAGCCCGTGGCGGCACACGAGCCGTGACCTCGACCCCGCCCGCCTGGAACAGCGCAAGCGTATCGGGGCCCGTAGGCTCGACCACGTCGATATTTACCGTGACCGTTTGCGTGGCTTGTGCGCCGGCGACACTGAACAACTCCGGACGGATGCCGACCAGGATATTGTGCCCAGCGTATTTGGTTGCAGCTTGTGAAGACAAAGGGATGCCCGACAGGCGGGCCGCCGCTCCACCTGGGATATCGATCACAGCGACTGGCCGGCCGTCTTCCACGTCAAGTCTCGCCGGAATGATGTTCATGGAAGGCGACCCAACGAATCTGGCCACATATACGTTGGCCGGCCGGTCGTAGACAGACTGCGGGTCGTCGAGGTGCTGGACAACGCCGTCCTTCATTACGGCCACTCGAGTGGCGAGTGTCATGGCCTCGATCTGGTCGTGAGTGACGTATACGATCGTGGTTCCCAATCGTGCATGAAGACGCTTGATCTCGGTTCGCATGTCGACGCGCAACTTTGCGTCCAAGTTGGATAAAGGTTCGTCGAAAAGGAACAGCTTGGGTTGGCGAACGATCGCGCGCCCCATTGCCACGCGCTGGCGCTGGCCGCCGGAAAGCTGCGAGGGCTTCCTGTCCAGAAGATGCGTCATCTGGAGGAGGTCGGCCGCTGTCTTGACTGCCTTGTCCCGCTCTGCTTGCGACACTCCGCGAATCTTCATGCCGAACTCGATGTTCTGGCGCACGGTCATCGTGGGATAAAGCGCGTAGGACTGGAACACCATCGCGATATCCCGGTCTTTCGGTGACAGATCGTTGACCACCTTGCCGGCGATGCGGATTTCTCCCCCTGAAATGCTCTCGAGGCCCGCGATCATGTTGAGCAGCGTTGACTTCCCGCAGCCCGATGGGCCGAGCAGCACCAGGAAGTCGCCGGTGCCGATGGAGATACTGACTCCTTTCAGGACCTCGAGGTCACCGTAGAGCTTGCGAGCCTGATCGATTTCAAGCGTTGACATGGCATCAGCCTTTCACGGCGCCGGCGGTCAGACCGCGCACGAAGTAGCGTCCAGCGACGACGTAGACGAAGAGAGTGGGGATGGCGGCAATCATGGCGGCCGCCATGTCGACATTGTATTGCTTGCGCCCCATCGTCACGTTGACGATGTTGTTCAGCGCCACGGTGATCGGCGATGATTGCCCTGCCGTGAACGACACGCCGAAAAGAAAGTCGTTCCAGATCTGCGTGAATTGCCAGATGCAGGAGACCACGATGATGGGAAGCGCGGTCGGCAACATGACTGAAAAGAAGATCCGGAAGAACCCGGCTCCGTCGATCTGCGCCGCGCGGGTCAGCTCGTCCGGAATCGTGATGAAATAGTTGCGGAAGAACAGGGTCGTAAAGCTGATGCCGTAGACCGTGTGAACCAGCACGAGACCCGGAATGGTGCCCGAAAGGTGCAGCCGACCAAGCACTTGCGCCATGGGCAGGATGACGGCCTGGAACGGCAAAAAGCAGCCGAAGAGCAACAATCCGAATATGGCGTTCGCGCCGGTGAAACGCCACTTCGTGAGAATATAGCCGTTTATTGCGCCTATCCCCGTGGACAGGATGACGGCGGGCACGACCATGAGGATGGAATTGATGAAATATGGGCGCAGTCCCGTGCAGGCCGTGCCGATGCAGGCCTCCTGCCATGCCTTGTTCCAGGCCTCGAAGGTGATTGCCTGGGGCACACCGATGAAGGAGCCGCCATAAATCTCGTCCAGCGACTTGAGCGATGTGACTATCATCACCCACAGCGGCATCAGGTAGAAGGCGGCAAGCGCTATCAGTGAGCCGTAGATAAACAAACGGCCAATCTGGTTCGAACGGCGGGCCGAGCGTGCTTCAGTGTGCATTGCGATCCTCCCTCAGTTCCGAATAGAGGTAGGGAACGATGATCGCGGCCACCGTCATCAACATCATGATGGCGCTGGCGGCGCCAACGCCCATCTGATTGCGCCGGAAGGTCGCGGCGAACATGAAGGTCGAGGGCATTTCGGTGGCGCTGCCAGGCCCGGCGTTTGTGAGGGCCAGAACCAGGTCGAAGCTCTTGATCGAGATATAGCTCAGTAGGACGATGACGCTCAGAAATGCCGGGCGCAGCATCGGTACGATGACGCTGACATAAATTCTCGGCAGGCTGGCTCCCTCGATCTGCGCGGCCTTTATTATCGAAGTGTCGATCGCCCGCAGCCCGGCCAGGAAAATGGCCATCGCGAACCCCGTCGATTGCCAGACTGCTGCGATTACCACGCAGTAGATCGCAAAGCTCGGCTGTGTGATCCAGTCGAAGACGAAGCCGGTCCAGCCGAGCTCGTTAACGACCTTCTGCAAGCCCAGGGTCGGATTCAAGATCCATTTCCACGCGGTGCCCGTGACAATGAACGACAAGGCCATGGGATAGAGGTAGACGGCTCGCAGGAAGCCCTCCGCCCTCACCTTCTGGTCGAGCAGAATCGCGAGGAACAAGCCGAGCGAGATGGTGATCGCCAGGAACAACGTCGTAAATATGAAGAGGTTGGCGACTGCAGTGTGCCAGCGCGGGGTGGACCACAAACGCACATATTGCTCGAGCCCGACGAAGTCGAACTTCGGCACCATCTGGGACGAAGATAGCGAGATCCAGGCCGTCCAGACGATGAAGAGATAGACGGCAATCAGAACGGCCAGCAGGCTGGGCGACAGCACGAGCCGCGGCAGCCATAGGTCCAATTTGTTTTTGAGCGACATGGGACTAACCAACCTCGCTATTGCCGAGCATTGTTGCGGACGGTGTCCCCGCCGGCACGGTTGCCGGCAGGGCTTTGATGGCTTGGATTAGCGGGCGTTGTTGATCCCGTCGACCAAGGCCTGAACAGCGTCCTTGGACGACATGTCGGTGACGAAGAACTTGCCGACGACGTCGGTGAAGACGCCGGCGAATTGAGGCTGAGCGGCAAAGCCGTCCGTCAGACCGCCGAGCATCGCGCCGTTCTTCACTGCCGCCTCGCGATCGGCATAGCTGCGCTTCGCGCAGTCATCGAAACTGTCGACCGGAACGTCGGAGCGAGCAGGGATCGAACCCTTGAACAGGTTGAACTGCTTCTGCACCTCGGGATCCATGATCGATTCCGCCCAAGCGTCCTGGCCAGCCGTGGTCACAGCATCATCGACTTTGAACATGCCGAAGGCATCGATCACGAACTTGAAGTTGGGCTTGTCGGTCGGCGTGGGGAAACAAAGGAAGTCGACGCCCGGCTTCAAGCCTTTGGCGAGGAACTCACCCTTGGCCCAGTCACCCATGACCTGCATGGCAGCCTTGCCATCCGCGACCATCCCCGTAGCCACTGCCCAGTCACGTCCGGTGAAGCCGTCATCGACAAGCGCGCGGACCTTCCTAAGCTTGTCGAACGTGGCGATCATCTCGGGGCTCGAAAGAGTGCCCTCGTCCAGGTCGACAACGGCCTTCTTGTAGAATTCTGGCCCGTTCACATCCACCAGGATCGCCTCGAAGACTTCGAGGATCTGCCAACTCTCGTCCCCCATGGCCAGCGGGATCACACCGGCGGCCCGGAGCTTATCGCCATTGGCGATCAACTCGTCCCAAGACTTCGGTTCTTTGACGCCGGCCTTGTCGAAAGCGGCCTTGTTCGCCCACAGCCAGTTCTGCCGATGCATGTTGATCGGAACGGAAATAAAGTCGTCGCCGTTTTTGACAAAGGAAAGCAACTGCGGGGCGAGCGCCTTATCCCAGCCGTTCTTGGTATAGAGCTCGTTGAGGGAGCGCAGGACGCCCTGCTTACCCCAGTCGAGGCCCTCATACCCCAAAAACTGCATCGTCGCCGGCGGGTTCCCAGCCGCAAGACGCGTGCGCAGCGCCTGCAGCGCGTTGGCGCCGCTGAGGCCGCCGACCGCGCTATCCTGCCAAGTGTAGCCCTTGGAAGCCAGCTTGTCCGTGACGACCTTTAGCGCCTTGACCTCGCTTTCGGATACCCAGTGATGAATGCCTTCGACCTTGCCCTTGCTTTCGGCCAACGCCGCGACGGGCATGAAGGCGATCGAGGCGGCCAGAATAGTGGTGAGCTTCATTGTAGTTCCCCTTTGTTGCTTGCGTTGGTGGCTTGATGATCCGGCGCGACCCAGTGCGGCCCGTACCGGGGCGGTTACGCATCAGAACGGTTCGGCTGCCGATGCGTATGGAACGTTGCGCCCGCCGTAACGGCGGACGCGGATGTTGGACTGCTCGGCGTGGCCGGCAAAACCCTCCATGATGCAGAGACGTGAGCTGTACTGGCCGACCAGGGCGGATGCTTCGTCGGTCTCAATGCGCTGGTAGGTGCAGGTTTTGAGGAACTTGCCGACCCACAACCCGCCTGTGTAGCGAGCCGCCTTGTTCGTGGGCAGCGTGTGGTTGGTCCCGATAACTTTGTCGCCGAAAGACACGTTGGTGCGGGCGCCCAGAAATAGAGCGCCATAGTTCCTCATTCTGTCCAGGAAATAGTCCGGATCGCGTGTCATGACCTGGACATGCTCGGAAGCGATACGGTCCGCCTCCGCCACCATCTCATCGAGGGTGTCGCACAGGATGATCTCGCCGTGGTCTTCCCATGCCTTGGCTGCGACTGCCGCCGTTGGCAGGATCTTGAGCAGCCGCTCGATCTCGTCGAGGGTGTCGCGGGCAAGTTTCTCAGAATTGGTGATCAGCAGTGCGGGAGAGTTGACACCATGCTCCGCCTGGCCAAGCAGGTCCGTCGCCACGATCTCGCCGTCGACGCTGTCGTCGGCAATCACCAAGGTCTCAGTCGGACCTGCGAAGAGATCAATGCCGACCTTGCCGAACAAGAGCCGCTTGGCCTCGGCGACGTAAGCGTTTCCGGGACCGGCCAGGATGTCTACGGGAGCGATCGTCTCGGTGCCATAGGCCATGGCCGCGATGGCTTGGACGCCACCAAGACAGTAAATCTCGTCCGCGCCGGCAAGGGCCTGGGCAGCGACGATCTTGTCGGCGATCCTGCCGCGAAATGGCGGCGCGCAAGTGATCACGCGTTCGCAGCCTGCCACCCGAGCGGTCAAGACCGTCATGTGAGCGGAGGCGAGGAGCGGATATTTGCCACCCGGGACATAACATCCGACATTCTGGATCGGTATGTTCTTATGCCCCAAAATCACGCCTGGCAGCGTCTCGATCTCTAGATCGCGAAGCGTGGCGCGCTGGGCTTCGGCGAACTTGCGTATCTGGTCCTGAGCGAAATCGAGATCTTCGCGCTCGCGCTTGCTCAACGCGGCGATGCACCCCTCGATCTCCGACTTGGTCAGGCGATAGCTCTCCCGGTCGAACTTGTCGAAGCGGTTAGACAATTCTCGGACCGCCGCGTCGCCGCCTTTCTCGACTTGCGCCAGCAATGCCTGGACCGTCGCGGTGACGGCCTGCTGGCCATCGTCAGCGACACTGCCTTGGGCGGGCTTGAAGGTGCGTATCATGGCAATATCTCTTGCTTTGCGTGCGCGCGTGCGCGCCGCACTACCGAATGTGATTGCTGGCGATGCGGGAGGGCGCTTTGCGCCCTCCAACCGTGCTAGAGGTGTTGCTCGCGTGCGCGCATCTGCGCGTATGCGGCCTGCTCTTTCTCGTAGTAGGCTGGCGACGGGAAATCCCACCAGCCGGTGGCGAACGGCCCCGCGGCATCGCGTGACACGATGACTTCAACGAGAGCAGGCCCGCCGCATTCCAAGGCTGCCTTCAGGCTGGTTTCGAGATCTTCATCCTTCTCGACCTTCCAGGCCTCGAGCCCGAATGCGCGGGCCGAAGCCGTGATATCGGCCGAATAAGGCTGGCCATTGCCCGAGTGATGATTGAATTCGGAAGCAATGTGACGACCCATGAACTTGCGCTGGCCACCGCGGATCGACATGTACCCAGAATTGTTCAGCACCAGGAACACCACATTGATGCCGTTCATCGCGGCAGTTCCCATCTCGGGCAGCGACATCATGAAGTCGCCGTCGCCGACGATCGCCACGACCTGACGGTCCGGGCATGCAAGCTTGGCGCCCAACGCGGCCGGCACTGCCCAGCCCATCGGCGAATAGGAGCCGGAGGTCAGATGGGTGCGCGGCTCGTAGACTGGGAAGCTTTGCTTGACCGAACCCTGGGTGTTGCCCGAGCCGACAACCACAATACCATTGCGATCGAGAACCTTGCGCAAAGCGACCAGTGGTCGCTGGGAGGTGAAGGGCGTTTCGCGGCTATTTTCGCGCGGCGACACCTGGGCGATCCAGTCCGCCTTGGCCTTCTGAACGTCAGCCAGAAACTTCTCGCGTTTGGCCAGCGCCTTCTTGGCATCGCCATCAGAAATGAGCGCCAGGATCGCCTCCAAGGCTACCTTTGCGTCTGATACGATCCCCACCTCGGTGGGATAGGTCTTGCCGATCTCGCGCGGGTCGAGGTCGATATGGATGAGCTTCCCCGGGGGGATCGAGAACGAGACGCCCTTGGCATAGGAAGATGCCGACCAGTCGGTGAAGCGGCAGCCGACCGAAACGACGACATCTGCGGACGCGGTGATCTTGTTGCCGCAGGTCGTACCGGTCTGCCCGACCGCTCCGATGAAGAGTTCGTGATCTTCCGAGATGGCGCCCTTGCCGTTCCAGGTGATCGAAACCGCCGCGCCGACCCGCTCGGCCAAACGCGTCAGTTCGTTCGAAGCGTTGGCCGTGATAGCGCCGCCACCGGCGACGATGACCGGGCGTTCGGCACTCAACAGGACCTTGACCGCCGCCTCGATCGCGCTCGGATCGGGATAGGCCACACCAATGGGAAGGCGCTTTTCCAGCGGATGAATGGTGACATCGGCCGCTTCGACCTGAACGTCCATCGGCACCTCGACATGCACGGGACCAGGGCGGCCGGTGAGCATGGCGTTGAAGGCGCGATGCATGATGCTCGGCAGGACTTGCACGGACTGGGCTTGCCATGCCCGTTTTGTCACCTGCTCGGTGATGCGCGGGAAAGCATTGTCCTGTTGGCGCTCGATCTCCTGCATGGTGCCATGGCCATGCATGTAGGTCTGCGGCGAGCCGGAGACGTAAAACAGCGAGGTGGAATCGCAATAGGCCGTGGCGAGGCCAATAATTGTGTTCGTCGCACCTGGTCCGACCGAAGTGGAACATGCCATGGGCTTGCCACTGGCACGGAAATAACCGTCCGCCATGTGGACAGCGCTTTGTTCGTGCATGACCTGGATGAAAGGCAATTGCGAGCCTTCCTCCAAGAAGGCATCGAACAGAGACCAGATGCCATGGCCGGGAACACCGGCCACGTATTCGACGCCATATTCCTTGAGCGCTTTCGCGACGATCTGCCCGCCGGTCAGTTTCATTGTTCGACCCTCTCGTCTTTTGTTGGCGAGGCGATTGTGGATATGATCCTCGTCCATGTGCCTAGTAAGCAGTCATCTGTGGCTGTGCGACAAGTTCGCAGGGTAGCTTTAATAGACGCGATGTGACGCGCCGAGAAAGAAGCATTGCGACAGATAGGATGGGGCAGCTTCCGTAGGCCGCGAAGGCGGCCGCATGGCAGGCGCTTTTTGATCGGCAGCCATTTTGCCTTCCTTGGCAGCCATTTTGGCGCAATGTGACGCGATTGGAATCATACGTCGCGCACGAATTCGGACTGCCGCGCAGTTCCCCCTGGGGAGGCGATATGTCTTGATCGCGCGGGTAGTCGGCTTGCGACCGCCGAAGCCATGAGCAACCATAGCAACCTGGCGCGGAAGAAGCCTTGGCAATGACGAGGCTTTATGCCGGCCGTGGTGATCCGGCAGGGACTTGGCATTCGGCACAACCCGGTCGTGAATACGAAGTGACGGGCACAAAATGACGATGAAGCGGAACCAGATTATCCTGCATGCTCTCGTAGCGCGACACGGCACGCTGGCCCTTGATGTGGATATTGCGAGCGAGCTTGGTTTTGACGGGCTGGAAGCCTCCGGGGCCAAGATCCGTGCTTTTCTGGACGCCGGCTTCACTGTCCAGGAGCTGCGTCGCTTGATCGGTGACACGTTCATTCCAGGCATCGGATTTCTTCTCGATGTGGAACGCCACGGCAATGCCCGCAAAGCATTGCTGAGGGACGCGGAAGAATTGACGGAACTTGCCGTGTCGGTTGGAGCGAAGGGCATTCAGGTCATCACCGGTCCAGTCAGTCTGGCGGCTCTCGGTCCCGAGGCCAGCACCAGGCACCCGGATCTATACCGAGGCGTCGTCGGGTTGCCGCTCGAGGAGCAGATCGACATCACGGCGTCAGGGCTGGCAGCCGTCGCCGACATCGCCGCCCAACGCAACCTGGTCATCTACCATGAGGCGCTGTCCTGGACCCCACTCAACACGATTGACAGGCAGCTTCTCACCATAAGGAAGGCGGCACGCGACAACATACGCCTCGTCGTCGATTTCTGGCACTGCTACACCTCCGGCGACGGCCCGGAACGCATTTCGCGCTTGGACAAAGACCTCATCTACGGAGTGCACATCTGTGACTCTCTTGCGTTCACCGGCGGCATCCCCAACGAGCCTATTCTCCGCGATGTCGAAACGGGCAAGGGCGTATTGAACCTTAGAGAATGGGTGGCTGCCGTGAAAGCGACCGGTTACGATAGCTGGTGGAGCTGCGAGCTGTTTTGCAACAAGCAGCATCAGATGGACAGCTACGAAGTGGCGCGCGATCTGAAAATCCTGATGCAGGATCTTGTCGCTGGTTAATGATCCGGCGGGATGGAGGGAAGGCCCGAAGGATCTGTCGCAGCCTTCAGCCTATGTGGTCGATAAGCGTGCCTTGGCGGCGAAACGGTTCGAGGGTCTCGGCATCAAGCTGGCGGGCTGCGAGTATATGATCGATCGCATCAGGTCCCGAAACCTGAAAGGGAGCGATTTTCGCCATACGGTCGGCCGTAGCGACAACAATCCGCACGGCGCTTCGGCGACACATGACCCGTTTGATTTCGGCGTCGGCAAGATCGAATGCGGTCAATCCGACGGAAGCGTGGACCGCGCAATCGCTGACAAGAAAGATGTCGGCGTTGAACTGCTCCAATTGCAAAATGGCGGCGGTTCCAAGACAGCATCCTTTGCCTTGGTCATAAAGCCCGCCCACAAGAACGACGCTGGCTTGACGGTGCCCCTCCAGGGCACTCGCGACATGTGGGGAATTTGTTACGATCGTCAAAGACAGGTGCCGAGGTAAAGCGGCGGCAAAAGCAACGCTAAGCGCTGCGTGGTCGGTCATGATCGTCGCGCCTGGTTGAACGAGCTTCGCTGCGGCGGCAGCCAGCGGCGCCAGATCCGTGGTCGAGGTCCTCGACCGCTCAGGCCCGGCTTTGGCCTCCGACGCCCTGGCCAAGGCTCCGCCATAGACCCTGCGGCAAAGTCCGGCCCTGGCAAGATCGCGCAGATCGCGCCGCACAGTGTCTTCAGAGACGCGGAACTCGAGCGCAAGCGCGTTGGCCAGGACTTTGCCATGCTCGGCCAATCTGTCGCGAATGATCTCTTGGCGTTCTTCTGCAAGCATTGTCCAGAAGTCCCTACGGCGACCCTAGCCGGTTGTCTCTTCGGGTCGTGCCCAGCGGATATAAATCCCAAGCGCCCCACCCTGCAACGTCATCGTTAACCGACACCCCCGTTGAACGACAGGACCGCGTGCCTGCGGGCGACTCGGCAGTTGATCCTGCCGACGAGGTTTGGAATGCACTTCAACCCCGGCAGGACCGATTCTTAGCTCATCGCGTGGACGCCGTTGCTCCTCCAGGAGATGCCTGCGTTTGGCGCATTGTTGAGCCCTATGATGTGGTTGCGGCGATCGCAATGGAGCGCTCGCGTCTCATTCGGTCGACCGAACGGCGTCACCGATCGCATCACTGTGCGTCACTGATTGGCGCCGTGCGAACTTGTCGCTCGATTCAGCGAGTGGAAGGATGACTTTAATCATGACGCTGCCGCTGCCGGATTGAGCGACGTGCGACACCTGTCTTTCCAGGCCCGATAAGAGCCGGGCCAATTACGCAAGGGGATCCATGAATCTTCTGACAGACGACATCCCGGGCAGACGTCGCCTTCGCGCGGGCATGTTGGGAGGAGGGCGAGGTTCTTTCTTTGCAAGCCGGCATAGAACTGCCATGCGGCTAACCAATCGCTTCGAATTGGTCGCAGGCTCGTTCTCGTCCGACCGACAAACCAGCATTGAAGCCGGCGAGGCGCTTGGGGTGGCTCGGGACCGCATCTACTTCAGCTTCACTGACATGGCTACCGCTGAAGCGGCACGCGATGATGGCATAGAAGTCGCGATAGTCGTTACCCCTAACCATCTCCATTTCGAGCCATGCAAGTCCTTTCTCGAAGCGGGCATCCCTGTCATCTGCGAAAAGCCGCTGGTCCACTCATCGGAGCAGGCGCGCGAGCTCCAGCGGATCGCGGCGGCAAACGAGACGTTTTTTGCTGTGACATATACGTACACAGGCTATCCGATGGTTCGAGATGCTCGCGCCCGCATCCGCGCGGGCGACATCGGACAGGTTCGCTTCATGCATGTGGAGTATCTTCTGGAATGGCTGGTAAACGACCCCTCGAAGCTGGGCAAAGGCGGGACATGGCGCGGCGACCCCGCAAAGGCGGGACCGACCGGCGCGCTTGGGGACATCGGAACACACGCCTTTAACATCCTCGAATTCGTTTCGGGGCTTCGGTGCACCGCGCTCAGCGCCAATTTGATGCAAACGGTCGATTCCTTCGGACTGGACGACACCGATGTTGTTCAGCTCGAATTCGAGGGAGGCGCCAATGGTGTGTTGTGGTCCTCTCTTGCCGCGCCAGGCCACCGCAACGGGCTGCGTTTCAAGATCGTGGGCTCCAAGGCCACTCTCGAGTGGCGTCAGGAGGCACCGGAAACGCTGACTATGTCTCGGCTCGGCCAAAGCGATCTTACCTACCGTCGAGGCCAGGCCGACATCACCTCAGACGCGAAGCTTGCGACGAGCCTGCCGGCGGGATCCCCCGAAGGCTACCTCGAAGCTCTTGCGGTCCTTTACAGCGACTATGCAACGGCGCTCGAAGCCGGCCGAAACTGGCGAGAAGCGCTCCCCGTGCCGATCCAGGATGTGTACGAAGGGCTGCGGGGCGTTCTGCTGTCCGAGATCAGCGTCAGATCTTCAGCTTCGAAGTCATGGGTTTCGTTCCCCCGCTCCTGAGCAGACATGCCGTAAATTGAATGAATGTCCGATGTCGTTTGAGCTGTCTCGTTCGGACGAAGCCTTGAGGGTGGAAACAATAAGGAATGCACAACGTGGATGAGATCGCACGCGACGCTTATGCAGTACTTCTGCCCGCCTTTGAAAGGGCTGATTTCACGGAAGCCTCGAGGTCTTTCTTCGATGCCGGCGGCGTCGCTTCGCTGCTCGGATCAACGCGCGAGGAATATGTGGCGCGTCGCATGTCTAGAGAGAGGCAGCAAACAGAGACGCGAGAGCTTCTTTTTGACTATCACAACCGCGCCCGGTCGCTTGCTGGCGACGTGCTGATCGCGATCGACTACGAGCTGGGAGGGGTCCATCGCCTCCACAACCTTGCCCCCCAGCTTCCTCATCCGCGCGAGGTCCTGGAAATGAAGGAGGCCGAAATAGAGCATTTTGGAGTCGAGGCAGCCCGCGCAGCAAAGACATGCGGCGTCAACTTCTTCCTGGCACCAGTCCTCGACTTGGTGACGGGGAGCAACCCATGGCTGCGTGACCGCACCTTCTCTGCGGACGCCGACCTCGTCAGTCGGGCCGCCTCTGCGTTCATTCGCGGAGTACAAAGCCAAGGTGTCGCGGCAACGGCGAAGCACTTTCCCGGCCATCCCCATGTTCCCGAGGATCCCCATGACAGCGCCGCCGTTACGGTCACTGCCGCGCTGCATGATCTCAGACCCAATCTTACATGCTTTGACGCGGCCATTGCGGCGGGTGTGCGCGCCATCATGACCGGACCAATACCCGTGGATGCGATCGATCCGGGCGAGCCTTCCTCGACTTCAGCGAAGGTGGTAGCGTTGCTTCGCGAGACCCACCGGTTTCAGGGCCTGATCGTTTCGGACGATCTTGATCTGCCTGGAACGTTGCGTGGCCGGACCGTCCCGGAAACCGCGGTGGCGTCCTTGAAAGCTGGCGTCGAGCTACTTTTGTTGGCTTCCGGTCCCCAGGTCGACGAGGTGGCGAACTGCATCGTCGCGAGTGTCCAGACCGGCAATCTCCGACGAGAGGTCGTCGCGCGAGCAGCGAGCGCAGTTCGTCGGCTGGCTTCGGAAGCGGGACGCTGCCTTCAGGCAGCCTGAGCGGGGTTCGGAAGCGGAGACAGCGCAGATGCTGTCATGGTGACCGGGCTTGTGGTTACTCACATTTTGGAGACTAGATTTTGGCTTGCGCGGGCGCCAAGGTTTGGGGCTGGAATGACATCTGTCCCTAGTATAAACGCTGCGAATCCCACGGTCGCTTCGCCAATGACTTGCATGGCACCGAGGGCCTCTCCCCGTTTCGGACCAGCAGTCTACTCATCCCATGAGCGCCATAGGATCAACGCACGCGGCCGCCGCCGCAGGAGCACCGCACTCGGAACTGCGCGTTCACGAGATCGATGGCTTCGCGTCGCGACAATTCAGCCGGGCCAATTCCTGTTTCCGGCAACACCAACGGAGCGGCAGCCGTCTCTCATCACGGCCAAACACGGCTTTATTTCCGCCAAACCGCAGATGCGAGAATGTAGAATTGGACGGAGCGCCCGCCCCTAAAAGCAGCTGCATGGCATAATCGGAAGGAAATCATGTCGAAGCTACCGGACTCAACATTCTTGCACCGTCTTGCTGATCTGGCGGATGCTGAAACTCTGCCCCGCTATCTGGTCGAGCTAGCCGTCGAGACCAAGCCTAAGCCCGGATATAGATTTGATCCGGTGACCGAGGCGGATCGAGAAGCAGAAATTGCGTTGCGTTCAGCCATAATAGCGGAGTTTCCCGACCACGCCGTACTCGGTGAGGAATTCGGCGAAACCGGCGGCGGCAGCGACTGGCGTTGGGTGCTTGATCCCGTAGATGGAACGCGGCCTTTCATTTGCGGGATTCCCGTCTGGGGGACACTCATCGGTTTGACCAATCGCGGCCACGCCGAAATGGGCATGCTTAGCCAGCCCTACATTGGCGAGCGGTTCTGGGCCGACACGACCGGGGCTTGGCGCCAGCGCGCCGGCGAACCCCAGCGACTCAGGACGCGTAGCATCGACACCCTTTCCGACGCCATTCTCCACACCAACTCGCCCGAACATTTTCACGGCGATCTCAAAGCTGGCTTCGAGCGGCTGAACAGCGCCGTCAAGATGACCCGCTACGGAGGCGAATGTTATGCCTTCGCCATGCTGGCGGCGGGCCGGATCGACTTAGCGCTTGAACCTTCCCTGCAGCCCTACGACATCGTGGCCCTTATCCCGATCATCGAGAAGGCCGGGGGCGTGATCACGCGTCTCGATGGCGGGCGAGCTGAGGAAGGAGGCCCCGTTCTTGCCGCGGCGACGCCGTCGCTGCATCGGTTGGCTCTGAATGAGCTTATCCTGAACGCCTAAAGCGCAAGAAACTGACGTCAAGAACCGACAGCTTACCGGCCACTTTCACGGTGGATACAATAGCCTGTGATTGCTCATGCAGGCTTTGGGCGGTCTGGCGATCAGCCTCACCTGCCGGCGCTGAGTTGCGATGATGTCAACAACCTCGAACGTGGAAGTCCGATCCAGCTGACGTTAGAAGGCGCCCGTCATGCATAATGTCGCTTCACAAACCTTGTCCGTGCGAAGTTGCGCCCCCACAGGGTCAGGGGTTAACTCACGCATACAACAGAACAGCAACGAATTGGGCTTCGGCCTCCATCGGCCAGTCGAATCTGAGGCTTGTCTGACGTCCTCCCAGGACTTCTCGTCACATTGAAGGGCGGGCAACCACGTTGCCCGCCTTCTCTTTGCTGTGATCCTAGTACGTCTAGGGCGCCATCAGATCCGTGACGGACCAGCGGAAGGTGGCGTGGTCGGTTTGTTGGCGATTTCGGGAAGCGATTGAACCGGCAGGGCCACCGGCCGAGCATAAAGCTGACGAGCAATGCACTTCGTGCGCATGTCACATCTGGATCATGTCCGACCCGTCACCCAAATACTGCAGCACTTCCCTGGGGATGCTCGGATCGCTCCTGTCAATCACGGTAAGCTCCTTGAGGTGACTGCGTTGGAGCAGGCCCGGCCCCTTGTAGTGCAAGGCAACCTTAGTAGCATAGGGCTGTCGGAAGGCGTTGGCGGCAATGCCGCTGGCGATGCCGAACATGAAACGCTTCGCGTTTCGTTTAACCTGGGCATAGACACCGAAGGTGAGCTCATTGCTCTGGATGCCTTCGAAATCAGCCGTAAACAGCCGGTCCGCAACTGGGAAGCTGAACCCGTAGTACTTGAAGACGTATTCCGTTCTTCCCGGCCGGTCGAAGCTCGGGAACCTCTCGATATAGTAATGCTGGAGAAAATTGTTATTCCGATAAAGGCAAAATGCCGACTTTAGAATGAAACCTTTGTAGATCGACGAAAACTGATACCGGTCATAGACACCCAGGATTTCCGAATCCTGCACGCTTCCGTCGAAGACAATATTCGACAGGAAGTTGACAAACTCCGGCAAATGGCGCGCGGTTGACATCGCATGAAAAAAGTTGCCGTCAATGAGCGTCCTGAACTCCTCAGGGTTGGAGAAAAGGATCGGCACGCTCAGCCCGAAGAAATTCGCGATCGTGCGCAGATTGGCACTGGACGGCACATGGGCGCCTGACAGATATTTGTTAAACTGTTGCCGGTTGACGTTTAATTTGCGACAAACAGCGGCGACAGACCCGTGGCGATCGCACAAGGTCCTCAAATTTGCCGCGAGCGCCGCGGTATCCCCTGCGATGTGGTTCACCTTGATCGCCTCCCCTATGACGCGAACAGACGCTATCTGTACGTCACTTTAATGCAGACTTCAACGAGATGCGAAGTTGGCTGCAAGAGGCGAATGCGCCCATACTCAGGGCCAGATCAGGAGCGCCCGGCATGGCAACTCACGGCAAGACGGGGTGGTCAGTTATGGGGACCGGGACAATTGCCACGGAGCAGATGGTCGCGGGCATCAGAGCGCAGGGGCATGCTCCGTTGTGGGTGGTCAGCCGCCGAAAGATGGATGCAGCTCATTTCGCTCAGGATCTCGACATTCCGCAATGGACGACCAACCTGTCGGATGCTCTCGGCGATCCTAACGTCCAGTTCACCTATGTCAGTGCCCGTCTGAAGCGGCGGGCCCATTACATCACCGCTGCGGCCAAAGCTCGCAAGAACGTCCTTTGTGATGGACCTATCTCCGAAAACAGCAAAGTAGCCGCTGAGCTTGTGCGTCTGTGCGACAGCGCCGGGATTGTGCTTGCGGTACATCATCCGTTCCGTGCATCGGCCATCCACCAGACCATGCGCAGACTGATCCTGGATGGCGACATCGGCAAGGTGCAATCGATCCTTCTTACCCGCGAGGGACCGTACAAGCCCGCGGCCAAGCGCAGAAAGGACGATCTCGACAGCGAAGGCGACATCTATCTCGACATGTCCGTCGATGACATCGACCTTGCCAGGTTCCTGACGGGTGGAGAACCGCGTGAAGTTTCGGCCATTTGCACTATTGCCAATGGCAGACCCAACCAGATTTCCTATTCGTTTGAACTGAACGATGGCAGCCTGTTTCATGCGTTCGAGAGTTTTGCGATCGCCGACCTGGAAAGCACGGTTGTGGTGGCTGGAGATCGGGGCACGCTGATCGCCCACGGTACGCTGAACGGCAAGGCTTCGGGTACGCTCATGCGTCGGCATGCAGCCAAGAACGAGCTCGTGCCGGTTCGCGACGGAGATTCGCATGTTGCTGCAGTCGAGGACTTTGTCAGCGCCGGGGAGCGAAGGCTGACCTGGCTGGCACGGGGGTCAGATAATGTGGCCGCCCTTCGCGCCGCGGAGGCTGTGGCCAAGGCCGCCTCGAGGCGCCGCACCGCCACAGTTCAAGGAGGGCAGCAAACGAGCGGCCTCCTCAAGCGAGAGCAATCTGCACAGGATGCTGCGGGCCAGTGAAATGCACCGGCTGGGTCCGTCGTGTTCCGAGCGAATCTTTTATTGCGGAACAGGCGGCTATGGCTTCAGAAGGCATGAGCAGGACCGGATCAGGATTGCCTGGTCTCACGGGATGGCTTTCCCGAATACCCCATTGCGCGGGATATCTGACCCGCGATCTCGGCAATTCGCCCTCCGGTCGACGGGACATCCTCGTCAGTAACGCGCGCGACTGGTCCGCTGATGCTGATTGCGCCGAGCGGGCGCCCCGATTGGTCGAAGACGGGCGCGCCGATGCAGCGCCCTCCAATTGCGGACTCCTCGTTGTCGACCGAATAGCCCCGCTCCCGGATAAGGGGAAATTCCGCACGCAGCTGGTCGACGGTGGTGAGGGTGTTATACGTGTAACGGGGCAGCCCCGGCTCCTTCAGCAGAACGTCCACTTCATCCGCATCAAGCCATGCGAGAATCGACTTGCCGAGAGAAGTGGCGTGCCATGGGTTGACTACTCCCACGGATGCTCCCTGACGCAGCGTCTGCATGGCCTCGATACAGTCCACGACGACAACCTCGTGGCGCAGCCAAAGGGCGAAGCTGACGGTCTCATTGAACTGCTCGTGCAAGGTTTCCAGATAGGGATGGGCTACCGTTCGAACGTCCCTGCGGTGGAGTGATTTCTGCCCAAGAATATAAAGCCCAATGCCAAGGACATAGCGATTTCCATTCACCTTTTCGATGAGCCCATGCCCGACGAGACTGGCCACATAACGTGACGTGGTTGGCTGTCCCAGCCCCACCTCTCGTGCGATCATCGACAGCGACATGGGCTGGTCAGACCGCTCAAGAACGCGCAACACTGCAACCGCCCGATCGACAGCGTCGAAGCGGGCACCTTTTTCCTCATCGGTGAACAGGTCGTTTGGCAAGATCGTCCCAGCAAAATCCCGTAGCAATCGTCCCTTGGTGCTCCAAGTCGAGCCGGCCGTCAATTAAGTCGCGGCGCGGCATCCAGCAACATTCTTGTGTAAGAGTGGTTTGGCGAACGCAGGACGTCATTCGTTCGTCCCGCCTCAACGATGCTTCCGTCCTTCATGATTATGATGGATTGTGCAATTTCGGAGACCAGCGGCAGGTTGTGCGTTATGAACAGCATCGCTAGGCCGTCCCTCTTCAAATCGAGCAGAAGCTCGACCACGGCCGCTTGCACTGACACGTCGAGAGCCGAAGTGATTTCGTCACACACCAGAAGCTTCGGTTTGACCGCGAGCGCGCGGGCCACGGCTACGCGTTGACGCTCACCTCCGGATAAATCTGCCGGGTAAAGGTCGGCAACGCGTTGCGGTAACCGCACGCGGTCGAGAAGCGACCGGACTTCGGCGCCGACCCGTGCTCTATCAGCCAGTCCCGTCAGGCGAACAGCACGAGCGATGCTCTGGGCGACAGATTCCTTCGGGTTGAGAGAGCGATCGGGATTTTGGAACACGATCTGCATGGCGCTGAGATCTGCCTTGGAGCGGCTTGAGACAGCGAATGGCATCGAATGGCCCTCGAACGACAAGCTGCCCGAGGCGTTGCTGTGCAAACCTGTCACGCATCGGCCTGTTGTGGTTTTGCCGCTGCCGCTTCCACCGACCAGACCCACGCACTCGCCTTTGCCAACCGAGAATGAAACGCCATGCACGACCTCGACCTGACCATGAGCCGCGCGCAGGTTCTTCACCTCGAGAATGTTCTGAAATTCAATTGCACCCTCGGCCTCGGGCGCCGCCGCTGGACCATCGGTTACCAGTCGTGGAATAGCGTCGAGCAGCATGCGCGTGTAATCGGCGCTCGGTTCGGCGAAAACCTGCCTGCGGCTCCCCTGCTCGACGATCCTGCCAGAAAACATGACGGCCACCCTGTCGGCCACGACGTTCACGACCGCAAGGTCGTGGGTGACGTAGACCACGCTTGCGCTGCTGGACTTGACCAGCCTCGCGATCAGCTCAAGGATCGTCTGCTGGGTGGATACGTCCAGGCCGGTGGTCGGCTCATCCATCACGATGACCTGCGGAGACGTGACGAAGGCCATGGCAATTGCGATGCGTTGCAGTTGACCGCCGCTCAGCTCGAAGGGATAGCGTCTCGAAAACTTTTCATCGTCCGGGAGATCGACGCTCCGCAAAGCATCACGCATCAGTTGCTTCATGCCGGTGCCCGAATGGCCGTGCGCCGCAAGAAGCTCGGCCATTTGCTTGCCGACGGACATGCGGGGGCTGAAGCTCGTCGTCGGATTTTGCGGAACCAGCGATACTTTGCCGCCCTGAAAGGCACGTTTCCTCTGGCCGGAGAGCGAGAGGATGTCGGTACCGCCAATCAAAATCTTGCCGGACGAAATACGCATTCCGGGCCGCGCAAAGCCTAGCAAACTCAAGGCGACCGACGTCTTTCCAGATCCCGATTCACCGATGATGGCCAGGACTTCACCCCGCTTCACGTGAAGGGAGACGTCACTGACGATTTCGCGGCCGTTCAGATCATGCATGTAAAGGGATTGCACAACGAGCGGGATTGCTTCGGTCATTTCAGATCTCTTTCGACCGACCGACCGAGCGCGCGAAGCTGTCGGCAAGCACGTTGACGGCAACGGAGAAGGCAGCAATTGACAGAGCTGGCGCGAGTGCGATCCATGGCGAGATCGTGATGCCAATGCGGTTTTCGCTGATCATCAGACCCCAATCGGCCGCCGGCGGTGGCAGGCCCAAGCCCAGGTAGCTTAGGGAAGCGTAGAGAATGATCGACCCGCAAAGTCGCACTCCGAAGTCGGCCAGGACCGGTGTCAGCACGTTGGGCAGGATGTCGAGGAAGCAGATTGCAGCCCAGCTTTCCCCGCGCGCGAAGGCAGCTTCGACGTATTCGTTCTTTGAGATATCCATGGTGATCAGTCGCACGATACGGAAGATGCGGGGCGAATGCAGGATCACGATCCCTATGATGACTGTGGGCAGGCTTGGCCCCGTCGAGGCGAGAAGGACGAGAAGAAAGATTGCCGGCGGCAGCGCATAGATCACATCGGAAATGGCAATCAGAAGGATATCGAGCGCGCCTCGCCGCAGGCCCGAGTAGATGCCAAGTGGCACCGCCACAACATAGGCCGCCATTGTTGCGCAAAGCGCGACGACGAGCACAGTCCTTCCGCCATAGAGGAAGCGACTGAAAGTGTCGCGCCCCAGGAAGTCGGTTCCAAGCCAATGCTCGTGGGTTATCGGCGCGAATGGAGCGCCGACGATTTCATCGAAGGCGTAGGGACTGAAAAATGGCCCGAGCGAGGCAAGGGCGACTATGATGACGACCAGGACCAGAGCGATACGAGCTGCTGGCTTCGCCAAGGTCAGGCGCAGGACGGAGCGGCGCATACGGTCAATCCCTTCGGCTAGGTCGTACCGCGCGCCACGCGCAGCCTTGGATTAAGAAGAAGGATCAGCGCTTCGGACACCAGGTTGATCAGCACATAGGTAGCCGTGATGATCAGCGTGATGGCGAGCACCGTCGGCATGTCACGGTTGATGACAGCCTCTGAGAGCGCGCTGCCGATGCCCGGCAGTTGAAAGACGGACTCGGTGACCACCACTCCACCAGCCAACCAAGCCGCGTTCAACGCGATCGTCTGGATGGTCGGTGTGATGGTGTTGGGAAGAACGTGGCGCAGCAATACCCGCGCGGGGCTTATGCCCCTCAGC
This sequence comes from Mesorhizobium sp. M2E.F.Ca.ET.209.01.1.1, assembly GCF_004010375.2. Lineage (NCBI taxonomy): Bacteria > Pseudomonadati > Pseudomonadota > Alphaproteobacteria > Hyphomicrobiales > Phyllobacteriaceae > Mesorhizobium > Mesorhizobium sp. M2E.F.Ca.ET.209.01.1.1. The sequence continues at coordinate 126,196 of NZ_SADP02000006.1, read as the reverse complement.
CGCACCATATAAATGTATTCGGCGCTCAGCACTTCCAGGGCCACCGCTCGAACCATTCGAACGACCTGGGCCAGTGTTGTGCCGAGCAGCGTCAGAACCGGCAATATGAACAGGCTGGTTTGGGATGAGAGGGGGAGGCTGTCGTTGATCAGCGATACCGGCGGCAACCAACGAAGATAAACTGCGAAAAGTACGATCAACACCGTGCCGATGACGAACTCAGGCAGGGCAACGGTCACGATCGTCGGAACCGATATCAGGTGGTCAGCCAATCTGTCTTTGTAGATCGCCGCTGCAATGCCGAGCACGAAGGACAGTGGTATTAGCAGAAGCAGCGATGTGACCGTCAGTATCAGGGTGTTGACGGCCCTTGGCCCAATCGCCTCCCAGACCGACCGCCCGGACGGTATCGACCGACCGAAGTCGCCGGTGAGTGCGCCTCCGATCCAGCTCGCATATTGCACGACTGCGGGACGGTCCATGCCGAACTCGCGCCTGAGCGCCTCAACCGCCGAAGGATCAGCTTTGGCACCAAGCGCAGCCCGGGCCGGATCTCCTGGCAGATACTGGGTGGCGGCAAAAACGACGATGGAGACGGCAAAAAGCGTGACGGCAGCCAGGGTTATTCTTGTCAAAAGAAGCTGGAGCAAAGGCTTGTTCAAGGAGCTCACTCTTCACAAAAAAGGGGGTGCCGCCGCAGCCTGGTCGGCCACGGCGGTTTGCAGCCTACGCGAAATAGACGCTTTCGAACTGATAATAGCCAAGATTTCTCTGGGTGGAGGGAACGATGTTCTTGACCTTGGCACTGGAGGCGTCGAGAAGATCACGGAAGCCCCAGATGATGTAAGCTCCCTCATTCCAGAGGACCTTCTGAGCCTCAACGTAATATTCGCGGCGTTTGGGACCGTCGAATGTGGTCCTTGCCTTGCTTACCCACTTATCGAACTCGTCGCTGGTCCAATCCGGTTCGTTCCAGTAAGCCCCCCGCGCATAGCCTTGCCCGAATTGGGATTCGAGAGTGTGTTGTCCCCAATCCGAACTGCCCATCTGCGTCTTTTTGAAGTTCGGGCCGGAATAGTAGCTGTCGGGCGGCACGACGAGGAGCTCGATGTCGACGCCGATCTTCTTCGCCTGGTTGGCGATGAGGGTTGCCGACGCCTGCATGCCTGGAGCGGCATCCGAGGTGTAGAGGGTGATCGCCTGGCTGTTGTCAAAGCCCGCTTGCTTGAGCAGCGATTTCGCCTGGTCGGGGTCGTAAGCGCGTTGCGGCAGCTCGGAAGCATAGTCTGGATCGGTGATGCAGTGCAGGTCGTTACCAATCCTGCCATATCCCGACAGTGCGTTGTCGAGCAGTTGCTGGCGGTCGATCATGAGCCTGAACGCCTGGCGGACGCGCACGTCGGTAAAGGGCTTCAGGTTCGTCATCATGAATTGATCGGTCGTGGCTCCGCTCTTGGAGCGCAGCAGGGTGAGAGCTGGATTTGCTTCAATCAGGCGCGCAAGGCTTCCATCGAGCTGAGCCACGGCATCGACCTGGCCGGCCACCAGCGCATTCATGCGGGCGGTCGGGTCGTTGATCGCGATGAATTCGACCCCATCGAGATAAGGCTGGCCGGGCGTGCGATAGTTATCGCTGCGCGCGAGCGTCACCCGCTGGCCGCGGGACCACGACACGAACTTGAAGGGCCCGGTCCCGATCGGCTTGTCGAAATCTGTCGTGCCGTCCTTCATGAGGAACATGACCTTGCTGCCCAGCACTTGCGGCAGCAGCGCATAGGGCTGTTTCAACGCCACTTCGACGGTATTGGCATCGAGCGCACGCACACCTTTCGGCTCCAGGAGCGGCGCCAGGTTGGGATAGGCATCGGCCTTGTTGTCGGAATTGAGGATGTACTGAATGGTATAGACCACATCCTTTGCCGTGAAAGGTGCGCCATCATGCCAGACCACACCTTTCTTGAGCTTGATTTTCCAAACGTTGCCCTCGGCGTTGTGAGTGAAGTCATCCGCCAACTTGTTGTAGAGATTACCATCCTTGTCGAAGTCCGTGAGCCGGTCGAAGACCGACTGGGCGACGGCGAAATCCATATCACCTGTCGAGATGAAGGGGTTGAGCGACGATTTCGCCCCGGCAGCTCCAAGGCCGACGCGGAGCGTCCCTCCCCGCTTCGGTTCGTCGGCCAGGGCGGGGCGAAGCCCCGCCCCGGCAAGCATCATGCCGGTGCCCAACAACAAGCCTGTCTTCAGCACATCGCGCCGCCCGATAAGCGTCGAATCTGCCTTGGGGGGATACACGTCCTTCCTCATTTCCTCATTCCCTCTGTTTTGATGGTTTGTTTTGGCTCATTAACTCAACGAACGGACGGCAACGCCTGTCACGTCTCAGGCAAGCAGTCCGGCATGCTTGAGAGCCTTCAGGATGTTTTCCTGATCCTCCTTGGCCAAGTCGCCATTGGGCTTGCGCGGTTCACCTACCTTGCGGCCCTGGGCGTTGATCGCGAACTTAATGCGGGCGGGGAAATTGACGCTCTTGGTCATCTCCCGTGCCAGCGGTGCGATCTTGTCCGTCAGCTTGCGTCCGAGGACGTAATCACCGGCGGTGTGCGCGGCAAAGATCGCCCCGTACTGCTTTGGAATGACCGTGTTGATGCCGGAGATCGAAGCCTGCGCGCCGAAAAGAAAGCTCGCAATGTTCACGCTATCGGCGCCGGCAGCGATGGCGACGCGGTCGCCCACCGTCTGGACCAGCTCCGTCACCGGCTCCAGCGCCACTTCCTTCACGCAGATGACCTCCGGCAGCTGAGCAATGCGCTGCATGACGGACGGCGGGTTGAAGAAATGGTTGTAGTAGATGATGGGCAAAGAGGTCGCCCTCCCGACGTCCTGGATGAACTTGTCCAGCCCATCCCCCGAGGGGGTATTGTAGATTGGGGGGCCAAGCATCAGCGCGCAGGCGCCGGCCTGCTGGGCGAGCAGACCACGCTTTATCGCGTCGCGAGTGGTGGTCGTGATTATCCCGGCGATCACGCGCAGCTTGCTGTTTGCCGTGGCTGTTTCGACCAAGAGTCCAAGTTCTTCGGCGGAAAGCTCATCCCCGGAACCGGTGCTTCCGCCGACCACGGCAAGGCGAATGCCAGCGCCTTCCATGAACCGAAGCTCACCCTTGAACAGCTCCAGGTCGAGATCACCATCGGGTCTGAAGGTCGAGACGAGTGGCGGGATGATCCCCTTGATCTCGTCTTTTTGAAGCACAGTCGCCATTGCCAATCCTTATTTCACTCAGTGAAAGTAACTATTACTGGATGAACATCCCGCGAAGTGCCGAGGTTGTCAAGAGGTTTCGCGGCCGTGGCTCCGAATGAACAAGAGCGACGTGCCGCTCCTGGTTTTCAGGCGGCAGGACCCGGTGAGCGTCAGAACTCATTCATTGCGTGGGGCTAAAAAACCCATGGGCTACAAGCGCCGTCAGATGACGATCGTTGTGGCGAAGCCCGCAGCTCGCGGCTGCGAGTTGGCATCGAGCCAGGTGCGCGGCCAAGACGCCAATACCTTGCATTGGTGGGGCGACCGCGCCTGTACTCAAGGCGCGCCAACGCCTCAGTCGATCCTTAAAGATCGTGATCTTGCGGAACGGATCATCCCGAAAACGCTATCCGTTGCATCCGTCACTCGGATCACGATTTCCAGTGTCCCGCCACGTGGCATTACTGGCGCCTTGGCAGGAAACGCGGGGAGGCCATAAAGCCGGTCGCCGTTGGCCCCAATCGAAATCGATGATGAGGGACCAAGCGGGCTGAGCCGCTGTCGTCAACGGCCAATTGCCGTCAGCTATTGTCCGTTGCGCAGATCGCTGATCTTGGCCACAGAAAGCCGGACGTCCGAGAAAACAGCGGTCGTCCCCTCGCCCGTCGGCGATTGAACGCCGAGTCCTACACGCACCGGCCGCCTTTCGACGCCGGGCAGAGTGAACCAGCGCAGGAAATTCCAGTATTTGCCGTCTTCGGAAAAATGGAACGCGATCGTTTCTCCGTCGCAATAGGCACGCAGCCACACATGGTCGCCCGAGTGACGGGGCCCGTCCGAGTCATCGGATGTACCGCGAGTCACCACGCTGACAATGGTGGGCTTGCGCGCGGCGGAAAATTCGAAGGCGATCTTCGCCCAGTTGTCGTCATCGCACTCGATGAAGATCGCGCCGGCGTCGTATGGAGACGCGAATTCGACAGAGACCCTGGCAGACAGTGCAAAATGCTGCTCGTCGATCTCGCGCACCACTCGCGTGACATTCGCGACACGGCTTTTGCCGCTTGGGGCGAAGAACCAGTCCGTGCGAGCATTGGCCCGCAGCCGAACCAGATCGTCCTCAATTACCGCGATACCGTTGTCGGCTCCTTCAACGCGCATGCCGTTGAGCTTCATGTTCTTCCTTTCAATCTTTCAATCTAACAGCTCCGCCGGGAAACCGCCGGCTTAACCAGCTCGAACAATGCTCGGAACCGGGCCCTTGGCGCCGACACTTGATCGCCGGCTGACGCGAGGCACTGACGATCGCCAGAGACCGGTCGAAAAGTCATCAGGGATGGAGTTCTACGGCCAGCCACACCGAATCGGTATCCGCGTAGTAGCGGTGCCAGGGGTAGGTCCACTCATTCTTGCCGGTAACCCTGCAAAACGGGTCGTGCGAGTAACCGACTGGCATCACCACGTCTTCATAAATTGTGGTTTCGTCGCGCAGTCGAAATTTCTGCATCCGTCCCGAGCCATGGATTTGTGTGTGTGTTTCGAGGAAGCGGTGCTCATTGTGGATGAAGCAGTCAGTGTCGCCCGGCGACCACCAAAGGTTCAGCTTGAGCGTGAACGTCTGTGGAGAGCCGGGTGATGCGCGCTCATTGGTGAACACCAGAGGATCGGTGCTGACCGTGCCGATCTCATCCTGCGGGGAAATGAACAGCGGCGTGTCGCGTGGGAAACTCTTTATTCGATTGCCAAGCCAGTCCCAGCCGCGGAACATGCAACCGCCCAGATTGGTGGCTTTTCGCACCTTCAGAAGCGCTGCCCGTTCCGCGGACTTGATCTGCCCGCCCTTCAGCCATGTCGACTTCCAGGCTGGCACGATCGCCGGGTGCTCATCGCCGGTGATCATCGCGCTGGGACTGATGTTTACAACGACGGCATCTTCAACTGGATAGTCGCGGACATCTTCGACGAGCTTGGCGAAGATGAAGTCGTCGGCAAACGAAAGGTCTCTCGTCTGGTTCGGCACGGCTTTGTCGTCCATCATCAAGGTCTACCTGCGCCAGACCACACCACAATGCGGGAGCCAAAAGAAGTGCGCGTCTGGACGATTCTTGTCGTAAGTTGACGCCGCTTCTGCGTCATTTCGCGAAAGGACGCCGCATCCCGCGCGGCCAAGCCGAGCTTGGCGGCTCGGTGTCTGAGCCCTCGGTCCGGGCCAGCATCGAATGCCTAAACCACCGCAAACTTTCTCTCCTAGCGCGTCACCCTGCTTCGACGTTCCATGGTTTGCGAACTTGTCATGTGCTCGCGATGTTTGCCTACTGTGGAAGATCGGCAGGGCCAGCTTCGACATGCGTTCTACAGATGATCGGACAGGACGGAGATCCGTCGGGCCAGAATCTGGCGCGACTCTGCCGCGGAGCTCAGGCTGGAATTCGATCAGAGGATATCGAACCCATGACAAGGTATGGATCGGCGCTCCTGGGGATTCGACCACGAGATGAAATCATGCAGACCACCTGTGACTATATTGTCGTTGGCGGTGGCTCCGCCGGATGCGTGATTGCCGCGCGGCTTTCCGAAGATCCTGATGCCTCTGTCTTCCTGTTGGAGGAAGGCCCGCGCGACTTCAACCCCTACATCCATATACCCGGTGCCTACTACAAGACCGCTCAAGGGTCCCTCTTGAAACGGATTGCCTGGGAGCCGACCGCAGCCCAGTCGCGCACGGAACAGCCGACCATGGTCCAGGCCCGAGTGCTCGGCGGTGGCAGTTCAGTTAACGCAATGATCTATATACGCGGCGCTCCATCCGACTATGCGCGCTGGCAAGCACTCGGCGCCGATGGCTGGAATTATGATGATGTGCTGCCCTACTTTCTGCGGTCGGAAGACAACAACCGGTTCTGCAACCAGACCCACGGCGTAGGGGGACCGCTGGGCGTTTCCGACATCGATCACATCCACCCCCTCACGCGCGCCTGGCTGCAGGCGTGCCAGCAGGCTGGGCTGCCCTATAATCCTGATTTCAATTCGGGCGACCAGGCCGGCTGCGGTCTTTACCAGATCACTGCCAAGAACAGGCGGCGCAGCAGTGCCGCGACGGCGTTCATCAAACCCGCTCGCCACCGACCCAATCTCCAGGTTCGAACGGGATCCACGGTCACGCGGATTATTGTAGAGAAGGGGCGTGCTGTCGGGGTGGAGTATGTGGCGAAGGGCCGCAAATGGGTGCTCATGGCCAGTCGCGAAGTGATTTTGTCGGCAGGTGCGATTGCCTCGCCGAAATTGCTGATGTTGTCGGGAATCGGCCCGGCCGACGCTTTGCGCGGCCATGGCATTCCTGTCGTTGCCGATCTGCCGGGGGTCGGACAGAACCTGCAGGACCACATCGAAGTTTCACTCGTCTATCAGTTGAACGGACCCCACAGCTACGACAAATACAAGAAGCCGCTTTGGAAAGCCGCGGCTGGCCTGAATTATCTGCTGTTCAGGGATGGCCCGGCTTCTTCGAACCTGATCGAGGGAGGCGCGTTCTGGTGGGGCAACGCAAGCGAACCGATCCCGGATGTGCAATATTTCATGGTCGTGGGTGCGGGCATTGAGGAAGGGATTGACGCCGTCCCCGGCGGAAACGGCTGCACGATAAATCTGGGACAAATCCGGCCTCGGTCTCGAGGGGAAGTGACGCTGAAAAGCGCCGATCCTTATGCCAATCCACGCGTGGCGCCACGGTACTTTTCCGATCCCTATGATCTCGATGCGGTGGTTGAAGGGACCATGGGAGCCTTCGAAATCATGGAGCAGCCGGCCATCCGGCGCTACATAGCATCAAGGCAAGTCCCCTCCCCCGCAACAACGACGCCAATCCAAGTAAGAAGGTTTTGCCAAGAGGTAGCGCATGCAGCGCTTCATCCCGTCGGTACCTGCCGCATGGGCCATGACGATATGGCGGTCGTCGACCCGAGGCTCCGCGTTCACGGTGTCGAAGGTCTTCGCGTGGCCGACGCATCCGTCATGCCAACCATCGTCTCGGGCAATACCAACGCCGTTTGCATCATGATCGGCGAAAGAACAGCGGATTTCATCAAGCAAGGAAAGTAGGATCGCCTGACATTGATAGCCGTGAAGATAAGGGCCGACGATCGTCGCTCAGTGCCCTCGGTGACCTGCGCCTCAATTCGCAAGCATTTGGCCCCCCTGAGAGCCACATTCCGTTCCCGTGCGTAGCAGCTGCGAAGCTCTTCAAAGCAGTCGAGAAGTATCGTATGCTATCGCATGGTCGATTCTTTAGTCCAGCTATCCAGGCAGCGGCAGAAGCCAAGCGACAGCCTGCATTGGACAACACCGAGGACGCGGATTACCAGCGAGCGAGTTCGCCACACCCGCGCTCGAGCCATGCCGCACCTTGCGAGGCATGGTCGCGGTTCTTGCTAGCGCACTGCGCCGCCCAGAACGAAACCGGCTTTGAACTGCCTCGAGAGTGCCAGATAGAGGACCACGACAGGCAGTGAATAGATAATGGAGTAAGCCGCGATCGCGCCGTAGTCGATGGACGTGGCATTGACGAAACCAAAGAGCCTGACCGGAGCAGCTTGCTGATTGTCGGAACTGATCAGCACAAGCGGTATCAGGAAGCTCCCCCAAGCGTTTACGAAACCAAACAGAGCTGCCGACGCGAGACCAGGCATTGTCAGTGGAAGTATCACCGACCACAATACGTGCCATGTCTTTGCCCGCTCGATATAGGCGGCCTCTTCCAGATCGCGCGGTATGGCATCGATGAAGTTCTTTATGAGATAGATCTGGAAGGGGAGTGCGGTAACCCCGAGCAGCACCGCCGTCGGGAACATCGTCAGAAGCCCGGCGGAGCTAAACATCTCATACATTGGCACTATGAGGATCGTGATCGGAACGCCCGATAGAAACAGAATGCCCAGCAGGATCGGGCCTTTCCAAACGATGTGATGACGTGAAAAGGAGTAGGCGGCAAAGAAGGCCGCAACCGTACCAATGGTCGACGCGACGAGGGATATCACCAGGCTGTTGCGCAGCGCGGCCAGGTTTCCTGACTCAAGAGAGACGATGTAATGCTCTGCGGTAAGGACTGGCAGCTTCGTCTGAAAAGTTGCGTTCTTATCAACCGAAGCCAGTGCAAGCCATAACATGGGCACCGCAAAGAAAATTGAGAGTGCAGAAATTACGATGTTGCTGAAAACCTTGGAAAAGCTCCAGCGATTGACCTTATTGGGTGTCAGATGAGACCAGGGCGGCAACTCGGTCGATCTGCTAGGCTGAATTTCTCGAGTCATTTAAGTCAGTCCCACTTGCGCGATTTGTATCAGGCTCACCGGCGGGCGCACTATTGTCGGCGGCGGGCCAGCCGGTGAGCGTTTGCGTTGCCATTTCCCGCGTCCGCATCTCGCCCCGCCGTGGCACGCTTGCCGCGGCGGGATAGAGGTATCTCATCGGCGCTGTTTCCCGAGAAGGACGAATAGCCCTCCCAGGACGGCCGAGATCAGGACAATCACGTTGCCGAGCAAGGCTGAATAACCCAAGTTGAAGAACTTGAAGCCTTGCAGATAAGAATAGACCGGCAAGATATTTGTCTGATTTCCAGGGCCTCCGGCGGTCATCAGGTAGACAAGCGTAAAATTGCCAAAGGTGAGAAGTGTCATTAGAAGTGCGGATGTGACGATCGTGGATCTAAGCATCGGCAAGGTCACCTTGAACAACGTCTGGGCGCGAGACGCTCCTTCCAGCCTGGCGGCAGCCAGTATCTCCTCGGGTACGTTGCGAAGCGCGGCCGAGAACATAATCATCGCGAGCCCCGCGAGCGACCAAGAATTCGCCAGGCAAACAATCAGCATGGCTTGGTCATACAGCAAATCATAGTTTGGGTTTCCCAGCAGGGTCGGAATAATTCCGGACTCGGTGCTGCTTGCTTTCCAAACAATGGCAATTGTCGTAGGCGGCAATGTCCATGCGACAATTGCCAAGGCGCCTGCAATCTGGCGGATCAATCGCAAACAATCCTGCATGGCAATTGCCATGACAAGGCCGAGCAGGGTCGCGCCCACTGCTCCCGACCCGACCACAAACAAGACAGTTAGCCAGATCGATTGATAAAAAGTCGCGTCGTGAACCAGGGTATTTACATTTGCCCATCCCGTGAAGCGGTAGTTCACGGCGTGCAGCCCAATGAGCTGAAGGTTTGTAAAGCCCAGATAAATCGCATACACGACGGGCACCAGAAACAAACCAAGCAGCAGCACGGTGGCCGGCGCGAGCAGCACGAGGCTCGCCGGGTTGAAGCGCGCCTTGTCAAGGCGCGCTTCAAGGCGCAATTTTTCGGGCAACCCTAAGGTATTTGCGGGCGCGTTTTGGGTTACCGACATCTGCGCATTCCTCTACGGCTCGACGCGATCGTCGCCGAGTTGGTTGACGACGTATTCCCGCATCGTCTTCACGACGTCATCGATAGGCGTCTCGGGCTTGAGAACCAGAGTTTCCGTAGCCTGCGCTACAGCAAAGCTCCAAACGCTGTATTCAGTGCTGGCCGGCATGCTGTGTGCGTTCGCGATCAGTTTTGAATACTCCACCTGAAACGGCTTCTTGGCAAAGGCCACATAGCCAGGATCCTCGGCATACGCCGGCACTGGGGGCACAAGGCCGCCATATTGGTCGAGCTCAACCATGTTGGCCTTCTTCTGCATGATGTCGATCAGGGACCAGGCCAACTTCATGTTCGAGGCCTTGCTATTGACCGACAGGCTCCACCCACCGAAGGACGCGGCGAAGCCCGGCGCCTGGCCAAGCGATGTTGGCAAAGGAGCGAGTGCGATCGAGTTGTCGGGATCATCCCAGCAGGGCGTGCAGATCGTCTTGTTCCACATGGTCGGCCAATAGTTGCCGGCAAATCCGATGCCGAGCTCGTGCTTTGGCATATGCTGGGCGCCGTTGTTTGGAGCGTTGGCATCCAAGATCTGGGAGGCGGGCGCCAGCAATCCCTCGGCAGCGGCATCGCGGTAGAAGCTCAGCATTTCGCGCATGCCCTTGCTGTCCACCACCCACTTCTTGGTCTTTTCGTCGAAGATGGTCGGGTCGCTGGAAGCCGAGATGAGCAGGCCGGCGCCCATGAGCGTACCCTCCGAACCCTGCGCCGTTCCGGTCATGAGCCATATCGGCCATACGGAGGGGGCGCTCTTCTTGATGGCTCGGGCGGCGTCGAGGATGTCTTTCCACGATTTCGGGCTCCAGTCCTTTGGCAGGCCCGCCTTGGCGAAATTCTCACGATCATAGAGCAGGCCAAAGGTGTTGACGCCTTCGCTCACGGCATAGACCTTGCCGTCAATGGTCCCTTCCTGCTTGATGGGTTCGGGATAGGACTGCCACCAGTCGCGAGACTTCAACTCATCATCCAACGGTGCCAGGAGCCCGCTGCCGGACCATTGACCGGCGCTTTGCGCCGCAATCTGGATCACGTCGGGAGCGGTAGCCGGTGAATTCATAAGAAGGCTGAGCTTGGTGTTGAAATCATCGAAGCTGCCAGGAATCGGGATTGGTTCCAGGGTGGCACCGGGGTTGGCGGCCTCGAACTGGGTTTTCATCTCACCGAACCATTTCTTGGCCAATTTCGGGGAACTCATGAAGTAATCCTGGCTGTAGGCGACCTTCAAAGTGTCACCGGCCATTGCCGAACTGCCGGCAGCAATCGTTGCGCCGAGCATGACCGTCGCGCTAAGCAGCGCAGATCGAAACCCAGAAAGCATTTTGGTCTTCATGGCAAAGGTTCCTTCCATTCTTCAGTTGATTGGCTGAGCGGGACGAAATTCGGATCTTTCCGATTGTCCCGGGGGGTCTTTTCGCAGCGTGTTTCCGGTTACTGCATCGAAGAAATGCAAGTCCACCGGATCGAATACGAGGTCGACCGTCTGACCGATCCGGATAGGTGCGAAGCTCGGGAACTTGGAATTTACTTCGGTTCCTCGGACGTTCACGAGGACGAAGGTCTCCGAGCCGGTCGTTTCAACTCCGCCGACGATGCCCTGCATCTTCTGAGTGCATCTCGACGGGGCGTCCTTCGTCCAGTGTATGTCGTCTGGGCGAATTCCAAGCTCGACGGACGAGGGAAGATCCTTGCCGGCGAGATATTGCCCAGACACGGAAAACTCTGTTCCAAGGCATTTGACGTCCACCGAACCGCCGGTCGCCGAAAGCGCGGCGGGAAGGATATTCATCTTGGGTGACCCGATGAACGTTCCGACAAATTTGTTGGCGGGTGCTCTGTAGAGGTTGGCTGGCGTATCAACTTGCAGAATGCGTCCCTGGTTGAACACTGCGATGCGGTGACCCATCGTCATCGCTTCGACTTGGTCATGGGTCACATAGACCGTGGTCACCCCTACGCGGCGCTGAAGCTCAGCAATCTCGGTCCTCATCCGCGTGCGCAAACCGGCGTCCAGGTTCGAGAGCGGTTCATCGAGCAGGAAGATTCGTGGCTGGCGGATCATCGCACGCCCAAGCGCCACTCGCTGACGTTGGCCACCGGATAGTTCATCCGGACGTCGCCGAAGCAGGGATTCCAGTCCTACGAGAGAGGCTACATGCTTGACGCGCTCGGCTATCTCTGCCTTGGGCTCGCCCCGAACCGTCGGTCCGAAAGCGAGGTTCCGCTCGACAGTCATATGAGGATAAAGAGCGTAGCTTTGGAAAACCATCGCGACGTCGCGTTGGCCAGATGGCAGGAGCGTGATGTCCTTGTCGTCCGACCAGATCCGACCGAAGGAAGGCAACTCAAGCCCGGCAAGCATCTTCAGCGTCGTGGTTTTGCCACAACCGGAAGGCCCGACGAAGACCATGAACTCGCCGTCCCTGACTTCAAGCTGAAGGTCGTATATGGCGGCATAGTTGCCGTAGACCTTCCATACGTTCTCGAAGCGGATCATGGCTGCGATTCCGAAGGCCAAGAGAAATCGGTCGTCCACACGCAAGGCATGAGGGCGCACTCCTTTATTCGACAGGTGCGGGCAACGTTCTTTTACTGCGATCTAGAACGCACTGGACGGCGCGAGCCATGGCAAGACGGCCGACCCTGTGTGGTCAAAACCTCCCTTGTCGATCGCATGCTTTGGTGTCCGGTTCTGCGCGAGGCAGGGATCATGGTTGTTGTTTTCGTAACACCGGAGCGACCCGACTTGCCCGGTATTTGCCGCCGTTTCCGCTCGAACAGCAATTTCGCAGGGGGGCGAATGTTGTTGCAGCAAGACGCGGGGAGTGCGTCACCCTGCTAAAGAAAGCGGTCAATTCGGGGATTTTGCGCCCAGCTGACGCTTTCCTACGTTATCACATTTAGGTGAACGAGTCTTAAGTTCCAAATGGTCGGCAGGTGCGGAACTGGATCGCCTATCGGCAAGCCAGGATCCTTACCGCGTCGCTATGCGTCGGCTATCGGTGACTTGCGAAATTGCTCGAGTATCCGCTCTTGCCGATGACTGGTGACATTAGAGCGAAGGTTACCAGTTCTCATTGGCTTTCCCGCTGGAGAGGCAAAGCTTTGCTTCGCACGGGCAGCGGCGGTTGACGAAGATGAGGATAGCGGGCGGAGGTCGTCGAAAGTGAAGGAAAGCTCGACCATCCCCTCGGCCATCCGAATCAGCCGCTTCTTTTGCAGTCTCTTTTTCCTGGGTGGCGGCGTCGGCATTGGTGCCTGGGCATCCTCCCTACCAGTGCTCAGCGTTCAGATGAACCTCGCCAAGGGTCAACTTGGACTCGTCCTGATTTGCTTCGCTCTGGGCGCGATCGCGATGATGACAAACGTCGGCCGCTTGGTGGTGATTGTTCCGAGCGGTCTACTCAGCCTAATGGGTTCGCTCACATTCGGCTTCGCGCTGTTGGCGCTTCCTTGGGCCGGAGGAGCCCTTTCCATGGCAATGATTGTGTTCCTTGCCGGTGCCGGATTTGGAACGCTGGACGTGTCGATGAACACAGACGCCTCGGCCTTGGAGCGTCTTATGCGCCGGCAGGTGATGTCCTCATTCCATGCCATGTTTAGTTTTGGAAGCTTGGCCGGCGCTGTGGTTGTGGGGCGGATACTGTCAGGTGGCGGCGATTTAAGCCGTTGCCTTGGGGTTACCGGAATTGGAGTTGCGACGGTTGCGCTCTTCGCCTGGGCTGGATGGAACCAGTTCAGCTGGATCCACGCCCCTGCCGCCGCTTTCGAGGCTGGGGACGCTCGATCCCAAAGTTCCTTCAACAAGCATCTTTATCTCCTGGGCGGTCTAGCATTTTTTGCAATGCTGGCCGAGGGAGGAATGATCGATTGGAGCGCGATCTATATCGTGACGCAATCGGGTGGATCGGAAAGCGCGGGAGCTTACGGCTTCGCAGCGTTCTCGACGATGATGGCAATCGGGCGCCTGTTCGGCGACGCCATCGCCAACACAATCGGCCAGGTGCGAACACTGCGCTACTGCGCGGTCGTTTGCGCATGTTCAGTGCTCGCAATGGTCCTCATGGGCGGCAATCTTATTATTGTTTTCGTGGCGCTCACAGTTTGTGGTCTTGGCCTCGCCAACATCGTGCCCACCCTTTTTGCGGCCGCAGGCCGTGTGGGCGGCAAGTCTGCTGCTCGTGCCATGTCAACTGTGACGACAATCGGATATGCTGGACTGCTGTTGGGGCCAGGATTGCTAGGGCTGATCGCTCAAATCTCCTCGCTCGCGGCCAGCTTCGGCGTCATCGCGCTTGCATTTGTCGCAATTTCTTTGTTGGCGCGATCTCTGATGCACAGAAGCTGACTACACCGACCGTCACTTTGAAGATCGGTCTAGTCCGCGTACGCCGTAAAGAGTTGACACAGCCACTCCTCATCGTCCAACGTATGCGCCTCACCAGGGGAGTCCCGGCAAGGGGCTGAGATACTGCTATCGCGCGCAGTGACCCGTTGAACCTGATCCAGTTCATACTGGCGTAGGGACGGTGCGAGGTTTCGCGGGTCGGCAATCCGGCTTCGGTATTCGGGCAGTGCCCGCGTCCTGCGCGAAGCGTCACTTCCTCCTCATCGCGTGGACTGGGTCTCCGTTGCACTTGAGCAAGGAGGCTCACTCATGAATGCCCACACCCCGACCGTCACCGTCGGCGAATTGCCCGCTTCGAAGAAGGTCCACAAACCTGGCCAACTTCACCCGGGCCTGCGTGTCCCGATGCGCGAGATCTCGGTTCACCCGAGCGCCGGCGAGCCGCCGGTCACGGTCTACGACGCGTCCGGTCCCTATACCGACACGACGGTGAAGACCGAGATCGAGCGCGGCTTGCCGCGGCTGCGCGAGGCATGGATAGAGGCGCGCTGCGATGTCGAACGCTACGAGGGCCGCACGATCAGGCCCGAGGACAACGGCTTCGTCTCCGCCGATCGGCTGACGCCGGAGTTCCCGGTGCGTAACAGGCCATTGCGCGCCACCGGCGGCCGTGCCGTCACCCAGCTTGCCTATGCGCGCGCCGGCATCATCACGCCCGAAATGGAGTTCGTCGCCATCCGCGAAAACCTCGGCCGCGAGCAGTTACGTTCGAAACTTCAACGTGATGGCGAGAGCTTCGGCGCCGCGATCCCGGATTTCGTGACGCCGGAATTCGTTCGCGACGAGGTGTCGCGCGGCCGCGCCATCATCCCGTCCAACATCAACCACCCCGAAAGCGAGCCGATGATCATCGGCCGCAATTTCCTGGTGAAGATCAACGCCAATATCGGCAACTCCGCCGTCACCTCGTCGATGGCCGAGGAGGTCGAGAAGATGGTGTGGGCCATCCGCTGGGGAGCCGATACGGTGATGGACCTCTCGACCGGGCGCAACATCCACAACATCCGCGAATGGATCGTGCGCAATTCGCCGGTGCCGATCGGCACGGTGCCGATCTACCAGGCGCTGGAGAAGGTCGGCGGGATCGCCGAGGCGCTGACCTGGGAGGTTTTCCGCGATACACTGGTCGAGCAGGCCGAACAGGGCGTGGATTATTTCACGATCCATGCCGGCGTGCGCCTGCCCTACATTCCGCTGACCGTCGACCGTGTCACCGGCATCGTGTCGCGCGGCGGCTCGATCATGGCCAAGTGGTGTCTGCATCACCATAAAGAGAGTTTCCTCTACGAGCATTTCGAGGAGATCTGCGACATCGCCAGGGCCTATGACGTGGCGTTTTCGCTCGGCGACGGCCTTCGCCCCGGCTCCATCGCCGATGCCAACGACGCCGCCCAGTTCGCCGAATTGGAAACGCTTGGAGAGCTCACCAAGATCGCCTGGGCCAAGGACTGCCAGGTGATGATCGAGGGCCCCGGCCATGTTCCCATGCACAAGATCAAGCAGAACATGGACAAGCAGCTCGCGGTCTGTGGCGAAGCGCCCTTCTACACGCTTGGGCCGCTCACCACCGACATCGCGCCAGGCTATGACCACATCACGTCAGGCATCGGCGCGGCGATGATCGGCTGGTTCGGAACGGCGATGCTTTGCTATGTCACGCCGAAGGAGCATCTCGGCCTGCCCGACCGCGACGACGTCAAGACCGGCGTCATCACCTACAAGATCGCCGCACATGCTGCAGACCTCGCCAAGGGCCATCCAGCCGCTAAGGTCAGGGACGATGCGCTGTCCAGGGCGCGCTTCGAGTTCCGGTGGGAGGACCAGTTCAACCTGTCGCTCGATCCCCAGACGGCGCGCGCCTTCCACGACGAAACCCTGCCGAAAGAGGCGCACAAGGTGGCGCATTTCTGCTCCATGTGCGGCCCCAAATTCTGCTCGATGCGGATCTCGCACGACATAAGGGCGGAAGCGCAGAAGGAAGGGCTCGCGGCTATGGCGGCCAAGTACCGGGATGGCGGCGATCTTTACATGCCCGTGGACGGCACCTTGGAGCGCACGGATACGCCATGAAGGTGCTCATTCGCGGCGCTGGCGTCGCCGGATTGACGCTCGCGCACGAGCTGGCAACGCGCGGTGCCGATGTGACCCTGGTCGAAAAGCGCGAGGAGATCGCCGGCAATGCCTCCTGGCAGGCCGGCGGAATGCTCGCGCCTTGGTGCGAGCGCGAGAGCGCTGATGAGGCGGTGCTCACACTCGGACGCGACGCGGCCGACTGGTGGGACGCGGCATTGCCCGGCCATGTCTCGCGAAACGGGACATTGGTGCTGGCGCCTGCCCGCGATGTCGGCGAGCTGGACCGGTTCGGCCGCCGCACATCCGGCTTCAGACAGCTCGACGCCGGTGAGATCGCGGCCTTCGAACCAGCCCTCGCCGGCCGGTTCGGGCGCGGGCTGTTCTTTGCTGACGAAGCGCATCTCGACCCGCGCAAGGCGTTGCTTGCGCTGGGCGACAAGTTGCTCGGCTTGGGCGCGCGTTTCGAATTCGGCCGCAGCATCGTGTCGGCTATCGCGGATATCGAGGTGGACTGCACCGGCATCGCCGACAAACGCCCGGATTTGCGCGGTGTCCGCGGCGAGATGCTCATCCTGCGAACAGCGGAGATCTCGCTAGCCCGGCCAGTACGCCTGCTTCATCCTCGGATCCCGATCTACGTGGTGCCGCGTTCGGAAAACCTCTTCATGGTCGGCGCGACGATGATCGAATGCGATGCCACGGGTCCAATCACCGCGCGTTCCACCATGGAGTTGCTCAGTGCCGCATACGCTCTGCACCCGGCCTTTGGCGAAGCCGAGCTGGTTGAAACGGGTGCGGGCGTGCGCCCCGCATTCGCTGACAACCTGCCGAGCGTCGAGCGCGACGGAAGCAACATTCGCATCAACGGTCTCTACCGCCATGGCTTCCTGCTGGCGCCGGCCATGGCGCGGCAGGCCGCCAACATCATCCTGGGAAATCCAGCAGCAAAGGAGTCCGCTCTTGAAGCTCATCGTTAACAGCAAGAGCCACGACGTCGCGGCCGAGACGCTTGCCGCCCTGCTGACCGAACTCGATTTTGAAGGTGGCTGGCTCGCCACGGCGCTGAACGGCGAGGTCGTGCCGGCAAAGGAACGCGACCGCTGCCGGCTCACTGAGGGCGATCGCATCGAGATCCTCTCTCCGATGCAGGGAGGTTGATCCAAATGATCGAACTCTACGGACAAAAATTCTCATCGCGCCTTCTGCTTGGCACGGCGCTCTACCCCTCACCTGCCGTCATGGCCGAGGCTGTCAAGGCGTCCGGCGCAGAGATCGTCACCGTGTCGCTTCGCCGCGAGACCTCCGGCGGCAAGGCCGGCGGTCAGTTCTGGTCGCTGGTCCAGTCGCTGGGCGTTCGCGTCCTGCCCAACACCGCCGGCTGCCATTCGGTGCGGGAGGCAGTCACGACGGCACAGATGGCGCGTGAGGTGTTCGGCACCAAATGGATCAAGCTCGAAGTGATCGGCAACCACGATACGCTGCAGCCTGATGTCTTCGGGCTGGTCGAAGCGGCAAGGATCCTTGCCTCGGAAGGCTTCGAGGTCTTCCCATACACGACCGACGATCTCGTCGTTGCCGAGCGGCTGCTTGAGGCCGGCTGCCGGCTGCTGATGCCCTGGTGCGCGCCGATCGGCTCCGCGCGCGGGGCGCAAAACCCCGATGCGCTTAGAAGCCTGCGCGGCCATTTCCCCAACGTGCCGCTGATCGTCGACGCTGGCATCGGCCGCCCTTCGCACGCCGCAGCCGTTATGGAGCTCGGCTACGACGCAGTGCTGCTCAACACGGCCGTGGCCAAGGCCGGCGATCCCGTGGCCATGGCCGCGGCGTTTGGCAAGGCGATCGAAGCTGGCTGGGGGGCCCATTGCGCCGGCCTGCTCGAGCCGCGCGACATGGCCGTCCCCTCTACCCCAGTCATCGGCATGGCAGCATTGTCATGAAGCTCGATCCGTTCTACCTGATCGTCGATTCCGCCGCCTGGGTCCAACGTCTCGTGCCGCTTGGCGTGAAGCTTGTGCAACTGCGCATCAAGGACCTGGACGAAGCTTCGCTGCGCCGCGAGATCCGCGCTTCGAAGGCGGTATGCGACCGCCGCGGCTGTCAGCTCATCGTCAACGACTACTGGCGTATCGCGATCGAGGAGGATTGCGATTTCGTCCATCTCGGCCAGGAAGATCTGGCCGCCGCCGATGTGAAGGCCATCCGCAGGGCGGGTGTGAGGCTTGGCCTGAGCACCCACGACGACGCCGAACTTGAGACCGCGCTGCAGGCCGAGCCCGACTATGTCGCGCTTGGCCCGATCTACCCAACCATCCTCAAGGCGATGAAATGGGCACCGCAGGGGCTTGAGCGCATCGCTTTGTGGAAGCAGCGCGTAGGCAACATCCCGCTCGTAGCCATCGGCGGGCTCACCGCCGAGCGAATTGCAAATGTCTTCGCGCACGGCGCGCAAAGTGCGGCGGTCGTCACCGACATCACTCGCAACATGCGCCCCGAGGCACGCACGGCCGAATGGCTGGCGGCGACAGCCCAATGGCGATGACGCCGCACGTGCTCGTCGTAGCTGGTTCGGATTCGAGCGGCGGCGCCGGACTAGCCCGCGACGTCGAGACCTTATCTGCGCTTGGACAGCGCAGCTGCCTCGCCGTCACGGCCGTCACGGTACAGACGCACGAGGACGTCGAGCGCATCGAATACATTTCGCCGGACCTCATCGCCGCCCAGATGGGCGCTGCCTTTGCGGCCAACCAAATCGCTGCGGTCAAGGTTGGCATGCTGGGCAGAGCCGCGGCGATCGAGGCCGTCGCCTCGATTTTGGCGCGCAACCGCCACGTGCCTGTCGTGCTCGACCCTGTGCTGGCCTCCACGTCGGGGCGAGCGCTCTTAGAGGAGGACGCCGTCGACGCGATGCGTCGCGATCTCATGCCGGTATGCCGGCTGGTTACACCCAATCTACTCGAGCTGGCGGCGCTGACAGGGTCGGTCTTGGCGTCAAACGACGAAGCGGCCTGCCAGCAGGGCAAGCAATTATCGGGCGCTGTGGGAACCGCCGTGCTGGTAAAAGGCGGACATGCGCAGGGAAGGCAAGCCGCTGACCTGCTTGTTCCACCGGACGGCCCGGCCATTCGGTTCGTCTCGACGCGCCTGAAGTGCAGCATGCGGGGCACGGGTTGCATGCTCTCCACCGCTGTCGCAGCCTTTCTTGCCCTCGGCGCTTCACTGGAAGAGAGCGTTCGTGGTGCCAAGCAATATGTTTTCGACAAGTTTGCTCGAGCGGAAGCCCAAGGAGAGGCAGCCCACCACTCTCAGCGATGTGTTCGTTGAGGAAAAAACGCACTTGCGCTCACTTTCCGCTGCAAGGTCAGTCCAGACGAGCGGCCGGCCGGAATGAAAGGACGGTCGCGACAAACATGCAAGACGGGACGACGGGATCAGCCAGGACGGAGAAAATCTCAAATTTGGCCCACGAAGTCGGAAGATGACGATTTCCGACCGCGTTGGTGTCGAGGGTGGAGGGCCAACGATCTTCTTTCGCGGCTACCCGAGGGTCTCGAATCTACCCTTCAACAATATTGTCGCCGCCTGGCCAGTCGGATTGGCGATTTGCCGTTCCAATATTTCGACCAGTTTTCGTCCGACGTCCGCCATATCCACTGAATGAATTCCGATCTTCGCCGGGAGAAAGCGCGAAAGATGCGTGTTGTCGCGCGTCACGATATGGACATCGCGGCCCGGCACCAAGCCTCGTCTACCAAGAGCCCGCAATGCTCCGAGAAGGCCGAGTTCGTTGGCACAGGCCAAGCCAGTTGGCGGATCAGGCGATCCGAGCACGCGATCGAACCAGTCAGTGCTTGCTTCCATCGTGAATGTCGCATGGCCGATCAGCTCAGGGTCAATCACGTTGCCCGCCTCATTCATGGCCCTCTCATAGCCCAAGAGACGCATTGTGCTTGCCTGATCCTCAGGAACCAGCAACTGCAAGGCAATTCGACGACAACCTTTCTTCGTGAGGCGCCGAGTTGCGTCATAGGCAATCTGCTCATTATCGACGTCGACGTATGGGTAAGCTAGGTCCAGGTCAGTCCTTCCAAAAGTGACGAAAGGTACATCCTCGTCGAGCAGCAGCTTAATTCGGGGATCGGCCGAGACCATTCGGGTGATGATCAGGCCATCCGCACTGCGCGCCCGAAGGAGGCGCCGCAAGGTTTCGACGGGGTCTTCCTCCGGTGTGGTGGAATAGACGCTGAGACTGTAGCCCAACTGTCTCGCCGCCAGTGTCATGCCTTCGATCAAAGGGAGCTTCGCCAAATCCGACAGATAATCGCGTGTCTCCATCGGCAGCACCGCGGTCAGTGTCGAGGTCCGCCCGGTTTTTAGCGCGCGACCGTGCTGGTTCGGCACGTAGCCCACTCGCGCCGCCTCCTCCTTGACGCGGGCGACGGTCGAGGGATGCACTTCCGGCCCATCCTTCAGAGCGCGCGCTACCGTCGTCACCGAAAGGGAAAGCTCCGCCGCGATCTGTTTCAGGTTGGCCATTTCGCCCGTCTTCCACTCCGAACGTGTCGGCTGATTTGCTGAACACCGTAACGTTACCGGATTCGATCAAACGTTCAAACAAAGCTGACCGCGTTCCAGCCGAGCCACTTGACTCTCGGTGTTTTCACGGTAACCGTAACGTTACGATTTGCGAAAAAGGGCCTATTTCCGTCGGCTTCGGCAAATCCGGAGGAGGAGAAACCATGTCTTTTAAACTTCGAATTTCAGTGGCCGTCATTGCAGTGTCGGCCGCATTGCCCGTCTATGCCCAATCCGTCACGATCACGACCGCTGGCGGCGACTATGGCAAAGCCATGCAGGAGGCCATGTGGGCTCCCGCGGCAAAGGAGCTGGGCTACGACGTGAGGGAGGAAACGCAAAGCGATGGTTTTGCCGCACTCAAGATGCAAGTCACGTCTGGAGCCGTCACGACAGACATCATTCACCTCGGTTCCCCGGAAGGCGCGCAGGCAGCCGCGCAGTCTCTGCTGGAGCCGCTCGACGGCAATATAATCGATCTCAACGCGGTGCCGGCCGGCGCAAGATCCGACTACTGCTACCCGTTCGACTCTTACGGCACGGTCATGTCGTGGAACACGAAAACTTATGGCACCAATCCGCCGAAGACATGGGCCGAGTTCTGGGACGTCGGCAAATTCCCAGGCCGCCGAGCCCTGCGCTCAAACGCGCAGGACTTGATCGAAATCGCGCTGCTTTCCGACGGCGTGGCCCCGGCGGACGTTTACTCGGTGCTCAGCACGCCTGAGGGTTTGCAGCGGGCGATCAAGCGGCTCGAGGCAATCAAGCCAAGCGTTGCGGTTTGGTGGACTTCCGGCGCCCAGTCTGCCCAACTGCTGAAGGATGCCGAAGCGGATCTGGTCGTTACCTGGAACGGTCGGGCTCAAACCGTGAAAGCCGATGGCGGCATGGTGGATTATTCCTTCAAGGGTTCGGTAATCGGTACGGACTGCCTTGCCGTGCCGAAGGGTGCCCCGAACAAGGAAGCGGCCATGAAGCTGATCGCCGCGATGACGCAGCCGGCACGCGTGGCCAAGCTGACCGACTTCATCGCCTATGGCCCGGTCAACCCGGCAGCTTACAAGGCGGGGCTCATCCCTGACGAGCGACTGAAGACATTGGCGACCGCTCCTGAGAACGCGGGCACTTCCGTCTTCTCGAATCCCGATTGGTGGCTCAAGAACGGCGAGGCTGCCCAGAAGGCCTTCGACGAGATGATGAGCCGCTGAGTTCGAGTCTGCCGGTCTGGGAGGGGAACCAGGAAGATGAAATCGTTTCCCATCACCGTCGAAAGCGTGCGCAAGGCGTACGGCTCCTACCTGGCGCTGGATGGCGTCTCGCTCGAAATTGAGGCGGGCGAATTCCTGACGCTGCTGGGGCCATCCGGATCCGGCAAGACCACCTTGCTCATGGCGGTCGCGGGTTTTGTCCTGCTCGACAATGGCAAGATCTTGTTGGGAGGTCGCGACATCACCCGTTTGCCCCCTAACAAAAGGGAGCTCGGCATCGTTTTTCAGAACTATGCCTTGTTTCCGCACATGAACGTGCTCGCAAACGTTGAGTATCCACTAGCATTGAGGAAGATCCCGCGAGTGGACGCTCGCCGGCGGGCGCTTGACGCCCTGGCCCGCGTAAAGTTGGAAGGCTTTGCGCAACGAGACATCGCTGCTCTGTCGGGAGGCCAGCGTCAAAGGGTGGCGCTGGCGAGGGCGATCGTGTTCAAACCACGCGTGATGCTGATGGACGAGCCGCTGTCGGCGCTCGACAAGAACCTGCGCGAAGCCATGCAATATGAGATCCGGCGCCTGCACGACGACCTGGGCATCACGACGATCTATGTGACCCACGATCAGCGGGAAGCGCTGACGATGTCAGATCGTATTGCGGTGATGAATTCCGGCCGCATCGAGCAGATCGATACGCCTGAGCGCGTCTATCACCGCCCGCTCACCCGCTTCGTTGCGGAGTTCATGGGCGAGGCCAATATTGTTCCACCGGGCTCAGTCCGCAGGATCGACGGCGTTGATGCGTTACGAGAAACATTGATGATCCGCGCAGAGAGCTTCCATCTAGATCCAGCGTTTGCCGGGCCAGACGGAGTGGCGCTCGAAGGCGTGCTGCGGGCCAAGTCGTTCCGGGGCGAGAACTGGCTTTTGACGCTCGAGCTCGACACCAGGCAAGAGGTTTTGATAAGCGTTCCGGCAACCCTCGCCGCGGGCTGCGCCGACCTTGCTCCAGGTCAGCGAGTGGCCGCGTTCGCACCGGCGGCCAAAGTTCACGCAATAGCGGGGGCGAAGGTGTGAAAGTCGCCATGGATCCGGCACTGGCAGCCGATGCGCGCAGAGAGCGCCGGTTCTTCCTTTCTCTTTCGTTACCGGCTCTGGTTATCGTTGGGTCAGCGGCGATCCTGCCGATCCTTTGGATTGTCCGGCAATCATTCCTGACCACCGCGGGCGAATACAGCGTCGGAAATTACGAGAAGGTGCTTTCAAGTGGACTGACCTGGTCGGCTCTCCTGACCACTCTCGAGCTCTCGATAGGGACGCTGGCGGTCTGCATGCTTCTCGGTCTCCCCCTGGCGCTTGCGCTCGCCAGCGCCAGACCAAGAGTAGCCAACCTGTTGATGGCATTCATCATGCTGCCGCTGTGGACCTCGATCCTGGTGCGCACCTATGGCTGGCTCGTGCTCCTGCGCCGCGACGGCCTTGTCAACGCGGTATTGACAGGTTCGGGCCTGACGACGGAGCCGCTGCCGCTGGTCTACAATTTCACGGGGACGCTGATCGGCATGGTGCACTACATGCTGCCGCTTTTTGTGCTGCCTGTTTATGCCGCGATGCGCGATATCGACCCCAACCTCACCCGCGCCGCCGCGAGCATGGGAGCCGGTCTTGGCCTGGCGATCCGCACGGTCATCCTGCCCCTTTCGGCGGGGGGCATCGTCTCGGGCTCGATGATCGTCTTCATCTACACGCTCGGCTTCTTCATCACGCCGGCGGTTCTTGGCGGCGGCAAGGTCAATCCGATCTCGATCCGGATCGAGCGAACGCTGTCGACTTTTCAGGACTGGGGTGCGGCGAGCGTGCTAGGCCTTCTCCTGCTCGTTCTCCTGGCGCTGGTGGGCGTGACGTTCTGGGCAGCGCGTCTCCTGCTGACGCAGAACAAACTCGGTGTGGCTCATGCTTGACGCCTATCCGGAGAACAGGCTGGCGCTCGCCCTTCTTTGGGCCTTTTCCGCGCTCGTGTTGGCATTCCTGATCCTGCCCACCATCGTAGTGGTGCCGCTTTCGTTCTCAGCGTCCGATCTTCTCGAATTTCCTCCCCGTGCATACTCTTTGCGCTGGTACGAGAACTTCTTCGGTTCAGCGACATGGATGGCCGCGCTCAGGACCAGCATCACGCTGGGAACGTTGACGGCGCTGATCGCGGTGCCTTCGGCGTTGCTCGCCTGCATCTCCATGAATCGTCTCGGCGGAAAGACCGCAGTGACCCTTCAGGGCATCCTGCTCACTCCATCGGTCACGCCGGGCATCCTATTGGCGATCGGTCTCTTCATTGTGCTGGCGGTGCAGCATCTGGTCGGAACGCTGTTCGGTGTGCTGGTCGGACATGTCGTCTTGGCCATTCCGGTCGCGTGCATCGTCCTGTTGCCTGCTCTGGCCCGCTTTGACTGGAACCAGGTCCAGGCGGCGCGTAGCCTGGGAGCCAGTTGGGCACGCGCGATCGGCGGCATAATCGTTCCGCAACTCAGGATCAGCCTGCTGTCGGCGATATTGATGGCGTTCCTGACGTCGCTCGACGAGTCGGTCATTTCGATCTTCGTCGCCAGTGGCCAAAACAGCACGCTCCCGAAGCTAATGTTCCTGTCGCTGCGCGACCAGATCGATCCGACCATCGCGGCGATCTCGACATTGTGGACCGCCATCGTCGTGATCGTCGTCCTCTTCGTGACCCTTCGCCAAAAATCTTGACCGAGAATCGAATATGACTGCTGACCTTCAGGCCGCCGATGACCAGGCGGATCGAGTAATGGATATACCCCAGGTAGGGCTGGGGATTATCACGGGATCGGCAAACTGGGGGCTGGCCTTTCCGGAAGATATCGGCGTCGAGGGCGTTCGGACCCTAGAAAGGGATATCAGCTTTGAAACGCCCTTTGGCCGCACCGACAACTGGAAGCTGCTCGAGTTCGACGCCTCCATCACCGCCGAAGGCAAGCCGAAACGCGCCTTGTGCATGTATTCGCATGGCAATCCGCGGAGCCATATCGACCATTCCTGCCACTGTCGCGCCTTTTGGGTATTGATGGCCGCGGGTGTGCGTCAGGTCCTGGCGTGCTCGACCATCGGCGCGGTGAACAAAGCGATCCAGCCCGGTGATATGGTGATCAACGCCGATATCATCGAGCTCACGCAAACGCCGTTTTCACTGCTGCCCGGTCGTCAAACCTTCGACTGCTCGGGCAAGCAGATCGTTTGCCCAAGATGCGCGGCGGTTCTGGTCGAGACCGCCCGCCGTCATTGGCCGCCCGAATGCCGCGTTCATGGCATCGAACAGCAATTGGTGGCTGCCCACTGCTACGGGCCGCGACTGACAAGCCCGGCCGAAGCCCTGGCGTTTCGCAGCATGGGGGCAGACGTACTCAACCACTCGATCGCCCCCGAGGCCACCCTGTCGCGCGAAATCGGCGCTTGTTTCGTACCTTGTGCATTCGTCACGGCTGGGTTCAACGACTACATGGATCGAAACCGTCAAAAACTCCTGCAGGAGGACGTTCTGCCTACCCTCTCCATGAAGGCCTCGCGGATCGCTTTGGAGACCGCCGCCAGACTGCCGGCTTACCCGGAATGCTCATGCCAGGGTCTGAAGTCGCCTCAGCCAGAAGAACGCTCCAGCCGCTTCTAGCGAGCGCTTAACCCTTTGGAGCCGTCCTCCAAGGCCCGGTGGTCTCAAGCCCGAGCAGCTTCAGAGCAACTGAGCCAGATTGCCGTCTGGATGCAGGGCCTGGTTTCCTTTCATGCACTGGGTTTTCTGTAATGAGTGGGTGCTGCGTTAACGGAACCAGCGCGAGAGCGAACGATAATCGACTTCGGTGCCAATCTCTCCTCTACTGCAATAGCCATTCGATGGCCTCCGCCAAGCCGCCCTCATCGCAGGTGTCTCCACAAAAGTGTCCCCATGTCGCGAATTGGAGCGATTGCGTTGGCGACCGTCAGCCGCACCTTTGCCCAACGCAGAAGAGACAAGTCATTGGCCGCATCTCCTGCGGCGGCACAGCGCTCGGCTGGCACGCCAAGCGTTTTGGCAACCATGTCCGCGGCTAGTTGCTTGGACGTCCCCCCGAACGCCGCGAGGCGAGCGCGCTGTGGCAAGCACTATGCGCAGACCCGCATCGGGGGCCATAGCAAGCGCAGCCACGACGCGGTGGTGAAGCTTATAGTCGTGAGTCAGCAGCGTCCTG
Organism: Mesorhizobium sp. M2E.F.Ca.ET.209.01.1.1; assembly: GCF_004010375.2. Taxonomy (NCBI): domain Bacteria; kingdom Pseudomonadati; phylum Pseudomonadota; class Alphaproteobacteria; order Hyphomicrobiales; family Phyllobacteriaceae; genus Mesorhizobium; species Mesorhizobium sp. M2E.F.Ca.ET.209.01.1.1. The sequence goes on along the minus strand of NZ_SADP02000006.1, from coordinate 100,015 downwards.
TTCACATCGCAAAACAGAACGAGATCGACATCGAGGCTCCGAAGGCAGTTGCACCAACTGCAGCGTTTCTAAAAAAGCGGGGATATGCCACCGGCCGTCGGCGAAAGCCGAGCAATTTGTCTCGTAGTCGATTCAGACGCTTGGAAAACCACCTAACGGATCGATAGCTTCATTTCGGTTCGCGCAATTCTGAAAACCTTTACAAATTAGCTCTATCCAAGGTAGGTCCACACGAGCGAGACCCGTTCCAAGAAGGGTCGATCACGCCCATTCTAACCGATCGGATGGTGTCGCCGAAAGGCGCGACACGTCACCGGAGACCAAATCTTGTTCGGAAGTCCGAAGCGCTCCGCGGGGCAGCCTGCCGTCACGTCTACAGAGGCCCGCAAGATCCGCACGGCGATCTTCTCCACTTTTTTCGTACACGGCAGCGCTTTCGGCACATGGTCTTCGCTCATACCGGCGATCAGGGTGCGCCTTTCGATATCCGATAGTGAATTCGGCTGGTCTCTGTTCATGATTGTCGTCGGTTCGCTTTTTGCAATGCTGGCCAGTCGGTCCTTGATTGCGCGTTTTGGCAGCAGACAAGTGGTTCGCGTCGCAAGCCCGCTCCTCCTGACGACGGTCGTCCTGGCCACATTCACACATGTCCCTTTGGTATTCGCCCTCGTCTTGCTGGTCCTCGGACTTGCGGGCAATTCCATGGACGTCGCCATGAACGCGCAGGCCGTCGAGGCTGAGCGCTCCTCCGAAAAAGCCCTTATGTCCTCATTCCATGCCATGTGGAGCCTCGGCGGCCTTACTGGAGCGGTTTTGGGAGGCCTGCTTGTCAAGAACGCAGGAAGCTCCTTCGGCGCCCTGATTGCCGCTTTGTTGCTCTCGGTGCTTTTTGCGATGAACCAGGGCAAGCTACTTGCCGCAAGACCACGTCAGGAGGGAACGGCAGCCCGGCCACTCAGTGCCAAGTGGTTGCTCATTGTCGCGGGCCTGCTTGCTGGCGTCTGTATGTCGACAGACGCAGCGGTCCGTGACTGGAGCCCTCTTTACCTCACTGGCAATTTTGCGCTCGATCTCGGCTACTCGGGGCTTGGCTACGGCGCATTTGCAAGTTCGATGGCAATCTGCCGGCTGGCTGGCGATCGCGTAAGGACCTCGGTTGGGGAAAAGCAACTTCTCGCGATCTCGGTATCCCTAGCAATCATCGGCCTTGCGATCGTCGCCTTTGCCAACCTCGCGGCAATGGCGCTATCCGGCTTTGTCTTGCTCGGCATCGGGGTGGCCAACATCTTCCCCACATTGCTGAGCATGGCAGGACGGCGCGGCGACGCATCAGGCATCGTGGTCGTGTTCGCGACCGGGTATGCAATTGCACTGGCCGCGGCGCCCAGCTTCGGGACATTGGCCGAGGCAACCTCCCTGGCCAACATCTACCTTCTGCTGGCAGCTATGTTTGCGTTAGCTGGAGCCGCTTCAATTCGTGTCGCCAACCGATTCTGAATGCGGATTTGACTCTAAGAAAGGTAAGCTGTTTCGGTCGCTGTCACTTTTCATCCAATGATGAGGATCGCTGTCGAATGATTACAGACGCTTGCGCTTGACGTCTTTACGTGAACACTTTCTTGTTCACCGCCACCCGGCATGGGATTTCTTCAATCAGAACCAGGACTGCTTCTGAACGATGTTTGCGAGGGGCCTGCCCTGGACAAAGGCCAAGCAGTTGTCACGCAGTATTGTGTACCGACGCTTCTCAAGATACGGGCCGAACCCTGCCATGTGAGGCGTGATCAGCACGTTTGGTATGCCCCAAAGCGCATGGCCTTCCGGAAGTGGCTCCTGATCGAACACGTCAAGCGCCGCTCCTGCCAGGCTTCCCTCCTTGAGCGCGACGACCAGATCGTCAAGTCGGGTGGTCAACCCCCTGCCGATATTGATGAAAAAGCCCGACGTTTTCATACGTCGAAACCGATCGAGGTTCATCATGCCTTCGGTATGCGGAGTATGAGGTACAGTAAGGATCACGAAATCCGCAGACGGAAGCAAATCATTCAAAGCTTCGACGCCGTGAATTTCGGCAAAGCCAGGCGGCACCGAGGTGCGTCGTGCATCGATCCCGACAATTCGCGTGCCGAAAGCCGAAAGCATGCGTCCAGCTTCTGCCCCGATGCCGCCCACGCCAACGATGAGGGCCGTCGCTTCCGGAAGGAACACGACCCCGCTATTCAAAGGCTTGGGAGCCCATCGACCCTTCAGTTGCTCAGTGTGATAGTAAGGCAGATCCCGCGAAAGCGAGAGAACGAAAGCCAGGATGTGCGCGCCAATATGGTCATTATAGACTTCCCGCGTGTTGGTTACGATCACCGGATGCTCTATGAGAGCCTCGTGGAAATAGCCAGGCGGCGGAGCGATCTGCCGGGAGTGAAGCCAGCGCAGTTTCCGGGCATGTTGAAGCAGTTCCGGAGAGAGCGCTCCAAAAGCTGCGTCAGCATCCGCCAGGTACGCGATCGCTTCCGCTTCTGTCTCGGGGACATGAACGACCATACCCTCGACGTCACGCCGCAACTGCGCTCCGAAAGCTCGCGACACATCTGACTGAGGTGGAACGAAGACGAAATTTATCATGACACTGGATATCTTCGAAAGTTGGCATGGCTTCGCCTTTACGCAAAAAGACGGGCCGGGTTGGTACTCATCGTCAGCCTGAGTCGCTCTTCGGTCTCACACCAATCTCGGACCAGCCGCATTGAAAGCGCATCGTCGACGGCTCCGAACGGCGCTGGTTCGTCTACACGGGCTCCCCGCCTGGAGTGCGGCCAGTCCGATCCCCAAAGCACCCTTTCTGGATTGGCATCGATGAGTCGCTTTGCAAAAGGGATCATCTCATCTGGAGACTTGGCCAGCCGATCCGCGAGCGACAGCTTCACATAGGAGCCACGGCTGACCATGTCGGTAAGCTCGGCGAAGCCCCGTTGATCGAGACCGTATTCGGCTCGGGCAAGGCCAAAATGATCGACGACAACTGGCACCGGCAGACTGGCGACTACTTTGCCAACAGCGGCTATCACTGCGAGGTTGGTGTATATCTGTATGTGCCACCCCAACCCGTCGATCTGCCTGGCAGCATCCTGCAGCCTTTTACGCGCTAGCGCGGGATGGTCTCTGAGCGCAGTTGTTTCAAGGTTGAGACGCACACCTCGAACGCCCGCGGAGTGGTAATCGCGAAGGGTGGAGATGTTCGTCTCCGGATTGAGCGACACAATTCCCCGCGCGCTTCCGTCGAAACGCTGGAGCGCATCTATCAGGCAGCTGTTGTCGTTGCCGTACACACTCGGCTGGACAATTACTGTACGGTCGATGCCGTGGCGTAGCCTGAAACTCTTGAGGGCATCTGCGTCCGCCAGCCCCGGCGTATATGTCCTTGAGGGGTCGAAGGGAAATTGCCGCGGGTCGCCAAAGACATGGACATGGCAATCCCAGGTGAGATCCTGACTCTCAGGCATCCGTTACCCTTCGAAATTTTCCTGCGAAGTATGCCAGCGGCACACTTCCAAGCAGCGCCATGTCTTTCACCCTCCCGACCAGAATACGATGATCACCTCCGTCGTAGACCGCGCCCACCTCGCAATCGGCATAAGCGAGGACGCCCTCAATCAAGATTGATCCGCTCTCGAGCCGCCTTGAGGCAAGGCCCTCGAACTTCTCGCCCTTCTTGCTGGCAAAACGCATCGCGATAGCTTCCTGACCTTGCGCCATGAAATTGATGCAAAAGCGGCCGCTGGAAATGATCGAAGGCAGCGTGTTCGATTTGTTGTCGACGCTGATAAGAAACTGAAGCGGCTCAACCGAAAGCGACATGACGGCGCTCATCGTCAGCCCCACCGGCTCATCCGATTCACTGACACTCGTAATCACTGCGACGCCACTCGGCCAATGCCCGGCGATCGAACGGAAAACGTCACGCGCAACTTCCGGGTTGTTCATGAGATTTGACGATCCTGTTAGCGGATGTGCATTCGAAGGGCATGCATTCATGACTGTCTTCCCTCATTGCCTGACGGTTTTGTTGCCTTCCATGTCGCGGTTGCAAAGGCGTAGAGTGCCTCCGTGGAGGCGTTGCGCGCCTCCGATCTGACGTAATTGATCGACTTGCCTGCCCTGAGAAATGACGCCCGACATACCACCATCTCGCCCACTAACGCCGGGGCTAGATACTGAATCTTCATTTCGAGAGTGGCCGCCGGAGACGCGTGGGTTTTGAAGAGAAGATGGCCCATGGATACGTCGATCGCCGTTGCCATAATTCCTCCGTGGAGAGTGCCCACGGGATTGGTTAGCTCCGGCACTACTTCGAACGTGACGTCGCATCCCCCGGTTGGGTATTCGATCCTTAGCCCGAGAAGCCTTGAAATGAAGAAGTCCCCGAATTCATGGCGATCGCTCGCACCTATTCGTTCGATGAGCCCTCGTGTGTCTGGCCTTGGGGGCATTGTCATCGCCACAGGTTCTCAGCCAGATCGAAACTGCCCACTCGCAGATCGGGTTTTGCCTTTTTCAGGTCGGGCTTCGAAATCTTGAGGGAGACAGTGAGCGGAAACTCGTCGACGTACTCGATGTATCTCGGCAGCTTATAAGTAGCCAGTCGACTGCGGCAGTGCTCAAGGATCGCTTTTGGCGATACCTCGCTGTTCGAAAACCCGGGCTGTAGGCGGATGTATAGTTTTACCTCTTCCCCACGGTAATCATCGGGCACGGGAAGTGCCGCGACCTCCAGTATGCCGGCGAGTTTACCGACTTCCTCCTCCAACTCGGTCGCCGAGATGTTTTCATTGCTTCGCCTGATGACGTCTTTGGCACGGGCAACCCAGAAGTAGTAACCGTCACTGTCTTGACGGAACAGATCGCCGGTCTTGAACCATCCCATGTCGAAGGCATCGGCGGAAGCCTCAGGCAATTTGTAATAGCCCGTCAGCATTCCCGACCCTCGAACTTGTAGCTCGCCGACACTTCCCCGCGAAACTTCGTTGCCAAGCGCGTCCACGATACGGCAGGACCGAAAGGCTGCGGGAAGGCCAACTGAGCCGGATCCAACCATGGTTGTCGCCTGCGTCGGCATCACGATCGTCGAACCCATTTCCGTCGAGCCGTAGATTTCGCGGATTGGGGCTCGGATTTTTCTCTCGGCTTCCGCATGCAACTCTTTGGGAAGAGCGCAGCACGCCATCCATTTCAACCGAGACTGGACATCGAGTGAGAAGTCCGGTCGTTTGGCGATCAAGTTTGACAGGGAGGAAAACTCGACTTCGTAACCAGCAACTCGTTCTGCAAAATGATTGAGCGTAGGCTTGCTGGCCACCAGCACTGTGGCGGCTTGTGTCAGGGCCATTGCCAGTCGCCATTGCCCGCCCATGTAATAGATGGGATTTTCGATCAGAACGTTTGTAACTCGGGGGCCTTGCAGAGAACGCACGTGTCCCATCATGGTGTGCCAACGATGCGGCAAGAGCGCGGGCTTGGGGCGACCGCTTGAACCTGAGGTGTAGAGAATGCTCGCCGGCGCATCGATATCGGGGCTTGCGACCGGAGTTTCTCGGTACCCCTGCCCAGCTAGGTCGGCGTTGAAGGATCGGCCGACCTTCTGCCCGGCCCCGGTCCCGACCACTATTATCCGCTCCGAGGGGAGTAGAAAGCGCTTCCAATCGGACACCCAATCCCGCCGCCCTTCATCAAGGACGAGGAATTCCGAGTCCGACGTATCCAGGATGTACTCGAGCTCTTTTTCAGTCAGGCTTGGATTGACGCCGACCGCAACCGCCCCGATACGGGAGAGGGCGATCCAGATAGCAATGATTTCGACGCAGTTCGACAACGCGATGGCAACATGCGTGCCTCTCTTAACTCCGAGCGAGGAGAGCAACGCCACTACCCGCCAGACGAGGCCGTTGAGACCACGATACGTAAGGACCCTCCCCTGCCCGTCGATCTCCCTTAACGCCGTCTGCTGAGGATACCTGTCGGCATTAAGCCTGAGCAGTTCGCTCAGACTGGCCGCGAGGGTTCCGGCTTCGATAACTCGCCGACCATTTTCAATAAGCTCGATTTCCTCGCGCGGGGTCATAACTTCTATGCTCCGACTCTATTCTGATTTGCGAGCTGCGATAGAAGCTTGAGGGTATCCGGAGTGCTCTTGCCCGTGCTCCAGACGACATGAGTGGAACTAGCGCTGGCGAAGCGCCTTTTCCGTTCGTCCAAATGCTCGCCACAGGCTTGGGTAAAGGGCTCCAACGCGCCGAGCGCTGACGCTGCCGATGGCTCGACCGGATATCCGTGCTTGCCGAGCTTGGCCGAAAGTTCCAGCATATCGACGTCTGCGACAGTGACGCAGGCTTCGACCATCTCAGCGACTTGAGCGACCGCGAAGAGCGACGCCGAAGGCACCGCCAAGCCGTCTGCGATGGTCTTGTTGTTGAGCCCGATATCGTAGACAGAGGTCGGGTTATTTTTGCCCGACATCAACTGGACAAGAAAACATGGCGACTGAGTGGGCTCTACAAAAACGCAAGCGCAGTTGTCCCCGAAAATCGCCTTGAGCCCGAACGTCAATCCGCCCGGAGCGCCGCCTACGCCACACGGCAGATAAACCACGAGGGGACGGGTTTCGTCGATGCTGATCCCGCGCGACGCCAATTGGTCGGCGAGAAGCCGCGCGCCGTACGAATAGCCTAGAAACAGGCGCGAGGAACTCTCGTCGTCAATCAGATAGGCCGCATCGTCATGCGCCGCCGACTTCCGGGCGGCCGCTACCGCCTGCCTATAGTCGCCGCTATGCTCGACTACTTCGACACCCAGCTCGAGGAGCCTACCCTTCTTGAAAGGTGTGGCGTCTACGGAAATGTGGACTTCGGCTTGAAAACCCAACGCTTGCGCCGTGCGCGCCACGCTGTAGGCAAGGTTGCCCGTGCTTCCAACGACAATTCTTCGCGTCCGAAGATTTGAACGCAGCAGCGCCCAGTCGGGCGTTGCGGGGTCAAACGGAATGCCATCTATGGCTGCACGATCGTCGGCGTGCTGCAATACTTCGAACACACCCCCACGCGCCTTAATAGACGAACCTATCGCCAAGTCATGATCCGCCTTGAGAAAGGTGTTTTTCCGGCCCGCAATTGAGCTGATGTCCGCAAGCTCCGAGTCGATTACGCCCGACTCCGGGACTTCTCCAGGGAATAGAGCCGCAAGCACCGCCCGGTAGCTTTTCCAGGATGCTGCGGCGGCCTCCAAATCCGTCGCCGTAATCGAAGCGTGCGTGACCGCTTCTACAAAGGGCCGCCAACGACCATTCTGCCACACCATCGGGTAGCCGGCCTTCAGCGAGTTCAGTTCGTCCTGCACCACCGTTAAAGACGACCCTGCTCCCGCGAACTGCGGCAACATTTCCTGCATGGTTCGTTCCTCGTTTTTGACGAGAGAGTTGGTGGTTTTCCTAAAGCCAAACATATCTGACAACCACGGACATATCTAGAAAATTATTGCCTATAGGAAAATTTAGAACCACAGGAAATAATTGCGACTGGCCCTTCGTGGACGAGACTGAAGCTAGGCCTGCATGGTCAACGTGCGTCTTCCAGTACCATTGCGGCGGCCTTTTCGCCGATCATTATCGTGGGTGCATTTGTGTTTCCGACGATAATCCGCGGCATGATCGACGCGTCGGCGACGCGAAGTCCCTCGACCCCCCTCACTTTAAGGCGAGGATCGACTACGGCTGCGTTATCGACGCCCATCTTGCATGAGCTGGTCGGATGCAGGTTCGACATACCTCGATTGCGGATGTCGGCCTCAATCTCGTCATCGGTGTTCACCGTCGGGCCGGGCAGCACCTCTTCGACGACGAATTCTCTCAATGCAGCCTGACGCGCGATTTTGCGGGACAGTTTGATGCCGCGCTTCAGCGTCTCCATATCTTCGTCGTGCTTGAGGAAATTAAAGCGTATTTCCGGCTTGTCCTGGAAGTTCGAACTTCTGATCCGCACCATGCCGCGGCTTTGGGGCGCCAGATGCACAGGGCTTAAAGAGAACGCCGAAAACGGATGCGGGACGACGCCGGCGGCCGTTCGTGATTTCGCCCCCCAGGTCCCCATGTGGATTTGGAGATCTGGGCGGTCCAATCGCTCGTCGCTTCGCACAAAGCCGCCGATGTGCATTCCGGTACCGCGCATCGGCCCCCGGCCAAATAGGTACTGGAGCGCGGCTACACCGCGCCTAAGATAGCTGTTTGCGATGTCGTTCAGGGTCATCGCCGCGGAAGACCTGTAGATGATCGACGTCCAGAAGTGATCCTGCAGGTTCTCACCAACGCCGGGCAGGTCGACCTCGATCGCCAGCCCGTGGCGTCGAAGGAGGTCGCCCGGGCCGATGCCGGAGAGCTGGAGGATATGCGGGCTGTGAAACGCACCCCCGGAGACGACGATTTCACGGCGGACGAATACCGTCTCAGTCCCGCCCTCCCGAAACACTTCCACTGCTACGGCGCGGTGATTTTTAAACAAGATCCGCTTCACGTTGGAATTGGTCTGGACAACGAGGTTCTTCCTCGACCGAGCCGGGCGCAGGTAAGCTGCCGAGGTATTTGCTCGGCGCCCGTCGTTGATGGCGAATTGATAAAGTCCATAACCATCCTGCACGGCTCCGTTGAAATCCGGATTATGTGGGATGCCGGATTCTCCGTACGCCTTAAGTGCCGCCCTGACCAGCGGGTTCGGTGGCGACTGATCGGACACCGTCAGCGGACCTTCGTTCCCGTGATATTCGTCGAATATCCTCATGTTGGATTCTGCCTTCCTGAAGAATGGAAGGACGTCGTCGTACGACCAGCCGATGCATCCCATCTGGCGCCAGTCATCATAGTCAAGGCGATTACCACGGACATAGATCATGCCGTTGATGCTGCTGGTGCCACCAAGTACACGGCCCCGAGGCTGGAAGGAGGTCCGGTTGTTGAGCTCGGGCTCCGGCTCGCTCTCCAGGTTCCAGTTATACTTCGGATTGTTGTAAAGGAGCGGGTGACCGAGAGGTATCTTGATCAGTGGGCTCCTATCTTCGGGTCCGGCTTCGAGCAGAAGTACGCTGTATTTACCCGACTCACTGAGTCTGGCCGCCACGACCGCGCCGCCCGAACCTGCGCCCACCACGATGAAATCAAAAGTCTTTGAATGCGACACCGCATTTTCTCCGGGGAAAGGGCAAGCACGCAGCTTGTTAGTTGATGACGCAGACGTCGTCGGGCGACCAGCCGAACTTGACCGTCCGGCCCGTCTCGTAAAGCTGAAACCCAGTGTGGGGCAGCGCGCGCGAAACGAGGCTCTGTCCAGCCGGTGCAGTGATGCGATACCTAACGCTCCCGGCGGTGTATAAGGATTCGGTAATGACGCCCTCGTAGACGTTGGGCAACCGGGCCGCTTCCTGGCCGATCATCACATTTTCCGGGCGAATACAGACATATTTTCCGCCGCGGGCGGCGTTGGCCGGATTGATCCTCATCGAAAGGCCTCCTTCGATGGTAGCTGAAGCCTCGGAGCCTGCCGACAAGCCGGTAATCGCAAACACAGAGGCTTCACCGAGAAAGCCCGCGACAAATCGGCTTGTCGGACGCTCATAAAGCTCTCGCGGAGTGCCGATCTGCACCATGGCTCCATCCTTCATTATGCCGATACGGTCCGCCAGAAACGCAGCTTCCTGCTGATCATGCGTGACGTAGATGACCGTTATGCCGAGTTCCTGCTGGAAGCGTTTGATTTCTTCCTGCATTTCGTCTCGCAGGTTCTTGTCCAAGGCGCCGAGCGGCTCATCCATCAACAGTAGCGAGGGCTGGTAGATTGCCGCTCTCGCGAGCGCGACACGCTGCTGTTGTCCACCCGATAGCATCCCGGGTTTGCGATCACGGTACTGTTCCAACCGCACCATCGCCAGCGAATGTCTAACTCGTTCGGTGACCTCTGACTTTTGCAGGCCGCGCATCTTCAAGGGGAACGCAATATTCTCCGCAACGGTCATGTGGGGGAAGAGCGCGTAGTTCTGGAAGACCATGCCGATGTTGCGTCGATACATCGGCTCGGAAAGGATGTCCTTCCCATTGACCTCGACTCTGCCGGCTGTGGGCTGCACGTATCCCGCCAAAATGCCCAACAACGTGGATTTTCCAGAACCGCTCGGACCAATGATCGCAAAGAACCCGCCCGACGCCACATCGACGCTGGTCGGGGCCACGGCGACAATGGGATAATATTCTTTGGTGAGTTCTCTGATGGCAACAGCGCAACCAGCCTTGATTTTTCCAATACCCATCATCATGCGCCTGAGACCTTGTATTTCTGTTGGCTGAACCGTCGCACAATCGTGGCGCTAAGGATCAGCAACAGCGTAAACGTGAGAAGGGCAGTGGCCGCGGCTGCGATTTCGGGCGTCACTTGATAATTCAACTGCTGCCACAGGAGCAGTGGTAGCGTTCTGGTCGACGGACTTGTCAGGAAAATTGCGAGGACGAGTTCGTCGATCGAGAAAGCCAACGCGAAGACGAAGCCCGAGAAAACGCTAGGGCCGATCATAGGCAGGGTGATGTGCCGGAAAGTCTGGCGAGGGGAAGCCCCGAGGCTCATCGCCGCGTACTCGATGCGATCAGAATATCCCTGCAACGCCCCGCACACAGCGATGAATGGAAAGGGTATCGATACCGCAGCGTGCGCCAGGATTACCGCCCAGTACGTGCCGTTCAACGACAGCAGCACGCTGATGGGATAAAGACCGATCGCCAGGATGATCTGTGGCAAGATCGCCGGAGCCATCATCAAGGTCGACAGGAGGTCCTTGCCTGGGATTGCTCCACGAATAACGGCTATCGCCACCAGTGTTCCGGCGACGGTAGCCAAAAATGCCGCCGACACGCCGATGGTCAGGCTGTTTATGATCGCGCTCTGGTAGTCCGAATTCGCGAGGAACGACCGATACCAACGGAATGAATAGGCGGTTGGTGGAAACGAAAGATACGACTGATCCGATAGCGACAGTATGACGATGATCGCCAGAGGCACGAGCATCGCAAGCAACAGCAGCATCGTCATGGCGCGAACGGATAACCGTAAGATCTTCCACAGGACACCTTCGTTCTTCATGCGATGCCTCCGCTGGTTGCGGCGGCGCGGCGCACCATTTTGTAAATAAGGAACAATGCTGCGGTTAGAACGAGCGCGACCGTCGCCAGGGCGGACGCAAGAGGCCAGTTCAGAAGTCGAGATGCCTGCTGGTTGATGAGGATGGACAACATCGTTCGAGACCCTCCGAGAAGCGAGGGAGTGACAAAGAAGCCCAGGGAGGAGATAAAGACCAGTATCGATCCGACCATTGCGCCGGGCAGAGACAGCGGAAAATAGACCCGGACGATTTGCCAGAATGGGTTGGCTCCCAATATGGCTGCCGCTCGCATGTAACTCGGGTCGATAGTCCTCATCGTGTTGATGAGGGGGATCACCATGAAAGGTATCTGGATATAGACCATCGCGAGGATCATCCCCACTCCGTTATCGAGCAGGCGCAGTGGCTGGCTGAGGATCCCAATCGCCAGCAGACTTTCATTGAGCGGACCTTTACGCGCCAGAATGATCATCCAGGCAAAAGTCCGGATGACTGTGCTGACCCAGAATGGAAGGAATATCAAAGCAACACAGATAGCAGCGATCTTCTTGGGTAGATGGGTCACGACAAAGGCAACCGGATACCCGATAACGAGAGTGATCCCCGTGACTACAGCGGAAACATAGAAGGTGTAGGCCATCACGGTTCTGATGCCGGGGCTCGCGAACACGATCCTGTACTGCTCTAACGGCCCCGTATCGCCGGAAAAACTCTTGCCGATAATTAGCACGGAAGGCCAAACAAAGAACGGCAGGATTAGAAACGCGGCGGGCAACAGTAGCCATAGATGGCCGTTCAAACCACGGGAACGTCGCTTTTCCAGATGTCCACCCATAGCTAATTCCCAAAGCCTTGCCGATTTGCCTGAACGGCTCCTTGTTGATCGCGCCAGCAAACTTGGGCCGCGCGGAGCTTCACTCATGACACCTCAATAGAGGCTAGCCCTTCTTCGATTCTGTCGCGTACTTAGTGATCTGGGCGTCGACCGCTCGCCTACGTTCGGCTTCGTTGTTCGAGGCATTACGCGCCATCTCGCTCAGCGAGGCGTTGCGATTGGCATTCACCTTCGTGAAGTGTGGAATGACATAGCGCGCGTAGAGTTCGTAGGATCGACGCGTCTGATCCCAATCCGCCCAATTGTGTGCCATCTGAAGGAAGACTCCGAAATCTCCCTGGCGGCCGATCAGGCGCTCGATCAAAGCAATCGCATCGTCGGGCGTGCCGATTGCGGCGCCGCCGATTCCGTTCATGTAGGCGACCGGATCGCCGTCGACGGGGAAACGGCCCGGCGCGACGCTGTTCGAGTAGTCCATGTAGTCGCGAAGGCCGAACTGAACGTTCTTGGCCGCCTGCTCGCGGGTCTCGGCGATGTGAATGGGTGCGACGAGACGAAGCCCTCGCGGGTCCATTTTCTTGCCATTGGCTTCCGCGACCTGGTTGGCGATTTCCCAGTTCGTCTTAAGGGCGTCAAAGCCGGCGCGATCAGCCGCGGCCACGCAAAGCATGGAAAACCCGAATTTTCCAGCTGCCTTCGCACCAGACGGTGAAATCGAGCTGGCGAGGGCTATTTCAGGGTGTGGGAGCTGGAATGGTGCAAAATGCAGCCGTGCGTCCTTCAGGACGAACCAGTCGGAGGTGTGGCTAACGGTCTCGCCCCGGAAAAGACGCACGATGACTTCGAGTGCTTCCGCCATCCGGTCGCGAGTGTGCTGAGGGTCGATGCCGAGCATCCTCGCATCCGTGACAAGCAGCCCAGGGCCAACGCCAAAGATGACCCGTCCCTGCGTCATGTGGTCGAGTTGGACGATCCGGTTCGCGACCATCAAGGGGTTATGGTAGGGCAGCGATACCACGCCCGTTCCGAGCCGGATCCTGCGAGTCCGCTCCGCGACGGCGGCCAGCAGAATTTCCGGTGACGAGATGATCTCGAATCCTCCCGAATGGTGCTCTCCGACCCAAGCTTCGTCAAAGCCAAGCTCATCCGCCCAGCGAATGATCTCCATGTCTCGGTGCAGCGAGATTGTCGGGCTTTCGGTTACCGTGTGGAACGGCGGTAGGAAGAGCCCGTGCTTTAAAGGCAGGTGAGACATGCGTTTTTCCTTCGTCACTTTATTTTCTTGAGTATGGGTCAATATGCATGCGGACCTCGGCCGCCTGCTTGCGGGTCCAGCCGTATTGGGCGGCCCTTTCGATCATCGCGTCGAAACGGGTGAGCCAGTTGACATCTTGAGGGCCGAGTCGTCGCAACTGCTGGACTGGCACCCAGACGTGACTGAGGTCTTCGAGGCTACCCCACTCAGACAGGCCGGATCGGATATCCTCATCCGATAAGCCCGCGGGCCAGCTCGCATCCAGCCTTAGGGAAAGTGCCTTGAAATCGTCTGGAGCTAACAGCGCAGCTGTCAGGTCCCTGCCCAGACTAACGATCACACAGACCCTCCCCGTTTTCATTTTCGGCGCTTTTAGCGTCCTTGATGAAGGGCATTCAAAGCTTTCGGAACATTGCGTGTCAAGAAATATCTTTCCCATAAGAAAAAAACTAGACGCCCAGAACAAATTCGGTAAAAGTGCGATCCGAAAAATGGGGCCCCCAATGTACGAAACGCTTCTTGTCGAAGTCGATGATCGTGTCGCCGTGATCACCATCAACCGCTCGGACCGAATGAACGCGATCAATGATCAGTTGACGGTCGAATACCGGCAACTGATCGCTGACCTCGATCGCAACGAGGATGTCCGGGTGATCATTTTGAGGGGCGCCGGAGGCCGCGCATTCTCGGCCGGATACGATTTAAAGGAGTATCCCGGGGCCAAACGGAACATCGAACAGATCAATGATCGGTATCTGGATCAGCAGCAATTCCTTCTGTCGAACTGGCGCTGCAGTAAACCTGTGATTGCCATGATCGACGGGTTTTGTTTGGCGGGCGGCCTTGAGTTGGCGTTGTGTTGCGACATTAGATATTGCTCCGACCGATCCCGAATCGGCGTCTTGGAGGCTCGGTTCGCGGGCGCGATCGGCACGATGATGGCTCCCTGGATACTCGGGAGCAGATGCCGCGAGCTTATCTATACCGGCGACGTCCTGGATGCGCACGAAGCTTTGGAAGTGGGCCTGGTCGAGCGCGTTTTTCCGGCGGCCTCGCTCTTTGAAGAGACTTTGCTTATTGCAAAGCGGATGTCACGTGTCGCCGCGAATTGCCAACGGTGGAACAAGCGCTCGATCAATCAAAGCTTTGAGACTATGGGCCTGTTCACGGCCTTGCGCCACGGCGCGGATATGGCCGCCATGATGCGGACCGCCGGGTCGCCCGAACGCGACGCCTTCGACGAGCTTCGGACGAATGTAAGTCTTCAAGCCGCGTTGGAATGGCGCAAGCAGCAGTTCGCCCCATTCGAAAAGCGCAAGACCGAACCCTCCGACGAAGAATGAAACTGAAGGCGCGCACTGCGCGCGGGGCCGGCGTCGGGAACAATTGCGAGCGGGGAAAAGGAGAAGTGAAGTGCCTCAAGAACCGTCCGTGCGAACCGACTACTCGTTCCTACGGGGAACCAAAAAACTTCTCATAGACGGAGAGTGGGTCGAACCAGCATCTGGCGGCACCTATCCCTCTATCAACCCCGCGACCCGGACAACCATTGTCGATGTTGCCATGGGCGACGAGGAGGACATCAATCGCGCTGTCGCGGCGGCGCGTCGCGCCTTCGAGACAGGTCCGTGGACCACGATGACACCATACGATCGCCAGAACCTCCTCTTGAGGCTTGCCGATCTCGTGGATGCGAACTTCGAGGAACTCGCTGTACTTGCGACGATCGACATGGGCGCGCCGATCTCACGTCAGATGGGATTTCGTAAACGCGCGGTCGGTCTGCTTCGGTACTACGCGGCGATGGCGGTATCCATACACGGCGAAACAATCCAGAATTCCCATGGCGGCGACATTTTTTCCTATTCGCTTCGTGAACCCATCGGCGTCGTCGGAGCGATAACCCCCTGGAATGGTCCGATCCCCTCAACCATCTGGAAGCTGGGCCCCGTGCTGGCAACCGGCTGCACCATGGTGCTGAAGCCCGCGGAAGAGGCTCCCCTTGTGCCGTTACGATTGGGTGAACTGACCCTGGAGGCAGGAATACCGAAGGGCGTGTTCAATATTGTCACCGGGTCCGGAACGGTAGCGGGCGCAAGGCTCGTGGAACATCCGGCAGTCGACAAGATCGCGTTCACCGGAAGCCATGTGACTGGTCAACGGATAATGAAGGCTGCCGCGCCAACGATGAAGCGACTGACCATGGAACTCGGCGGCAAGTCGCCGAACATCGTCTTCGCCGACGCCAATCTGGGTAGAGCGATACCAGGGGCTGCGCAGGCCATCTTCAACAATAGTGGACAGATTTGCAGTGCCGGTTCGCGCCTCTTTGCCGAACGGTCGGTTTACGACCAGGTGGTCGATGGCGTTGCCGAATACGGCAGGAATCTCAAGATCGGAAACGGCCTTCATCCCTCTACGCAAATCGGTCCGCTCGTTTCGATGAAACAACTGGACCGCGTCTGTGGCTTCTTTGAAAGCGGTATCAGCGAAGGAGCGCGACTTGTCTCGGGAGGATGCCGCCTTATCGACGGCGAATTATCTGGGGGAAATTTTGTCGCTCCAACGGTATTCGCGGACGTTAGCCCCGACGCGGCCATCGGGCGGGAAGAAATATTCGGTCCTGTGCTGACCGTCTTTCCTTTCGACAGCCTGGAAGAGGTCGTCGCTTTTGCGAACAACACCGTTTTTGGCCTTGGCGCGGGCGTCTGGTCTAGCCGGCTTGACACCGTGCATGCATTGGCAAGACGTATCAAGTCCGGAGTTGTCTGGGCGAACTCATACCAACTTGCCGATCCGGCGGTTCCCTTTGGGGGATACAAAATGAGCGGCTTCGGGCGGGAGTCGGGTCGTCAGCACGTTGAAGAATACACAAATGTCAAATCGGTCTGGATTGCGCCGTCGGACTGAGTTGCCGACCCCATGGGCCTCAAGGCTCCATGCTCCCGAGTGGGCAAACACGGAGACTACAGTGTGAAGATCAAGAGTATCAGGTCCTACGTTGTAGATAACGGAACGAAGAAACACTGGATATTTGTTCGTATCGAGACGGACGCCGGCATTGTTGGCTGGGGCGAAGCGTATTCGCAATCGGACAGAGAAAATGCCATTGTCAGTCACCTCGTCCAATTCGGCCGATACCTGGTCGGCCGCGATCCGTTTCAGATCAAGTACGCAGTGACCATGCTGCGCGACGATTACGTGCATCGCCGCGGATCGATGGAGTTCTACAGTGCGCTCTCCGGGCTCGAGATAGCGCTTTGGGATATCGTCGGGCAGGCCTGCAATCAGCCTGTTCACAACCTTCTCGGAGGACGATACCGCGACAGGATCAGGGTCTATGCGAATGGCTGGGCTTACGAGGCAAAAACGCCCTTTGACATAGCGAAGGCGGCCGAGGCTGTCGTCAGCCGGGGGTTCACGGCTCTAAAGTTTGATCCATTTCCCCTGCCCGTGCGCACCTACATCGACAAGGATGTCGAGCGGCATGCCGTGTCAATGGTGTCGGCGGTACGCGACGCCGTCGGCGACGACGTAGAAATGCTCATTGAATGCAGCCGACGTTTCAGCCCCAACATCGCTTCCCGTTTCGCCAAGGCAATCGCGCAACTGCACCCTTATTGGATCGAGGAGCCTGTACCTGCGTTCGATCTGGAGGGACTGCAAGAAGTGCGGCAGGTTTCGGATTCTCCGATTGTGGCGGGCGAGACCCTATACACCAAGGACGACTTTCGCTCACTTTTCGCAGCTCGCGGCGCAGACATCATCAATCCCGACATCTCGGTGTGCGGAGGCCTTCTGGAGCTGAAGGAGATCGCAGCTACCGCGGAATCGCACCATGTCGGTGTCAGCCCGCACAACTACAATTCGACGACGGTCTCACTTGCCGCCACCATGCAGGCGAGCGCGGGAATGCCGAACTTCCTGCTGACCGAGTATTTCCTAAGTTTCGATAAGGTCGGTTGCGAGATTTGCGATGTGCCACTCATTCCCGTGAACGGCTTCATCGACTTGCCCGAACGGCCGGGCATCGGGATCGCGCTGAAAGAAGACGAGCTGCTAAAGCGCGCGGCGATCGGCACGCCGTTCAGGACGCTGCGCACGGTGTCTGCAGAGACGTAGTCCACTGCGAGCGATCGATAGCAACGATGGAAGGCGCTGGCCGATGGGTCCGCGCCTTTGTTTGGGCAGTTGTGGTCGAAAATACGTTCACGACAGCAGCGAATGCCTAACCCAGCTGTTGGCATTCTGTTCGAAATTATGACCACCTCTTCCCGCCGCAGGTTTCCACACTGCGGCGGGATACGTTCAGTTAGCAATCTCTAACCGACCACCCAGTTGTTGAACCGGTCGAAGACCTCCTTGCCGTTCTTGACCCAGTAGTCGATGTCGATCATCGTTCCCTTGGGGAAATTCTCCGGCGAGTTAGGGATTTCCGCCAGTCGAGCAGGGGACAGCTGGGCGAACGCTTCCTGGTTTGTCGGGCCGTAGGCGATGTTTTCGGCAAAGATCGCCTGATTCTTGGGATCGACGCAGTGGGCGACAAATTCCATGGAGAGCGCCTTATCTCGGACGCCTTTAGGGACGCAAAGGTCTCCGTAGGTGAACAGTGCATTATTGAAAGTGTAATCGACGGGCGCACCCTTGGCCTTCAGCGGCTGGATACGGCCGTTCCAGACCATGCCAAAATCGACTTGGTTGTCGCTTACGAGCTGCGCTGCCTGCGCGCCGGACTCGAACCACGAAATGTCCGAACGAATTCCGTCTAAAGCCTTGAAGGCCGCATCGAGGTCGATCGGATAGAGCTTCTTGGGGTCGACACCGGATCCCAACGCCGCAAGCTCTAGAGTCTGGTTCGCGCTCTTCCAGAGCGTTCGCTGACCCTTCATTTTCGGATCGAAGAACTCCTTCCAATTCTTCGGTATTGCCATACTCTTCGCGGCGTCGACGTTCCAGGCGATCACCGAAGCAGCAATGTAGATGTTGGTCCAGTATGGGTTTGCAGAGCCATTCTGAAGACCTTTGGTCGGAACGATCTTATAGTCAATTTCTTCAAGAAGTCCCAACCCGGCGGCGGGGGCAGCCTCCGCTGCATCGAGATCCGAAACGTCGATATCGACTGACTTCGCGTCGACCATTGCTTTGAGCTTTGCCGAGTCCAGGTAGGGCGCGCTGATGACTTTGATCCCGGTCTTCTGCTCGAAGGTGTCGAAATATGCAGCCTTGAACGCGGCTTCGAGCGCGCCACCGCTGTTTGCAACGGTGATCGTTTTGGATTGCGCTCGAACAATGCTGGGGGCGCCAAGGGTCGCAGCGGCCGCCAGGCCCGCACCAGCCTTGAGCATATCGCGTCGGCTCATTTTCAGTCTATTTTTTTGCATGATCATCGCAGTCCCCTTTGGTTGAGTTAGCTCTCGTTTCCTACCCACGCATGCCACCGCCTCGCACCCATGGTTTGCAGACTGAACATTCCTATGGGAAAAATGTCAAGGATTTCTCCTATCGGAAAACGTAGAGGGGAAATTTTCCCTTCCTCCCGGTTGCGGTGGACCGAAAGGAGCGAAACTGGGTAACGTGCGCACCCGCATTTGCGTCGAGTGCGTTATGTCCCCGTTTGCGGTTTGCCAACGCCAATTCCCAAGGATTCTGCGGACGGAAGAGCCTTCTCGCGGTAGTTTGTTTGCCGCGCTGCGGCCAGGGAAAGTGGCTCAAACGCATACCGCAGGTGTCGTCTGCCCCTAGCGAACCAAATTTGATTATAGTAAAACGATTTTTCGTGTGAGAACTATCTTTTCGGCCGCAAGGCAAAGCGGAGCAAGTAATGAAAAAACCTATGGAACAGGACGGTAGCGAGTTCAATCTCGGGGCCCATATCAAACACCTGCGCCGGAAGAAGCGCTGGACACTTGAGACATTGGGTGAAGCTTCGGGGCTGTCCATATCCGCTCTTTCGAAGATCGAAAACGCGCAGGTGTCGACATCATTCGACACCGTGGTGAAGATCGCTCACGGACTTGGAATGCCTGTTGCGGAGCTTTTCGAGAGTACAGAGCATAATTCAGCTCCAGGTGTGGAAGCGCCGAAACACTATACTGCAAGGAGGGTCTCCACCCGCCGCGGTGAAGGGCAGCCGTTTGCGTCGGACTACTATGATTATGAAGTCCATTCGTCCGAACTTCTTCACAAAGGCATGATCCCGTTGGTCATGACAATTCGCACGCGTGAGGTTCCACCGCGGGCTAATTGGTCAGTACACGACGGCGAAGAATTCATCTTCGTCGTGAGCGGGGAACTAGAACTGCACACCAGCCTCTACTCTCCTCTCGTGCTCAAAGCTGGAGACAGCGCTTACATCGATAGCACGATGGGACATGCGTTCGTGTCCAGGAGCGAGGACGATGCAGTGATGCTATCAGTGTGCCTCACCGAACGTCTGCAATTCAACGACGAAGTCGTCGGCAGGGACGGAGGACGCTAGGTGTGTAGTCCCTGAGTGTGATGGTGCATCATTAACGCTGAGTCGTCAGCAAGAGGATGCACTATGGCAAGTGTTCTTCACGGCAGCGCCCGCACGACGCCGTGTCTTCGAGCCGAGTTCCAAGCGTCGCAAGAGAGCACCCGGTCCCTTGCCGCCCGCTACAACTTAGATCCGAAGACAGTGGCCAAGTGGCGTAATCGAACCACGACAGCCGACGCACCGATGGGACCCAAGACGCCAAAGAGCACGGTGCTGACACCGGCCGAAGAAGCTATGGTGGTCGCGTTCCGCCAGAAGACGTTATTGCCGCTGGATGACGTGCTTGGTTGCCTGAGGGATACTATCCCCAACCTCAGCCGTAGCGCCTTGCACCGCTGCCTCCAGCGCCATGGCATATCCCGACTGCCGGTTGAGGCGGTCAAGGATCAGCGCAAAAGGTTCAAGACCTACGAGATCGGCTATGTCCATATCGACAGCTGCGAACTGCGGCACTCCGACGGCAAGCTGATCATGTTCCTGGCGATCGACAGGGTTTCGAAGTTCACCTACGTCGAGTTCCATGATTGCGCCGGCAAGATGGAAGGCGCAGCCTTCCTCAAGAACGTGGTCGAAGTCTTCCCTTACCAGATCCACACCGTGCTCACCGACAACGGCATGGCCTTCGCCGATCTGCCCAAGAACCGCGATCATCCCAGCCGACGCTTCCTGGGGCCGCACATCTTCGACCGCGTCTGCATCGTCAATGGCATCGAACACCGGCTGACTAAGCCCTATCATCCTTGGACTAATGGTCAGGCCGAGCGGATGAACCGAACGATCAAGGACGCCACGGTCAAGGTCTACCATTACGACGATCTGGAGAGCCTCAAGGCCCATATCACGGCCTTCGTTGCCGCCTACAACTTCGCCAAACACCTCAAGGCTCTGCGATGGCGAACACCCTACCAGGTCATATGCGACGCATGGACTAAGGACCCGTCAATCTTCAAAATCAACCCGCACCATCTCATTCCGGGACCACACACCTAGTGTTCAGTTCCGGCATTTGCTGAAGCGGGTCGTAGGGTGAGAGCCCCCTTGAAGGTTGAGCCTTCGGTCGAAGTTGGAGGCCGCGGCGAAGTCGAGACGGCTGCCGAGCAAAGTGCAAAAATCAAAAGCTAGCGCGACCGCCGATAATTTCGGCCACCAATGTCGGATAGATTTACCTGCCTACGGCTTCCTCCAAGCCTGTCGGGAGTGCGCGCCGGTCGATTTCTAATGCAAGAGATCGGATGCCGCAGCCGCTCTTTTGGCGGCTACTCACGTTTGGCCGCTTGCGGCCGCAACCCGGCATCATCCGGGAGTCGTTGACAGATACGTGTAAACGTTTACTATTCATGCGTCGAGGATCGCGAATACGACCGCTTTCCCGGTTTCTCAAAGGCGCGCCATGAACGCACACAATCGTACGCTCACTGTATTCTTGCGCGTTGCGAAATTTTCCTGGCCTTTCCTCGCCCTTCTCATCTTTGCAAAACTGTTTCCAACCACGATGTCGATGCTTGCCGAACAAAGCGCTGAACGCGGCATGATTGCTCAGGCGCAGTCCTCAGCGGCTGAGCACTATCTCGCGGTCCTGCTCGACAAGAATAAATAGCGGACCGACGATCCCGATTTTTCGCTTAAGCCGGCAGGTTTTCCAGGCCGGGCCTTCCGCCGACTGGCACCCCGCGATAAAGACGTCCAGCTTTGGTCAGGTCGCTTTGCATCAATTCATCTACCAGACTCGCATCCTCGACGAGGCCGCTTCTACCGGCACGTCGCCGTGTTAACGTTCTTCCCCGCAGCCGTGACAGATGAAATACCTCAGGGACCTGACAGACGAAGCGCTGATAGAAGCTGTCCAACGCCAGACGTTCAGATATTTCTGGGACGGCGCCCACCCCGCAAGCGGCATGGCGCGCGACCGACAGCGGCTTGCTCCCCGGTCCGACAATGATCTCGTGGCGATAGGCGGCACAGGTTTCGGGGTGATGGCGATCATCGTGGCTGTCGAACGCAGTTGGATCGCTCGCGATGACGCGGTGGAGCATCTCAGCCGGATAACCTGTTTCCTGGAAAAGGTCAGCCGACATCACGGGATGTTTCCGCACTTCGTCGATGGTCGGAGCGGGAGAACTATTCGATTTGCTCGCAACGACGACGGCGGCGATTGCGTGGAGACCGCTTTGTTGTTCCAGGGCCTTCTTTGCGCGCGCCAGTACTTTAGCCGAAGATCCTTTGCTGAAGTGCGCCTGCGTGAGCGGATAGATCGATTATGGCTATCAATCGAATGGAATTGGTACTGCCGCGACGAAGAAATGCTCTACTGGCACTGGAGTCCTGGCTGCGGATGGGCGATGAATTGCCCCGTGTCGGGATGGAACGAAGGACTGCTGTCTTATGTGCTGGCAGCTGGTTCCGACACCCATCCGATCAGGGCCTGCGCCTATCACAGGGGGTTCGCCCGCGAAGGCCAGATGTCCAACGGGAAGAGTTTCTACGGCACAGTGCTTCCACTTGGGCCGGACTACGGTGGGCCCCTGTTTTTGGCCCAGTATTCGTTCTGCGGGCTGGACCCTCGGCGCCTGAGGGATCGATATGCGTGTTACTGGCAACAGAATGTAGCCCACACGCGCATCAATTACGAACATTGCGCTCGCAACCCGCACGGGCATTCCGGCTATGGCGCCGATTGCTGGGGACTAACGTCAGGCCATGGGCCCTACGGCTACGTTGCGCACGCGCCAGACCATGACAGGGGCGTTATTACCCCAAGCGCAGCCTTGTCCAGCCTTCCCTACGCGCCGGTGGAATCCATGCGGGCGTTGAGATACTTCCTCACAAAGCCGCTTCGCATCTGGGGAAATTTTGGATTTGTCGACAGCTTCAGCGAGAACCTGAGTTGGTTCGCTCGAACCTATCTGGCGATTAATCAGGGGCCGATCATAGCGATGATCGAGAACCACCGCAGCGGGCTGATCTGGGAACTCTTCATGAGCGCGCCTGAGGTGCGTGAAGGCTTGAGCGTGTTGGGCTTCGTCGAGACCTGGGCCAGCTGACTGCGACATCCACAATGACTAGCGAACCCTGCGCCACAACGGCCGTGACCGTAGCAGGGCCTAAAAGGACTAAGAGGATTTTCAGCAGCTCAAAATCATAATTCCCATTGAGCCGGGGCATGTAAACGTTTACAAAGCTCCTATACTGGAACGGGCTCGCCGATCATGAATGGAAGTCAATCCTCACCCACCGGGCAAGGCCTTCACAGCCTGATCAACCAGGCCGAGATGGTCGTCGATCTGGAAGCGGTGCGAGAGAACTACAGGCGCTTGAGCGCCATTGCTGGAGATGCCGATTGCGCGGCCGTCGTGAAGGGCGACGCCTATGGGCATGGCATGGTCGCGTGCGCGCTCGCGCTTTGGCAAGCGGGAGCCAGGACCTTTTTTGTCGCAACCGCCAAAGACGGCGTGGCGCTTCGAACCGTGCTCCAGGAGGCAAAAATCTGTGTTCTGGGCGGTTTTCTGCCTGAGGAAACGGAGGCATTTGCCGGTTCGAACCTGCTTCCCGTCCTCAACAGCCGCAACCAGATCGAGGAATGGCACAAGGCGGCGAATAGGATTGGGCGTCCCCTCGGCTCAATCATCCATTTCGACACCGGCATGAACCGGCTTGGGCTGCTTGCGGACGATACCGCATGGCTTCGCGAGAACTTGTCGCTCCTGTCCAGAATCCCTCCCCTCCTCTATATGTCGCACCTCTCGGCTGCCGACGATCTCGATTTCGAGCGGTGCGAATTCCAGCGGAACGCTTTCCTCAAAGCAGTCAGCGGGCTGCCTGCCGCGAAGCTGTCGCTGGCCAATTCGGCTGGCGTCTTTCTGGGAGAGAACTATCTGTTCGACATGGTGCGCCCCGGCAAAGCAACGTTCGGGATCAATCCGCTGACCGGCCGCAAAAACCCAATGTTGCAACCGGCCAGCGTGATAGCCCCGATCATCCAGGTCAAGACGATGAAGCGCGGTTCGCCGGTCGGCTACAGCTCGACATATCGGCTGGTCGAGCAGGCTAAGATCGCGACCGTCGCGATCGGCTATGCCAACGGCTACTGCAGAGCCGGTTCAAGCCGCGCCACCGTCTTTGTTCAAGGTTTCGCAGCCCAGGTTGTCGGGCGCGTCTCGATGGATCTTCTGACAGTGGATGTCTCGGCCGTTCCAGACTGGGCGCTGGTGCCGGGGAGCCCAGTTGAAATTCTTGGCCCGAATGTTCGCGACCACGACCTCGCGGAGGCCTGCGGGACGATTGAGCACGAGGTCTTGATCTCACTTGGCCGTGGTTGTGCACGCCGTTACGTCAATGAATAGCTCGCGCCATCGTGTTGGGTGCCTAGCATGGACCCGCTCCCAGGCTGTGCCAGGCACTCGGCCGCCAATGGGCACCTGACGTGCTCGTTGGCGGCCCCGAAATCACAGGCAGCGGGTCGGGTTGCTGCCAATCCGCGATCATCATGACAGACCCGCCCTCGGACGAACCCCCAATCTACCGCAGCTTCCCCGATCTTGTCGCAACGCTCGAACCCATTCTGTTGCACAACGGAACGTCGGATGACGTCGCTCGCGTGCTGGCCACGAACTGTGCGAGCGCCGAACGCGATGGCTCGCAAAGCCACGGCCTGTTCAGGATGCCGGGTTATGTGAAGAATCTCAGGAGCGGCTTTGTCGACGGTCGCGCCGTCCCGCACATTCGTGACGCAGGAACCGCCTACCTGCACGTGGACGCCGGCAACGGGTATGCCAGACCGGCGCTGGAAGCGGCCATGCCGCGAGCCATCGAAAAAGCCCGATCGGCCGGCGCGTGCGTGCTGGCCATCGGCAATGCCCACCATAACGGGCCGCTGTGGCTTGATGTCGAGCCATTCGCGGAGGTGGGACTGGTCGCGCTCGGCGTCGTCAACAGCGTCACTTATGTCGTCCCTCATGGGGGTCGCAAGCGGCTCTATGGCACAAATCCGATGGCCTTTGCCGTGCCGCGGATGGATGGGCAGGTGCTGCTGTTCGACCAGGCGACAGCAGCGATGGCTCATGGCGAGGTGGCGGTTGCGGCGCGCGAGAACAAGCTTCTTCCGGAGGGCATCGGCCTCGACGCCGCAGGGCTGCCGACCCGCAGCCCAAAGGCGATACTGGAGGGCGGAGCGCTGCTCCCGTTCGGCGGGCACAAGGGTTCGTCCATCGCCATGATGATCGACATTCTTGCCGGGGCGTTGACCGGTAGCAACTTTTCCCATCAGGTCGACTGGTCGGCCCATCCCGGCGCGGAATCGGCTCACACGGGCGAAACAATTATCCTGATCGATCCGACCAGGGGAACCGGCTCGCTTGGGATGTTCACGCAGCGGATCGAGGATCTGGTCGCAGCGATGGTCGACGCCGGACAGACGCGCCTTCCAGGCGAACGCCGGCTTGCCGCCCGCAAGTTGGCAGCCGAACGCGGCATCGCCATTGCGCCCGCGATGTGGAAGCAGCTGATGGCCCTCTAAAGCGAGCGGCCAATCGCACGACAGCCGTTCCGGTTACCGGGTCACCCAGACAAGCAGATACATGGCTGCTGTCGCGACAACCACCCAGAACCAGCCCCATAGGCGGGATCCCCCCTCGGTTCGGCTGCCCTTCCTTTTTTTTGGCACCTCGTCGTTGCCACACATTCCCAAATCTGGTGGCCGTCGTTCAGATGTCATTGAGCACCCGCAGCGCTGCCTCATGCAGGATGGCGTTTGCCGATGCCAGGATGTTTCCACCTCGCTCCGCGCGGCCCCCGTCGAAGCGGGTGACCACACCGCCGGCGGCCTCGATGACCGGGATCAGCGCTGCGATATTGCAGGCTTGCAAGGAAAGTTCCACGCAAAGGTCGATCTGGCCGGCTGCCAGCATGGCGAATGCGTAGCAGTCGCCGCCGTACCGCGTGAATTTGACCGACGAGGCGAGCCGAGCAAAGCCCCTGCCCGGACGGCGTGCGAACGGTTCAGGAGAATTCGTGTGGCAAATCGACTCCGAGAGAAGCTGGACGCCACTTGTTTTCAAAACCGTCTCGCCCTGGGCAGAGCAACACACCGATCTAGTGCCATCGGACCAGAAGCATTCCCCGGTATCGGGCTGGCTCATCATGCCCATCGTGGGGCGGCCATTTATCGTGAGACCTATCAGGGTCCCCCAGACCGGAAGCCCACACAGGAAAGCTTTTGCTCCATTGATCGGATCGATGACCCACTGTACCGGCCCTGATCCTGAGGGCCCGAATTGGTCGCCCAGCATTGCGTGCATTGGATAGTCGGCGGCTATGATCCCCCGAATGGCTTTTTCGGCCGCGCGAGCCGCCTCGCTCACGGGCCCATATGCGATGTCGGTCGTGTTCTTGGCATTATGCGACCCTCTTGTGCGAAATCTCGGCAGCGTCTCGGCGGCAGCCGCATCGGCCAGCCTGCGGAAGAATTCGAAGTCCGGCAGCGCCTCGTCGTCCCCTCGACGGGCAGCGCCAAGCGAGAGGCGCGCCTGCATCAGAGCCCCCTCTCCTCAAGAAGGCTATTGAGGCGCGCGCCGGTTTCCACCAGCTGACTGCCGTATTGCGTGAGAAGGGATTGCTGCGCCTCTGTTCCGGCACATGACAAGGCACCGAATATCGCGGCAAGTCTCTCGCTCAGCGCCCTGCCTTCCTCCAGCGTTGGCCGGTCGGCAATGACGGCGGCAAGCTGATCGCGCGAAGGCTTTCCGATGCCGGGAACCGTGCGGGATCCACCGTCGATGTAGCCTGAGGGCAGTTCGCCCTTGCGGTTGACAATCCGACGGTTGAGAATAGCGTCGAGAATCTGATCCACGGCCTGTTTGGCGCCGGCCACTCGAGAGGGGTGATCGGTGTCGGCGGCCGCGTGCGGCAGAAGCTCCAGCTTGCCTGGAAACTTGAGAGCCAGCTGACGATACGGGACCAGCGGGCCGACGAAGGAGGATGTCTGGCCGTCGAAGAAGATGTCGGCGTCGACCGCGACATGGCGGACCTTTCCGCAATCAAGGGCGGCTGCCAGCGCCGAAGCATCGATGATCTCTCCGCGGTCGTAATTTATGACCACGGCACCATCGTTGAGAAGTGAGAGTATCTCGCCGTCGATCAGTCCCACATTTGCGAAGCGTCCTCGAGCTTGGTCGAATGCGCCGAGGCCGGTGTGGGGGCTTATGAAGTCGGCGCCGCGCGCGGCGTCCTGAAGCGTCGGTGCATATTTGAGGCCCTCGGCCTCTATCCACTCGCGGTGAATTGCGCGGGCATGCACACAGACACGCATGCGCAACGCCTTGCAAAGCTTGGCCAACTCCCTGCCGATATTGCCATATCCAATGATGGCGACCTTCTTGCCTTCGATCTTTTCGGTAGGGAATTCGCGGAGGTTCCTCGCGGTATCGAAATGCCCGTCGACTACCCTTTGATGCAATTCATCGACGGGAAGATCGGGAACCACCTTCAGCATCGCCTTGAGCGCCATCTGCGCCGTGGCCCGGCTGTTGAAGCTTGGCGTGTTCATCAAAGGCGCAGGGCCGCCGCCGTTGGGTCCTCCCCAGGATCTGGACTGCATGTTGCCGGTGCCCGCGCCGATGCGCACGCCGCCCTCTGAAAAGACCGCTTCTTCCGGGATTGCCGTAGCTGCCGCAATGACGGCGTCGTACTGACCTTTGTCGGTCTGCTGCAGGATCTCGTCGGCGGTGCTTAGGTCCGGCTGATAGGAGAAATGGACGCGGCCCGGCTCAAGCGCTTCACGGCAGACAGCCCCAAGGTGGAAGACGCCTCCCCTTGCCTCCATGTGCGCGCGCACCTCGCTATGGTCAAGCGTGCCCTCTGGCCCAAATCGCAATCCGATCGGATCAGCGACAAGCACGGTATAGGTTCGGCTGGCATCGCCGTTGCGGCCGCTCTCGATTGTGCTCGGTGACGAAGGAAAGCGTTCTCCGAGCTTGGCGAGTTCCTCCTCGATCACCGCGACCTTGGCCCTGAGATAGGCATATTGCAGATTGTCCAGCAGCGCGACGACATCGTCTGGGGCGCGAACCCCGCCGATCCAGGCGCGATAGTCGCCCGGCGTGCCCGGGAACGCGTTGACGTAACGGGCGACGTCCAGCCCGGGCTCGTGATTTCCGTCAGGATGGGTGATCCCTTCGTAGCCAAGCAGTTGCTTGGAGCGCGCAATGATGCGTGCGTGCAGACCCGAACTCTCCAAGGCTGGGTCCACCACCTTCAACAGCGTCACAGCGGCGCCGCGGCGTTCAGGCTCGGGGACGCTGAGCCGAAGCACCGGACTGCGCGACACCCACTCGTTGATGGCGTCCCGATTGGCTGTTGAGCGTCGATTGAGATTCTCCACCGAGCCGAGCCGCCTCTCGGAGCGCAGTAGGCCGAAAGTCGTCTCTGCGAATGCGAGCGCGGAGTAGGTATTGATAACGCCGCCCAGCATCTTGTCGCCCTGCGGATCGTAAAGCGGTCCGACCGCGACCGAGCGATCGCCGCTCAAAGGCCGTTTGGGATCTGCCGGCACAGCGATTTTGAGCTGGCGAGGAATTGCCCAGGAAGGATCCCGCTGGTTGCGCTCGATCAGCCGCAGCGCTTGCAGCGTGAACGTCGCGACAAAGTAACCGGAGACGCCGCCGATCGCCTTCTGGAACGGCATGAACATGCAGGTCCTTGCCAGAAGTTCCCGCACGACGTGGTCGCCCCAAGGCATTGCTCCAAGCAGCGATGTGGCGTCCAGGACGGCGTGATGGTTTTCTGGGTCGCTGCGGAGCCATTCCAGGAGGTTGGAGATATCCTGCGATGTGTAGGTGGTGGCGCCAGTCGTTTCATGACCGACGCCGATGAAGAGTTCGATCCCCAAGCCGCGCAGATAGCCGGCGGATGGAATGGTCCCTTCTGTTGGCGAGAAGTGTACGCGCCGTTCGTCGCCTCGCTTTGAATAGCGATGCAGTTCGACAAGCTGGGCACCCCAAGACTGGCGGAAGAAGCCGCCGGAGCCTGCCGCTTCCGATTCCGGCGCTGGCGTATCGACGTAGACCCCTTGCTTGTCGTTGCTCGCGTTCATCAGGTGCATGACGCAAGCGGTGAAGCCGCTATGTCCTCCTCCAAGTCCGACCGCCATCTGGTTCGACTTGGGGAACCCGAAGTAGCGATGTATCTCGCGCATCATGTCGAGCAGGATCTTGTCGGCCGGATAGCCGCGATGCATGCTGCGGCCGATCTCCGCGGTGGTGAAGGGGCCGATATCGTTGCCTCTGTCGTCGAGCTTCCTGTAGTTGCGTTCCAGCCAGGCATCGAACTCGAAACGCAGGAGCCGCGCATCAACCTCGTCGGCGGTGAGGTCGGTGATGGGGCCGACGCCAAAAAATGGGTTGGCGGTTCGTCTTGGGCGCCCGGCGGCCGTCAGCCGCAGCGCGGCAAGCCGCTCTGCCCTTAGCGTTTCTTTGGACGTCATCAGCCTACCTCAAAGCAATGGGGATCCACCTGCGAAGCCGCAGGCGCGTTCAGTTCCCGATCGGGAATGTGCTGGCCAGCGCAGACGCTGGCCAGGCGATGTCGTCAGCGCAGTTGGATCCACACGGCTTTCGTCTCCGTGTACTGATCGTGCGCGGCCAGGCCCTTGTCCTTGCCGCCGAAGCCGGACTCCTTGTAGCCGCCAAACGGCACGGCAAAGTCGCCTTCCGAATAGCAGTTCACCGAAACAGTTCCTGCGCGGATTTGCTTGGCGACGCGGTGGGCGGTGTTGAGATCGTCGGTATAGAGGGACGCGGCGAGGCCGTAGTTGGTGTCGTTTGCCAGGCGCACCGCCTCAGCCTCATCCTTGAAAGTGATCACCGACAGCACCGGGCCGAAGATTTCCTCACGGGCGATCTTCATATTGTTGGAAACACCATCGAAAATGGTCGGCTCGACGAAGCTGCCGCCCGTACCCGCCAGTATCTGGCTTCCGCCCAGGGCGATCCTGGCGCCTTCCTTGCGTCCGGTTTCGATGTAGGAGAGCACCTTGGCAAGATGCTCCTGCTCGATCATGGCTCCAATGCGCGTTGTGCGCTCGAGCGGGTCGCCAACAGTCCAGGATTGGAAGACTGGCTTCAATTCCTCGAGCAGGCGGTCCTTGATGCTCTCATGGACGATGAGGCGCGAGCCGGCCGAGCAGTTCTCGCCCTGGCAGAAAAGAATCCCGGTCGCGACGTTCTCGACTATCGGAGCGAAATTCCTGACATCGCCCATCACGATGGCAGGGCTCTTGCCGCCGCACTCGAGGATGATGCGCTTCATGTTTGAGTCTGCCGAATATTTGAGGAATAGCCGACCCACCTCTCCCGATCCCGTGAAGCTGACGCAATCGATGTCTCTGTGGAGGCCTATGGCCTGACCGGCAGTCGGTCCCAGGCCAGGAACGACGTTGAACACGCCATCAGGTATGCCTGCCTCGGATGCCAGCGCCGCCAGCCTGATCAATGACAGGGATGTCTGCTCGGCCGGCTTCAGGACCAGGGAGTTGCCCCCGGCCAGGGCGGGCGCCAGCTTCCACATGGCGACGAATAGCGGGAAGTTCCAGGGGATCACGCCGCCGACGACGCCGATCGGCTCGCGCACGATCATCGACACGACGTCGCGTGGCGCCGGAGACACCTGGTCGTAGATCTTGTCGGTCGCCTCCGCATGCCAGCGCAATGTCTCGATGGAGTCGGGCAAGTCGACATTGATGGAATCGTTGATAGGCTTCCCGCAGTCGAGCGTTTCGATGAGCGCCAGCTCGGCGCTGTGTTTCTCGATCAGATCCGCAAAGCGCAGCAGGACTTTCTTGCGTTCTCGCGGCGGCAGGCCCGACCAGGTGCCGGCTTCGAAGCTGCGGCGCGCCGCCTTGACCGCGAGATCGACGTCCTCCGCCCCGCCGGCAGCCACGTTGGCCAGCAACTTGCCTGTTGCCGGATTCACCGTCTCGAAGGTCTCGCCCGATTTGGCCGCGACATAGGCGCCATCAATGAAGGCCCTGGTCTCGAATTTCAGTGTCTTGGCTTCAGCGTGGAAGTCTGTGTGGACATTCATGTTAAACTCCTGCAGATCGCATTGAAGGGTGTTGATCAGGCGCTGGGCCAGGTGTCGGAAAGCGTGTACCCGGTGGGGAATGGATCGCTCGGATCGAGCACAAACTGGTGGAAGCCGGTGATCCAGGCCCGCCCGCTGATCGCGACGGAGACGGCATCGAGGTCGCCCACCTTAGAAGTCTGAAATATCTCGCCCTCGAACTTTGTCCCGATGATCGATTCGTGGATGAATTTTTCGCCGGGCGCGATCTCGCCGCGGGCATGGAGGAGCGCCAGCCGCGCGCAAGTCCCGGTGCCACAGGGCGAGCGGTCGAGGCGGCCAGGCGAGACGATCACGCCGTTGCGCGATGTCTTTACCCGGTCGCTGACCGTGAGCGGGCCGGCGAAAAGTGTCTGGTTTATGGTGTGAATTGCCGGGTTTTCAGGATGGATGGAAGGCAGCTGCTCGGCCGCCGCGCGCTTGATCTTTTCCCCGACGTCGGACAGGTCGCGCGCTTCCGACGGCTCAATCGCGAAGCCGCAGTCGCGGGCATCGACGATCACGTAGATCATCCCGCCATAGGAGACGTCGACGCGAAGAGAGCCAATGCCAGCGACCTCGATCATCCGGTCGCGATGCATGACGAAGGACGGCTGGTTACGGAACTTCACGCTTTCGCATTTTCCGTTGCGGCATTGCGCTTCGACCTCGATCAGCCCCGCCGGCGCCTCGAGCGCCAATTTGGTGACGGGCTCCTGCATGGCGATGACGCCCGTCTCAAGCAGCACGGTCACCGTGCAGATGGTGTTTGTCCCCGACATCGGCGGATAGGACGCCGGCTCGATGATCACGTACCCCATCTGGGCGTTAGGGTTGGACGAGGGCAGGACGAGGTTGGTGCACAGCGTGACTTTGCCGCGCGGCTCGTGGAGAAGGAACGCGCGAAGATCGTCGCCCTTTGTCTCCAGCCAGCGCGCCTTTTCGAACATCGTCTTGCCAGGAACGTCAATGACGCCACCGGTGATGACGTCGTTGGGCTCGCCTTCAGCATGGGCGCCGACAACGTTGATCATCCGCGATAACCGCATGTGTCATCCTCCTTGTTCAGTCGGTGCGAGGCGATCCGAGGGTGCATCCGAATGACGGCCGGTAAATCCCAAGCATGCCGCAGCCGGCCGACGGCATCCAGGCCTGCCCCGGGGAGACGGTGTCCCCGGGACAAGGGCGCTCGCCTCAGGCGGCGGCGCCGAGGGCTTCGTCGACCAGCTTCACCTCCGCCTCGGTGAGCGGCAGGACAGGAAGCCGGCACTCGCCGACGGGGCGTCCCGTCTTGGTGCTCGCTGCCTTGGCGACGGGGTTGAAAGGAGACGTCCAAAGCAGCAGCGACAGCGGGCGCAGCTTCAGCCAAAGAGCCGCCGCCTCGGCGAGGTTCCTGGCTTGAACGAGATCGTAGAGCTTGACCAGCTGCTTCGGGACGGCGTTGCCGGATCCGGTGAAGACGCCGGGCGCGCCGCTGACAAGGCTGTAGAAATTCAGATAGTCGCAACCATTGAACACCTTGGCGCCCTGGGCCGAGAGTTGATCGATGCGCATCATGTTCGACGTGCTGTCCTTGATGTATTTGACGTTGTCGATCTCGCTGAAGCGCTTGAAGACATCAGGCGTGATGTCGAAGCCGGTGTACTGGGGAATGTTGTAGACCATGATGGGGGTCGCGACGGCCTTGGAAATCTGCTCGTAGTGGTAGCGCACTCCCGGTTCGCCTGGCCCCTCGAAGAAGGGCGGCAGGATGAGTAACGCGTCCGCGCCAGCGTCCCGCGCGTGCTTCGAATTGTCGATCGCGTCTTCGGTGCGCAGGGCAGACGTCTGGACAATAAGCTTGGCCCGGCCATTGATCCGCTTGCCCGCGATTTCGGCGATGCGCCGCTTCTCGGTCTCAGTGAGGAAAGGAAACTCTCCGGTCCCACCATTCACGGCGATGATGTGAATCCCCGCGTCGATCAGCGAGTCTATATTTGCCGCCAATGCGCCCTCGTCGAGCGCAGCGCCATTGTCCTTGAATGGCGTGCAGATCGGCACGCAGATGCCTTTTAGTTCACTCACGTCTTTGCTCCTTTAGCGCGACTGATTTGACCGTTGAACTTGCGGCGCTACCTCATTCCGCCTGGGAATGACTTGACGCCATAAGCTATAGATTTCGCTGTATACTTCCTGTTAGCAACCAGCGATCCGGAACCACATTGCCAACTATGGGTTTCCATAGTTGTAATCGTTTTCATGCTATAGATCAAGCGCTTGCTGCATTTGATGCTCGTGCTCCTCAGGCGGTGTGGTAAGGCTGCGGGTCGGCGGGCAACGGCGCTATCCCGCGAATGGCGTCCGCGACTTTTTCAGCCATCATGATGACCGGGGCGTTGAGGTTGCCGCTGACGATCTCGGGCATGATCGAGGCATCAACCACCCTCAGGCCCTCAATGCCATGTACCTTTGCTTCCTTGTCGACGACCGCGTCGTCCCCCTCGCCCATTCTGCAGGTGCAGCATGGATGGTAGTTGGTGCCGGCAATACCGCGCAGCCAATTGGCGATATCGTCGTCGGTGGCGATCGAAGGGCCAGGCGTTTCTTCCACGCCGCGAAACTCGTCCCATGCTTTCTGACGGACCACGTTGCGGATCGCCTTCACAGCCTGAACCGCCTGCAGCATGTCGTCAGGGTGCTCGAGATAGTTGAACACAAATTTCGGCGCCGCCCTTGGATCGGCCGACTCGACCCAGACGCGTCCCTCGCTTTTGGGCCTCATCAGACTTAGGAAATACTGGAAGCCATTCTCGAGCTTGACATTGCCGTGCTGGAATTCACCCAGCATTGGCACGAACTCGAACTGGACGTTGGGTATCGTCTCCTCTTCCCTCGTGCGCATGAAGGTACCCACCTCGAAGAAATTGGTCGCGCCAAGTCCCTTCTTGAAGAGGAGCCACTGGAGTCCGAGCTTCGCCTTGCCGAAGGTGGAGAGTTCCTTTGCGGCCGACACGTTCTTGGTCGCACGGTACATGACAGGGGCCGCGACATGGTCCTTCAGCCCGCGTCCGACGCCGGGCAGATGATGTTTGAGCGCAATCCCAGCCTTCCTGAGGTCATCGGCAGGACCAATGCCGGACAGCAGCAGCAGTTGCGGGGAATTCAGCGCTCCCCCGCACAGGATTGTTTCGCGTTCCGGCTCAAATTGCTGGGCGCCGGCTTTTGTGGTCACAGCAACCCGAACGACGCGCTTATTGCTCGTTTCGATGCCCGTGACCCTCGCGCCGGTGAGTACGGTGAGGTTGGGCTTGCGGGGCTGGGCATGAATATAGGCCTGCGAGGTGCTCCAGCGAATGCCGTCATGGACGTTGCGCTGGGTGATGTGAACACCTTCCTGCTGATACGCATTGTGGTCAGCAACATGCTTTAGACCGCTCTCCACCCCCGCCCGCAGGAAGGCGTGGTAGAGAGGATTTTCCGCCTTGCAGGTCTCGATCCGCATCGGCCCGGAGCCGCCGCGATAAGCGTTCGCTCCCTTGTCGAATGTCTCGGCTTTCTTGAAATAGGGCAGACATTGTGCATAGGACCATCCGTCAGCTCCGATGCTTGCCCAGTTGTCATAGTCCCAAGGATTGCCGCGGACCCAATTCATGCCATTGATTGAGGACGAGCCGCCCAGCACGCGCCCTCTCGCCTCATGTATGACCCGCCCCTGCAAGTGCGGTTCCGGCTCCGAATTGTAGAACCAGTTGAAGCGGTCGTTCATCAGCGGAAAACCAAGGGCCGCCGGCATCCGGATATAGATGTGCTGATCGGACGGCCCCGCTTCCAGGAGCAGAACCGTGGTCGACGGGTCCTCGGCCAGCCGGGACGCGATCACGGAGCCTGCCGAGCCGGAACCTATGACGATATAGTCAAACGCCTTCTTATCCGTCACCGGAGCACTCCTTACGATCTTGCCGAGGCTGTCAGGGTGTGCGGCAGGGCGTGGGTGCGTTTCCCAAGCTTGATGAAGGTCGACTTCACCTCGGTGAACTCGAGCAAGCCGTCCAACCCATTTTCACGACCGATCCCGCTTTGCTTGAAGCCGCCGAAGGGCATCTGGACCGCGGTCTCGAGAAATGTGTTCACGTAGACCGTTCCGCTGCGAAGTTCGCGCGAAACGCGTATCGCCTTGTCGATGTCCTTCGTCCATAGCCCGTTGCCCAGACCATAGTTCGTGTCATTGGCGAGCGCGATTGCTTCCTCGACGCTGCGGAAACGCGTGACCGCAAGCACGGGGCCGAAAATCTCTTCGCGAAAGATTGTCATGTCGGGGGTGACGTTGGAAAAGATGGTAGGGGCAACATAATAGCCCATGCCGAGGCCGTTTTCGGTGACACGGTTGCCACCGAGGAGAAGCGTCGCGCCCTCGTCTATCCCGCTCTTGATGTATGCCAGCACCTGATCCATGTGTTTTTCATGGATCAGCGCTCCGACGTCTGCCTGCTCATCGGTCGGCAGGCCGAGGCGGATCTTCTTCGAACGCTCTACAAGCTTCTCCAGGAAGCTGTCCGCAATGCTATCCTCAACGAGAAGCCTGGTGCCCTGGACGCATTCTTCGCCCTGGTTGAGGATGTAGCCGAGCAGGATGCCATCCAGCGCCGCGTCGATATCGGCATCGGCAAAGACGATATTCGCCGCCTTTCCGCCTAGCTCGAGGCCAACGCGCTTGACCTGCTCGGCCGCGCGCTGCGCGATCCTGATCCCGACTGATGTCGATCCGGTAAACGAGATCATGTCGACATCTCTGTGCCCGGTCAGGATCTCGCCGACGGTGCGGCCCGAGCCGGTTACCACATTGATGACGCCATTTGGAATGCCAGCCTCCGTCGCCAGCTTGGCGATTTCGAGCGTCGAACCAGAGGTCAGTTCCGACGGCTTGATCACCACCGTACAGCCGGCCGCGAGCGCGAAGGGCAGCTTCTGGAACAGGGTCACCATAGGGAAATTCCACGGTGTGATCATTGCGATCACACCGCGCGGCTCACGGGTCACAAGACCCAGATTTGCGTCACCGACATTTGAGACCAGGTCTCCTGGGATTTGCCAGGCAAGCGCTGCCGCGTAGCGCGCGAGCTCAATGGACCACTCGATCTCAGCCTTAGCGAAGCGGATCGGCTTGCCAACCTCTTCCGCCTCAATAAGGGCCAGCCGGCCGGTGTCACGGATCATCAAGTCGATCCAGCGTCCGAGTGCCTTGGCTCTTTCGGCGCCAGGCAGCGATGACCAGACAGATCTCGTGTCGAAGGCTTTGCGGGCGACCCCGACAGCAGCCTTCACCGCGTGCTCGTCGCTTTGCGCGAAACGGGCCAATAGCCTGCCATGAGCTGGCGATTTGCGTTCCACCTTTCGATCGGCGCCTGCCCAACCGCCGTCGATCCAATTGTCGTATTCACGCACGTCCATCGATCCATTTCCTTCGGTCAGTTTGGCGCAACAAGCCGGCTCTTGCCTGGCGCAACGAGCACGCCGACGACGTCGCCGACCCTCGCCTCTGTTCGATCGGTAACGACGATGAACTTATGGCCACCGCAGTCGACATACACATTGGTGGTCTGCCCAAGCGGCTCGACGAAATCGACGCTTGCCGACGCGGCGCCCTCGGCGCCGTCACCAACGATCAAGAGATGCTCAGGGCGGACTCCAACGAAGAATTGTCCCTGGGCGTCGGCAAAGCTGCTTGCCTTGTCGGCGACTTCTCCTGACAAACTGTCGGCAAAGGGCTGGACGGAGGCGGCAATTCCCTTCTTGCGGTCGAAATGGGCGGGGAACAGATTCATGGGCGGAGAACCGATGAAGTCGGCCACAAACTCGGTTCTTGGCCTGTCGTAGATCTCCAGCGGCGTTGCCACCTGGACCATGTCACCTTTACGCATGACGGCGATCCGGTCGGCCATCGACATCGCTTCGATCTGGTCATGGGTCACGTAGACAGTGGTGATGCCGAGGCTGGTGACCAGCTTCTTGATCTCGGTGCGCATTGTGGCACGCAGCTTCGCATCGAGGTTCGACAGCGGCTCGTCCATCAGGAAGACGCGGGGATTGCGCACCAAAGCCCGCGCCAGGGAGACGCGCTGCCGTTGCCCGCCGGAGATCTGCGCAGGTTTGCGATTCAGATACTCGGCAATTCCGAGTTTTTCCGCGGTTGCATGCACTTTCTTTCTGCGCTCGCCCTCGGCGATCTTGCGCACCTTGAGAGGGAACTCGATGTTCTGGAACACGGACAGGTGCGGATAAAGACCATAGTCCTGGAACGCCATCGCGATATCGCGGTGACGAGGCTCCTCATATGTCACGTCGCGGCCGTTGATCTTGATCTGGCCGTCGCTGGGAAGCTCCAGTCCGGCAATCATGCGCAATGTCGTCGTCTTGCCGCAACCGGAGGGACCCAGCATGACGAAGAATTCGCCGTCCTTGATGTCGACCGACACGCCGTTCACGGCAGTGAAGGCGCCAAAGCGCTTGTAGACTGATCTGACTTCAATACCCATCGTCGTTCCTCATCCCTTCACGGCGCCAAGCGTCAGGCCCCTGACAAGATATTTTTGCATCAACAGGACGAGCACGACGATCGGCAACGACATCAACACACCGGCGGCCGAGCCCAATCCCCACGAGATCGCCTTGGCCTTGATCGAGCTCGCCGCGATCACTGGCAGCGTCCGCGCCTCCGAAGAGGTCAGAATGCTGGCCAGCAGGAACTCATTCCAGGCGAACATGAATATGATCACCATCGTCGCCGCGAGCCCGGGCAAGAGCAGCGGCAAGGTCACGCGCCAGAAGCACTCGAACCGACTGCAGCCGTCTATCAGGGCAGCCTCTTCGATCGACTGCGGAATTTCCTGGATGAACACCCGCATTACCCACACCACGAACGGCAATCCGTTCAGCGTGTAGACGGCGATCAGCAGCCACGGCGTGTCGAAGATCCCCAGTTGCTTGGCGATGATGAACAGCGGGATGACGCTCACCATCGGCGGCAGCATGCGGATCGACAGAACCTCAAAGGCGATGAAGTTCTTGTTCTTGACGTCGAAACGCGCCAGTCCGTAGGCGGCGAGCGTGCCTGCGATCATTGCAAACAGCGTGGCCAGGCAGACGATGAATGCGCTGTTGATCAAGGCATCCATCGCATTCAACTCTGTGAAAAGCTTGCGGTAGCTCTCCAATGTCGGAGCAAAAACCCACCTCGGCGGATATGCCGATATGTCTGCATCCGACTTCAACGAAGAAAGCGTCATCCAGACGATGGGGAAAGCAAAGAAGGCGGTCGCCATCAGGGCCAGCGCATAGTAGCCGATGCCGCTGAGGATGGACCCGCGTCGCGTGATCGAGCTTGACATCAGCGGGCCTCCTTTTCGTTCACCATGCGCATGAAGCCCGTGTATTTCACGAAGATGAGAACCACGGCGAGGATGATGAGGAGCGTCAGCCAGGATAGCGCAGCACCATAGCCGAGGCTGAAGAAGCGGAAATTTACCCTTGCCAGGTAGATGCTGAGCAGGTCGGTGGCGAAATCGGGACCGCCACGCGTAATGATGTAGACCGTGTCGTAGGTGCGGATGGCATCGACGATCCTGAGCAGGCTCGCGATCACGATCACGGGTTTCAGCATCGGCAGCGTGACCATGAAGAAGGTCTGGATCGGCGAGGCGCCGTCGATCGCCGCCGCCTCGAAGGGGCTCTTGGGCAGGGCCGAAAGGCCGGCGAAGATGATCAGGAACATGAACGGGGTCCACTGCCAGACATCTACAAGTAGCATCGAGGCCATGGCGCTGGCCTTCTCGCCGGCCCATGGCTGCGGCGGAATGCCGACGAGGCTCAAAACGTAATTGAGCACGCCAAGGTCGGGCATCATCATGATGCGCCAGGTGATGCCGACCGCGATCGGTGTGATCAGCATGGGGACGATGATGATGGTCCTTAGCAGCGTGAAACCGGGGAGCCTGACGTTGAAGAGGAGGGCCAGCAGCACGGCCAAGGTGAGAGACAGCCCCACGGACAAGACGGTGAATAGCAGCGTCAGCAGGATCGAATGCAGGAACTGGGCGTCCGACACCGCATCGGCATAGTTGGCGAGGCCGACAAATCCCTGGAACTTGTCCGGATCCGAGGGGCGATAGCCGGTGAGGCTCATATAGAGCGAGTGCAGGAGCGGAAAGAGACCGACAACCGTCATGATGATCATGGTCGGCGCGAGCAGGATCATGCCGGTGTAACGCTCTCCGGCACGCTTGGCCCGGTCGGTCGCGACGGGCAAACCCTCTAAGCTGACTGTCATGGTCCTTGATCCCGAAGGCGCCGAGCGGGCATCTGCCCGCACAGCGCGTTCCTGTTCTACGAGCGCTGGAATATCCAGGCGCTTGCGGGCGGCGACTTCAGCCCTTGACGAGCTTTCCCACCCGATCGACGGCATCGACCATCGCGGTCTTGGGGGTCTTTCGCCCAGTCACGCCGGCGAGGACTTCCTCGTAGATTGCCCGCTGCACTTCCACCGCATTGGTCAGGCGATAAGGCGGGATCGCGATCGGCTGCGTCCCGCGGGTCTTGAAATCCTCAAAGACATGAAGGCCGGGAATCTTCTTGACCATGTCCGGATTTTCGAGATCCGGCTTGTAGCAGATCGAGGTTTCACCCGCTTCCGAGAAATACTTGTAGCCGCCGTCGGCGAGCCAGGCCAAAAACCTGTAGCCGTCGGCCTGCT
This sequence comes from Mesorhizobium sp. M2E.F.Ca.ET.209.01.1.1, assembly GCF_004010375.2. Taxonomy (NCBI): domain Bacteria; kingdom Pseudomonadati; phylum Pseudomonadota; class Alphaproteobacteria; order Hyphomicrobiales; family Phyllobacteriaceae; genus Mesorhizobium; species Mesorhizobium sp. M2E.F.Ca.ET.209.01.1.1. Next base: position 60,414 of record NZ_SADP02000006.1, on the reverse strand, counting down.
TTTTGCTGGCGGCGTTAAGCACCACGGTCCAGCCGCCAATCATCGACTGCTGGAACTTCTCGGTCGGCGCCACCGCATAGCCGAACTTGCCGGCATGCGGCCCGCCCTCAATGCCGGAGAGCGCGTCCGACCATGAAATGATCATGGCCGCGGTTCCCTGACCGATCGCGGACTGACCTTCCGGGTAGTCGAACCCGGAGACGCCTTGAGGGCAATACTGCAAGACCTCCTTCAACCTTTCGATGGCATGCTCGCCCTGTCCTTCCGAATTGAAGACGGGCTCATTGGCATCGTTGAAGCAGCCGTCGTCGGTAGGCGCGAGCTTCGTCATTCCCATGACGCGCGTCATCCAGTCGCCGGACATGTGGGCGTCCTGCCCTCCCAGGCAAAGCGTGTTTCCGGCGACGTCTGAGCTGTGCAGCTTCTTGGCGGCCGCGACATACTCGTCCCAGGTGACGGGCACCTTATCGATACCGGCTTTCTCGAATAGGTCCTTGCGATAGATGAAGACCGGAATCGTCATGGCGAGCGGCAGGCCGTAGTGCTTGCCCTGGTAGATGGAGTATTGCAGCGATCCCTCGGTGACGTTCCCATATTTGATCTCGGGAAGATCCGGATTGGCGGCTTTGATGTCCTCCATCGTCGGCGCCCACTTGTTGCGCTGCGGCTGCCGGACCCAGAGGCTGTCGGTGGTGATGATGTCGAACGTTTCCGAACCCTGAGAGAGTTCGATCAGCATCTTTTCGTAGTGAGATTCATAAGGGTTGGATTCCCCGGTGATCTTCGCGGCTTTGTATGCCTTCGCCACCTGATCGGTGAGGGCCCCTGCCCAGACTGAATTGCTATTGAGGATATTGAGCGTCACTTCCTCCGCATATGCCGACGAGGCGCGATAGGCGGCCAAGGCGGCAGCAAGGCCGGCAGAGGCCTTCAGGAAGTTGCGACGAGACACTGGCAGTCTGATCGACGCGGTCAATTTGTTGATCCTCCGTTTTTATGCGAGGCGGGGCAAAAGCCGGCCTCGGCGCTCCCATTCATGTAAACGTTTTCATTTTTTGCGAGCCGAACGGTGATGTCAAGCCCAAACCCGCAGCAACATAGAAATTTCTGTAAACGATTACATATTGGAGCGTTTTATGGCTTGTCAAGCGAGGTGAAGTCGAGGACAAAAGCTATAGGTGAACAAAAGCCAACGAAATGGTGCGGCTTATGCCGGGCAAAAGAGCCAAACAGCCCAAGTTGAAGAAGAAGGCAGGCGTCTTCGACGTTGCCCGCGAGGCCGGGGTTTCGGTAGCCACTGTGTCGCGGGCGTTCAATTTGCCTGACCTTGTCAGCGAGGATGTTCGCCGACGGGTCCTGGCGACTGCGCAGAATCTCGGCTACGCGGCCAACCCGGCGGCAAAAGCACTGCGCTCTCGCAAGACCCATATCGTGGGAGCGGCGATCCCGACCCTGGACTATGCGATCTTTGCAAAGATGATCAATCATTTTCAGGATAGCTTTGCGCAGCACGGCTATATGACGATCGTTGCAACAACTGGCTTTGAACACGCCAATGTTTTCGAGAAGGTCAAAACATTGGTGGATCGCGGCGCTGAGGCGCTTCTTCTGGTTGGCGCGATCGAGGACCCGGCGCTCGTGAGCTATCTCAAGCAACCGCATATCCCGGTGGTGACGACCTACTCATATCTACCCGACGAGATCGTACCCTGCATTGGATTTGACAATTACGCGGCTACGCAAAGCGCGATGGAATACCTTGCCGATCTGGGGCACAGAAATTTCGCCATGATTGCCGGCAACCCAAAGGGTAGCGATCGCCAGCGGGCTCGGATCGCCGCCTACAAGGATTTCGTCGGATCGAGAAATCTCCATGGGGCAGCGAATATAATCATTCGCAATTTCACCATCCGGGACGGAACAGAGGCGATACGCGCCATCCTGGACAAATACCCGGAGACCACGGCAGTAGTCTGCAACACCGACGTCATGGCGTTTGGAGCCTTGAGCGAAAGTCGGCGGCTCGGAATCCGGGTTCCCCAGGACATCTCGATCGTCGGTTTCGATGATGCAGAGTATGCCGCGCAGTTGGAGCCCCCCTTGACGACCATAGCCGTGCCTGCCGAGGAAATGGGCAGGCTGGCGGCCGAAATGCTCCACAGCTCGCTGTCGAACGGTGAGCCCCCTCGCTTTGTCAGGCTCGATTCGCACCTGATCGTGAGAAAATCAGCGTGCCCGCCGCGTGCTTTGAAGCAGTTGCGCCTGGCCGCGGCCGTCTGACTATCCACATCCGCTGGCACCTCACCTCGATGTCGAGTGGGCACACAAGCACCTTCATGTCCCATAAGCCGCATCTTCCCTCTCGACCCGCAGCGATCATATTCGATTTCGATGGCGTCATCCTTGACTCTGCCGAGATCAAAGCAGAGGCATTCGCTGAAATCTATTCCGGCTATGGGCGGCAGTGGAGGGAACCCATCCTCCGCTACCAGCGGCTGCATGGCGGTATTTCACGCCGGGAGAAGTTCGACCATTTCGACAAACAGATAGTGGGTCGCGCCCCGACCGAGGAGCGATCGGCGCTGCTGTCGAAGAGGTTCTCAGAAATCGTTTTTGAGAAGATCCTCGCTGCGCCTTTCATTCCCGGCGCGCGGGAACTGCTTGACAAAGCGACTGGGCGTTCCAGGCTTTTCGTCGTTTCCGGAACCCCGCAGCGAGAACTGGTCGAGGTCATCCGTCAGCGAGCCCTTGATCACTATTTCGAGCTGGTCATCGGCGCGCCGACGAAAAAACGCGAGGCCTTCGCGCGGATCTTGCACATGGGGCTTTCGCGCGAAACCGTGGTGGCGGTCGGCGATTCAATCACGGAATGTTCCGCTGCCTGTGAGCTGGGAATCGCATTCCTCGGAATTCGAGGCGGGCCATCGCCAACCGCCTTTCCGGAAGGTATCGTAACGCTCCCGGACCTGCGCGATGCAAGCAACCTGCTCGGCTTCGGCAGCCTGCCCCCAAGCTGACCACCGTCCGCGTGGCCGAGATGCTGCCGCCGAGAAAGGGTGCACCGGTACTGGAAGGCACATACATTCCCGAATCGACAATCTTAATGCGCCTCGACTGAACTCGTTTTTACCGAGGGCGCGCTTGATCCGAACGGTCGACGCGGCAATCCAGAAATGGGGTCTCGGCAGAGAGTTCGCATTGACACAATCCGCCAATGGCGTAAACGTTTACATAGCCACGCATCCACCGGGTTAGCTGCTGACCAGTGCACGCCCCCCACCCCGGGGACGGCTATCGGCCGGCTAATGCTGATAAAGCAGTTGCCTGATCTCATGATAGATGTCGCGTGCCGTCCGGTCCGCGGTGATATCGACGAGGTCCCGAGGTCGAGCGAAAGGGATCGAGAATTCCTTGGCGATCTTGCCGTCTTTGAAAACAAGGATCCGGTCGGCCAAGGTGATCGCCTCGTTCAGATCGTGGGTGACGAAGACAACGCTCTTCTTGTCAGCGGCCCACATGCGCACGAACTCCTCGTGAAGCGATTCACGCGTCTGTGCGTCGAGCGCCGAAAAAGGCTCGTCCATCAACAGTATCTTCGGCGAAGGCGCCCAGGTGCGAGCGAGCGCCACACGCTGCCGCTGGCCCTGGGAGAGCTGACTTGGATAATTATCGGCAAAGCGCTTCAAACTGACGAGGTCCAGATAGTCTCGGGCCAAGGCCCGTCTTTCGCTTTTTGCGAAACCGCGCACTTCCAGCCCGAACTCTACATTCTTGAGTGCAGTTCGCCATGGCAGCAAAGCATCGCGCGCGAACATGTAGCCGAGCTGTGGACGCGCGGCGACGGGCGGTTGGGCAAGCACGCTCACTTCGCCGATCGTTGCAGTGTGGAGCCCGGCTAGGACATTGAGCGCAGTGGTCTTGCCGGAACCGCTACGTCCGACGAGAACCAGGAACTCTCCCTCTCGCAGTTCCAACGACACATCATCCAGACCGCGCACTGGTCCCGACGTGGTCTGGAACTCCATCACGACGTCGGAAATCCTGGCGGCGACACCATCGGTTCCCGCGGCAGGCGATATGCTTGGTGCCATCGTCCTTGGTCCTCGCGGGTTAGAGCGCTCGCGCACCGAGCAGATAGCGTTCGAGCAGAGCCATGCCGGCATTGAGCAAGGAAGCGATCACGGCCAGCACGATGCAGACGGCGTAGACCCCTTCGAGCTGAAAAGTACCGGCATATCCCGCAATGAGTTGGCCGAGCCCTACCCGCGACGCCAATATCTCGGAGGTCACGACGCCGAGAAGCGAATAGATGATGCCAAGGCGCAGTCCGGCGAAAATGGAGGGCACGGCGCTGGGCAGCAGGATCTTCATGAACATATCCCGCTTGGAAATATTCATGACGGTCACCATCAGCCTGATATCGCGGTCGACGGTGCGAATGCCGGCGCGCGCGTTGACCATCAGGATGAAAACCACGACGCTGAAGGCAAGCGCGATCTTGGCTGCCTGGCTGACGCCGAAAAGCAGTATGAATACCGGCGCGAAGGCGATCCGCGGCATCGCGTTGAACGCACTGATATAGGGGTCCAGCAGTTCCTCAACTTTGGGAAACAGACCAAGGCCGATGCCGATGACTACTCCAACGAATGAGGCCAGCACGAAAGCGACCACTGTCGCCTCGACCGTGGAATAGAGCGCTGGCAGAAGCGTGCCATCGGTGGCGATCTGGACGAAAAACCAGAACACCTGCCCGGGACTTCGCGAAATCAGCGGCTTGACGACGCCGGACATGTAGACGAGTTGCCACAACGCCAGAAAGGCTATTCCGACCCCGATTTGTCCAGCAAGTCGCTTGAGCCGCGCGACATTCCGGTGGGAAGGCCGACCGGCCTTCCCTTTTAAGCCCGATGAACCTGCCGCGGCGACCAACTCGGCCACCTCAGCCCGAAGTCAGGTTCGCGCAGGGCTCATACGCGTTCATCGTCCAGTCTGGAACAAAAACGGCATATTTCTTCATGCCTTCCCAGCGCTCCTTGGTGAGCTTGGCATTGAAGCCCGATTTGTAGACGTCGATCAACGCCTTGGCCTTGCCCGCATCGAGCTTGAGCGTCTTTGCGGTGAAATCGACCAGTTTCTGTTCGTTCGCAGGGTCTTTCATGTAGTTGATCGTCTCGATGACCGCCTTGCAGAAATTCTGGGCAACCTGCGGGCGGTTTTTGACGAAATCCGAATTGGCGGTGAAAACCGTGAAGAGATACTCGGGATCGAACACCTTGTTGCGCGTGGCATTGAGATCGACCAGCACATCGAGATTGTCCGGACCGATCAACGTCGAGCTCGGCGGAATGCTGGCCATCGCATCGACCTGGCGGTTGGTGAAGGCGCCCGCCGCGCCATAGCCCGTGCCGATCGCGATGAAGGTGATGTCCTTGTCGGGATTCATGCCCGCGTCCGTGAACATCTTGCGCACGTAGAGCTCGGTTGCGCCCCCGCGACCGGCGACGCCGATCAGCTTGCCCTTGAGATCGTTCAGGAAAGCCGGATATCCCTTCTTGACGTCGACTCCGGCGTCCTTGTGCGCGATGAAGGTGTAGTCGATGTCGTAGTTGCCCAACAGGACCGTCAGCGTCGCACCCTTTTGGATGGCCGGAAAGATCAGGGCCGCGCCGACATGCGTGATGTCGGCCGAGCCTCCAACCACCGCGGCTACCATGGCTGACCCGTTGGCGCCCTTGACGTAGTTGATGTCGAGGTCATGCTTGGCAAAGATGCCGACCTGCGAGCCGAACTGAGGCACGAAAGCGTCGAGTGTTTCGATCGATGTCGCGATGGTCACGGTATCTGTGGCCTGCGCGGTTCCGGCCGACATCGCTATCCCTATCAAGCCTGCGACCAAGACGGCGAGCGAATGCAGTTCGTTTCGAAATCCACCCATTTGCTGCTCCCTTTTTTCTGGCGGCTTGCAAGCCGCGCCTTACCAACCTTGAAAGAGGCCTTTCCTTCTACCGCCCTCTGCCGTTGATCGCCGCCCTCGCGAAGGCGACGAGGCGCCTCTCGACGGCGAAGTGGGGCACGTCGTTGATGATGTCGTGGAAGCCGTCTTTCACGATGAGCACCGTGGCGTTCTTGAGTTGCGAGCGGACCGCACGGGCATACCTGGCGGGGGCAATCACATCCTGGTCGCCATTGATCAGCAGCACGGGAAGGTCGACCTTGGGGAGAGCCGCGGCCAGCTCCCCGCGCGCCTTGTGCATGGCCGCCCGCCTCGCCGCCGTGCTTTCTGGCGTTACGCTGAAGGCGAATGGATCGGTCGCCAGCATGTCTAGATAGAATGGGTCGCGGGTGACTTCCGGCGGCGCGGGTATGGCAACGGTCTCCGGCTGGATCAACGTGCCCGTGACGGCCAGCCCCAGGCACCGACGCTCGCCACGAGCGATCAACAGCGCAGCGGCAATGCCGCCGAGAGAATGGCCGACGAGAACCAGCGGCAGGCCGGGAGCTTCGCTGGCGGCGATCGAGATCAGACGCTCGGCATTGTCGACGAGGGGATCCATCGACGCCACCGCGCCACGTTCGCCATAGGAAAGGCCGTGTCCTTGCTGATCAAGTGCCCACATGGCGAGGCCACTGGCGCTGAAGGCGCCCGCAAGGCGATGGTAGTGCCCGCTTTGCTCGCCAAAACCATGGAGAAACACGACACCCCCGACCGCCTTCCGCGCATCCCAGCACCGGTAGTAGCTTTTCCCATGCGCGGTTTCGAAGAACGGCATCTGAACGGCCCTTTTTGACCAGAACGGTTCACTCGACTGGAGAGCCGACGCTCGAGAACATCGGCCGTGTGTCATGTCAGTCCGGCAGTATCCTGATGTCCCCGACTTCCGTGTTCCGAATGAACTTGACGTCGGCGCTGGCATAGCCCCCGACCAGGGCGATATTGCCGTGGACGCTGTAATCTCCTGTGCGGATGATCAACTTGCTGGCGTTGCGGATCGCATACATCGACGGCCGGTATGGAACGGTAGTGACCCGCTCCTTCCCGAAAGTGTCGACGACGAATTTGTATTTCTGGGGACTCTGCGCTTCCATCGGCTCGGCAACGACAGCCCGCTCGATGTCACCATTGTCGCGCAGCAGCGGCAGCAGCTGCTCGATCGAGACCAGACCTGGGGCAATTCCAAGGTCCACGATCGGCACCTGCACGGATGAAGCGATGACGCCGCCCGCGTCGGCAATGAAGATCACCTCACCATGGCGGAGCGTGGCCAGAGCCGCCGCGATCGTGCCGTTGATGATGCGGTTGTCCGCGCCGTATTGCATTTCGTGTTCCCCCTTTTCATCGATAATATTATCCGCCTGTTTTATCGATAATGTCAACCGACAAGCCAAGGCCGGCAGCCGGGATGCTCCTATGGCGCGGCGCCTAGAATTGCGCGGCCGCTCTTGGCGAGCGACATGAGGACCTGAAGCGCGTCGCCCGGATTCGTTTCAGCGCGACGCGCTTTAAGAGGTCAGATGCTGAAGGTAATAGTCCCGGAAGGTCCGGATATGGTTTCGAAGCGTTCGAGCCAGGGTTTTCTGGTCGCCCTTCTCTATCGCTTGAATCATAGTCAAGTGATCCTTGGCGCCTTTGGAGCGCAAATCTTTGCTTTGCACCGAATTAGTATGAATCAGGTGCGAGAGAAGCGAATGATGTTTAATGGCGTCGAGTAGGAACTCGTTCTCGCACCGTTGATATATAGCCTCGTGCAAAAGATTGTTCTGCAGATACATTTCAGCAAGATCGTTGTTCGCGATCGCCCTCTCGTGATCCGAGACAATGGCCTTCAATTTTCGCACGAGCTCCTTTGCCGCCGGCTCGGTATAGTAGCTTATTGCCTTCAGCTCGAGGCACTCACGGACTTCGTAGATTTGCCAGATCTCGGATTCTCTGAAGCTCCGCACCTGCACGCCGCGATGCGGGTAGCGGACGGCGAGGCCGAGGCGAACAAGTTCGTCGAATGCCTTGCGGACTGCATGGCGGGTTGCCCCGGTGGCTTCAATAATGTCGTCTTCGATGAGCCGCACGCCGGAACGATACTTTCCGGAGATAATGCCCTTTTGAAGCCCCTCATAGACGGCCTGCCATTGGCCGCCGTGGCCGCCTGGTTCGGTGAGATCTTCATTCTTTGCAGTTCTCATGACAATCCATCAGAGTTGCGGGCGATGCGACACACCGTGACCATGTCATAGCGTTGAGCCGGCAAGATCGCCAGAATCGACGGCATCTTGCACGTAAGATCGATCAGATCGCAATCGCGCATGGAAAGACGTCCTCCCGCCACTTGGGTCAAGCCGGCCATGCCCCCAGACTTCCGCCTGCCAAGTTATAAGAGTTCCTGCGAAGGATATCGACAAAACCGAATTTTTGTGTAAACGATTTCAATCGCCGACGACGATCGAACTCGCGAGAACGCACGATGACCACGAAGCTTCTGAGGCCGAGAATACTGAACCAAAGGTTGGCAGCGGCGCTGGCCGACCTGCGCCATGGCGAGTTGATATTCATTGCCGATGCCGGCAGTGGCACGTCAGCCAAGGCGCTGCGTTCGTTGGCGCCTGATGTGGAGATCCTCGACCTGGAAGTTGTTACCGGCGTGCCGTCGATCGACGATCTCGTTCCCGTGATCTGCGACGTCGGCGACATCGAGGCCTGCATCGTCACCAAGGACATGCGCGGCGCAAATCCTGATGGCTTCGCCATGCTGTCCAGGCTCTTCGATAACAAACACATCTACGAAGTGCCTTACATCCCGGATTATTACGACCTGCGCGATCGGTGCAAGCTGTTTGTCCAGACGGGCGACTATCGCGTGCATGCCAATGTGATCCTTGTCGGCGGCTATCCAAGCGCAGACATTCCTATGGACATGATCCTCAACGGGCTTGCCCCGAAAACGAAGTAACCCGCCACAGGTGGTCGATGCCAAGGTTTGAGGGCGCTTCCGGACAGGTCTACTACCGCCACTGGGCTCCGCTGAAGCCCACTGCGCAGATCGTCTTTCTGCATGGATATGGCGAACATAGCGGTCTCTACCATCGTTTCGCGAACTCCTTGAATGCACAGGGAATCGGCGTCTGGGCGCTTGATGCAATCGGACACGGGCTCTCGGATGGCGAGCGGGGCAATCCCGGCTCCATGGCCTATCTGAGAACGAATGCCGAGCGCCTGACAGGGATAGCGCAGCGGGAAGACCCCGGGCTTCCAATGGCCCTGGTAGGACATTCGATGGGCGCGATGACGGCAGCTGCGGTGGTCATTGCCGGCGCTGGCCCCTTCCGTGGGGTGGTGCTCGGCGGCATGCCTGTCGAGGGGATCAGCCAAGAGCAAGAGCGCCAGGCTGAGCAAGGCGTGATGTCGCTTGACCCCTTCTATCTAGACGAACTGGAATTCGACCCATTCAAGTTCGATGCAACGATGGCCTTCGTCCATCTAAGAAGCGTCCTCTCGGCGCCGGTCTGTGAACAGATACAGGGCGGATTGCTTGAACTCAGCCTTCCCGCGCTCTTGATCAGCGGGGACAAGGACATGTTTTGCCCTCCTGATCTCGCGCGGCGCTGGGCGTCACGAATTCCAGGCGCAAGGCATCACCTGTTCGCCAATACCCATCACGATCTCATCAACGATGCGAGCCATGCCGACGTTGCGGACGTTATTGCGCAAGCCGTGATCGGATGGACGGTTGGTACGCGAGCCCGCTGATCCGTCGGACGTCGCACACTGATACGCCAATCAGCACTGCAGCACACGTGCGATGGTTGTTCGCCGACCGGTATGTGTTCTCGCGGACGAAGCTTACATGGCCTGAAACACTCCAACCTCTTTGCGCTTGACACCGTCGCTCCAGCGCGCCATTTTGAAAACGTTTACACGCATCCACCGAAGACCGTCGCAGAAACGGCTGATATCGATGCGTAAGGCGATGGGAGCGCGTCCACGGGCGGAGGCCGGAACTTTCAAAATAGCAATCTCCCAAAATGACGGAGCACGGCCGAAGCCATGCTCCAAGCCCTGTGATGTTCCGAAACTCAGATGATGCGGCGGACCAGAGAGAGAACAGCGAAAATGGAAGGATCTCGTAATGCTTAGGAAATTCGTTGGGAAAATTCGCATGCCAGCGCTGATGTGCGGGTTCGCGGCATGCATGGCACTTACGCCTCCCGCCGCCGCAGAAGATCTCACCGGCAAGATCTACTTTATCCTGCCGGACTTCACGACAGTCCGCTTCGAGCAGTTCGACAAGCCGGCCTTCTTGAAGGCCGCCAAGGAACTGGTGCCGAACATGTCAGTCGAGATTCTCAACTCCGAAAACAACGTGCAGCAACAGACCTCGCAGGTTCAGGCCGCTATCGCCAACGATGCCAAAGCAATCGTCATGGTTGCCGTCGATCCAATGCAGACCGCGGGCACCTTGGCCCTTGCCGAGCAAGCCGGGATCCCGCTTATTTGCACCATTCACGCTTGCACCGGCGGGCCTGCCTACGCTTACCTCACCGCCCCGTTCGTTGAAATCGGCCAGAAGCAGGCGCAGGCGGCAGCCAAGGTAATCGAGGAGATGAACGCCAAGACCGGCAAGCCTGTCCGGCTGGCGAAGATCTACGGCGACCCCAAGTTTCCCTTCTACGGCGACCAGGTGAAGGGCATCGGCGAATATCTGGATCCGCTGATCAAGGCCGGCAAATTGGAAGTCGTTTGTCAGGCGGATGCGCTGCTTTGGCTCCCAGCCAATGCTCAGACTGCAATGGATCAGTGCCTGACCAAGACCCACAATGGGGTCGATGCGATCTTCTCGATGAATGACGACACCGGCGGTGCGGCGCTGGCTGCGGTGGAAGCCGCCGGGCTCAAGGGGATCAAGCTGTTTGGCGGGTACGACGCCACTCTTGCCGGAGTGCAGCGCGTTGCTGCCGGCCTGCAGGAGATGGACATGACTGTGGACTATGTCGCGATGAACAAGCTGGCCGTCCAGTTGGCCGTGCACGCGATGAAGGGCGACAAGATACCGGCTGATCTCGTCGCAACCACGTTCGACAACGGCTACAAGGGAGGCATTCCCGAGGTGGACGCGCCAAATAGCGTCATCACCAAGGACAACATTCAGAAATCGGTGGTCGACACCGGTCTTTATACCAAGGAGCAGATCTGCGCCAAAGGCGTGGCCGCCGACTCCGCCTTCTGTCGCGGCTGATGCAGAGCAGCGGTAACAACAAGATGGTCGCCATGAACGACGACGCTCCAATCCTGTCCCTGGCGGGAATTGGGAAGCACTACGGCGGCATCACCGCCCTTTCGGGCGTCGATTTCGACGTCCGGGAGGGAGAGGTCGTGGCGCTGGCCGGAGATAACGGCGCCGGAAAGTCGACCCTCGTCAAGATCATCAGCGGGATCGTTTCCGCCGACGAGGGCAGGATTCTGTTCAACGGCCAAGAGGTATCGCTGAGGAAGCCGCAGGATGCGGCGGAGCTGGGCATTCAGACGGTCTATCAGGACCTCGCGCTTTGCGACAATCTTGATACCGTTCAAAACCTTTTCCTGGGAAGGGAAATGCATTCAGGGCTGCTTCGGGGTGCAAAGCTCTCGCGACCGCTGATGGAATCTCGAGCCCATGCGGCCCTGTCCAGTCTCAACGTGAAGATCAGGGACTACAGTGTCTCCGTGGGACGGCTTTCTGGCGGCCAGCGCCAGTCTGTGGCCATCGCGCGCGCGGTTCTGTCGAAACCGCGAGTGATTCTGCTCGACGAGCCAACCGCCGCGCTTGGCGTGGCGCAACGGGCGGAGGTCATGGCACTCATCGCGCGCCTTCGCGAGCAGGGTCTGGGCGTGATCCTCGTCTCTCACGACCTGGGTGATGTGTTGGACATTGCAGACAGGATCGTGGTCCTGCGCCTGGGGCGCAAAGCCGCCGAGCGGCCAGTCGCGGAATGGACGAGGAGCAGCCTGGTCGCAGCCATAACCGGCACAGACCATTGAAGGGATGCAGGCTATGAACACCACGAGACAACAAGTTTCTGTCACAACGGCGCCTGCGAAAATCAGTTTCAGGCAGAACCTGCTTGAGGCGCTATCGACAAAATGGCGTGTCGTACCGGTCCTGCTGTCGCTGGCTTTCATCTGGGCGATCTTTGCCTCGCAATCCCCAGTGTTTCTCTCAGCGCGCAACCTGACCAACCTTGCCGATCAGATCGCGACCACAAGCATCGTGGCGCTCGGCCTTGTCCTCGTACTGGTCGTTGCCGAGATCGATCTTTCGGTTGCCGGTCTCGCCGCCGTGTGCGCCGGCATTGTCGGCGTGCTCGTCGTCAACATGGACGTCAGCCTGTCGATCGCGCTGATCATCGCGATTACCGTCGGCGGCCTCTACGGTTTGCTGCAGGGTTCGATGATCGTCTATAGCGGCGCACCGGCCTTCATCGTCACACTCGGCTTCTCGCTCATGCTGCAAGGTGTCTTGCTGATTTTGCTTCCGGCGGAAAGCGGCCTTGTTCCTCTCGCCGGGACCGATTTGCAGTTCCTGGCCGCTTATCGTCTGCCAACGACCGTCAGCTATGCCTTGCCCGCGGCCGTCGGGCTGATAGGCCTTGCCATGCGATTGAACGATCACCGCCAAAGAGTGGCCTACGGTTTGCCATCGAATTTGATGCGCTCCATGGCCATTGGCGTCGCCATCATTTTTGCCAGTCTGGCGGTTGTCGCCATTTTCAATGCTTACCGAGGCGTGCCTCTGACCGTTGCCGTGCTTGCGGGTCTGATCGCAATCTTGTCCTACGCCACAACCCAAACTCCGTTCGGCATTTGGCTGTACGCCATCGGCGGCAATCGCGAGGCGGCACGCCGCGCCGGCATCCCTGTGAACTGGATGAAGATGGCGGCCTTTTCAATTCTCGGCATGTTGACGGCGCTCGGCGGAGTCGTGGCTGCGGCCCGGGTGCTGGGCGTCTCCCCGGCATCGGCTGACCAAAGTCTCTTGCTGGAGGCAATCGCGGCGGCGGTCATCGGCGGGACGAGCCTTTTTGGCGGTCGCGGCAGCGTCTGGGCAGCTATTCTTGGCGCCCTCGTCATCGGCTCGATCGCCAACGGAATGTTCCTGATCAACGCCAGCACGCAATTGCGCTTGCTCGTTCAGGGCGGCGTGCTCGTAGCCGCGGTCATAGCGGACGCGCTCATTGCCCGGAGCGGATCTTCGTCGTCGCGGTAAGACTTGGCCGTCCGACTGCCGTAACCAAGTTGGGAGAAGATCAAGATGTTGATCGGCTATGCCGATAAGCTTTCCGTCGATGCTGGCGACCATGTCGATATCAAAGTCAGCGCTGCGGGCATCTACAGATCGCAACTGGTGCGCCTGCGAGGCATGAAAGAAGGCGCCGCCGGTCTCTCGGTTGCCGAAGAATCGTTGTCATCCAAGAGCAATGGTCAGCACACCGGCCGGGTGCAGGCACTTCATCCGGGATCGTTCATCGATGTTGCCTTGCCGAGGGTCGATTTCGCCAAGGGGGTCGGGGTCAGTCTGTGCGTGAAACCGACCGCCCCAGGTCGTCTTTGCCAGACACTGTTCAGCCTATCGGACGATAGCTCTGTCACTCGCATGATGCTTGAACTCGATCGGGCCGGCCGGCCGGCGATGTATCTTCGGTCGTCGAACGGCGCGGTCACGACAGTGTCCTCACCCGATCCGCTGCCGAAGGGGCGTTGGGTGTTCTTGAAGGCTGTCTACGACCCCGGCGAAGCGGAACTGCGCCTGACCGCGGAGGAACAGACCGGCGCACACCGCTGGTCCACACCGGTCATCGTAGCGGAAGGATCCGCCGCACGTTTTCGTGTCGGCGCGGCGCATGCCGAAGACGGTCGCGCGACGGACTGCTTCAACGGATGCGTATCCGAGGTCAATGTATTCGGAGCTTCGCCGAAGCTGCCTATCCTGCAATGGGACTTCTCCAGGCAAATGGACAGTGACATCGCGGTGGACGTCTCTGGGGCCGGGCGGCACGGACGGCTACTCAACCGGCCGGCTCGAGCGGTTCTCGGTCCTGCATGGGACAAGAAAACCATCCGCTGGACCGACGACCCGCCGCAGTGGAATGCATTGCATCTGCACGATGACGATCTGGATGACGCGCAATGGAGAACGGACTTCGAGGTCGAAGCTCCCGCCGAAAGCGGGATATATGCCGTTCGCCTGAACCAGGGTGAAACCACCTACTACATTCCCTTCTACGTTCGCCCGGCCGCGGTCAGGAAACGGGTCCTATTCGTCGCTCCCACGAACACTTATCTGGCCTATGGCAACGAGCATCTTTGGGAGGGCGAGCGCGGAATCGCCCATCAAAAGATGATGAGTTTTCCGATCGTGCTGGACAAGGCGGAAACCATTCTTCAGCAGATGCCTTCACTCGGCAGATCGCTGTACGATCGGCATTCGGACGATAGCGGGGTGATCTATGCTTCGCGGTTGCGCCCCCTGACCAACATGCAGCCGAACTACATCAACTGGCTGGCCGGGGGTCCAAGACATTTCTCCGGGGACTTCTTCATCACAGGTTGGCTGGACAGCATCGGCGTCGAATTCGATGTGGCGACCGATGAGGACGTCGACAGCCTGGGCAAGGACCTGCTCGACAGCTATGACGTGGTCCTCACCGGGAGTCATCCGGAATACCCCACTGCAGCCGAATTCGACGCTTTCGAAAATTACGTCAAGGGCGGCGGCAAGCTGATGTATCTCGGCGCCAACGGATTTTTCTGGGCCACAAGTTACGTCAACAAGCTCCGCACAGCCATCGAGGTGCGGCGGGGCTATGCGGCGCAGCGTAACTGGACCTCCCATGCGGCTGAGCTCTATCACAGTTCGACCGGCGAGATGGGGGGCGCCTACAGGCACCGCGGCCGTGACCAAAATCCTTTCCTTGGGGTTGGCATGGCGGCCGCCGGATGGGGACCCGCCTCGGGCTTCACACGCACGCCTGAAAGCTATGCCGAAGCCGTGGCGTGGGTTTTCGAGGACATTGCTAGCGAAACGCTGGGCGAGCACGGCTATTTGTTGGGTGGCGCAGCCGGCGATGAGCTTGATCATGCAGATCCAGCGCGCGGGACGCCCGACAGCACGGTCGTGTTGATGTCGTCCAGGCATAACGATCTGTTCTTCCCCAGCCTCGACAGCGTCACCGAAGTCGCGCCGAACCAGCAAGGTTCCAAAAACCCGCATGTGCGCGCCGACGTGGTTCTTGTCGATCACCCAGGCGGCGGAAAGGTGTTCTCGACGGGGTCGATTTGTTGGGCGGGTAGTCTGGGTACCAACAACTACGACAACGACATTGCGAAGCTGACAACCAACGTGCTGCGAAAATTCCTGGGGGGGTGATTTACGAACAATCAGCTGCCTCGAAAAACCGTGGCCAAAGCAGCGGTGTCCTTCTCAGCGAGTCCGCTATCGACTCCCCGCCGGAAGCAATCAACCATGAAGTTAGCGGGATCCCACAACAGACCGAGCCTTTGAGCCGACATCGCCAGCAGCTTCGCGCCGTTGAGATCCACCTTGAGAGTTGACTGTATCTCTGAAGTGAAATCGCCCGAGCTCAGCGCCCTCCTGAATGATGGCAGGCGACCTAAAATGTCGGCCGCAAAGTTCGGTATCAGAGAAAGGTATTGCTTCTGATCCAGCCCGCTTGCCTGCCAAAACGCAGTCCCATAAAGGATTCCGATGGTGGATAGAAAAAAATAGCACAGGAAGGCGAAGTCGCCCTTGGATGCTGAACATCCGCACCCACATAAACGGGATTGCCGGCTAGGCTGCGCAAAGTAGCGACGTGGCGCCGAAAGACAGTCTTTTTTCCCGCCCAGAATATCACTGCTGATTCAAGACCGATCGATTCGGGCACGACAGCGATCTTCCCGTCCAAATACGGCACTCGATTTTCAGCCGCCCACTGCGCCAACGCCATCGCTTGCTCGGGAAGCCCGGTCGACAGCTGGATGAGTGTCTTGCCCTCCAATGCTCGTCGTGCTTCCTCTGATTCAAGCACTTGGTGCGTTGCCTCGTAGCTCGAGAGGCAAGCGATGATCACTTCCGAGGCCACGATGGCGGTGACGGTATTCTTCGCCAGCGCAATACCGAGTTTCGCGGCCTGCTGCGAGCGATCGCTCCGATTCCAGGCCGTTACCCGATGACCGCCCTTTGTTAGAGCCCGGATGAGAGCGCACCCCATATTGCCCATGCCAAGCACAGTCACGGCATCGAGCTGCATTTCTCTCTCTCCATCTGATATAGCGATGTACACCGATGCAAATGTAAACGTTTTCTAGGAAATGAGAAAGCTCTTGAACGAGGTCCGAGCTATGTGGTGGCCTGAAAGAAACTATGCGATCTAGAAAACGGTTTCTCGAAAAGCGCGCCTGGCCATACTCAATGGATATCGAAGACGGCGGCGCCAAACTTGTTGACGTGGCCCGGCTTGCGAACTGCTCGCCGGCCACTGTTTCGCGCGTCCTGAATGGCAATCCAAAGGTCAATGAGGTCGTCCGCGATCGCGTGGTGCGAGCCACCCGGGAGCTTGGCTATGTACCCAATGGCTCGGCCAGGGCGCTGCGGTCCACGCGAACAAGACTGGTTGGCGCCATCATTCCGACCTTGGACCACACGATCTACGCCACAATGGTCGACGCGCTTCAGGCCCGGCTGTCCGAAAAAGACGTTTCGTTGATCATCAACACCTCGGGCTACGATATCAACCTCGAGTATGAGCAGGCTCGCCTGCTGGTCGAGCGCGGCGTCGAGTCGGTAGTGCTGGTAGGGTCCACGCACCTGCCGGCAACGCTCGCAATGCTTGAGCAGAAACGTATCGACTATGTCTATACGTACACCTCGAGGGCCCCCGAGTCGGGCGCGGCGGTAGGGTTCGACAACGAGAAGGCTGGGCGCACGGCAGCGCGCTACTTGCTGGACCTCGGCCACTCCCGATTCGGGATGATCGCCGGCATCACCCAAGACAATGATCGTGCAGCAGGCCGTCGCGACGGCTTCCTGAATGAACTCGAGCGGTTCGGCATCGATCGTGCAAGGGTTCCGGTTGTCGAAGGAGCCTACAGGCTGGATGATGGACGGCGGTGCATGCAGCGGCTGATGGAAGAAGGCAAAAGACCGACAGCGGTGTTTTGCGGCAGCGATATCCTGGCGGCGGGCGCCATCAAATACTGTCACGTCGCCGGGATCGCGGTCCCCGGAGAAGTTTCGATTGTTGGATTCGACAATCTGGAAATCGCGGAACTCACCTCGCCGGAATTGACCACGCTCGAGGTGCCGGCGCGAGACATGGGCCGCATCGCTGCGGACTACATCCTGGCATCGCCGTCGCAGCGACTGCATTTGAGGCGACGCGAACTGGCAATCCGGCTGATCGTCAGGGAAACCACGGCTCCCGTGAGGCGCTAGGGACTTCGACGCCTTGGTACCGCCGTAGAAGCCTCGTTTGCCGAAACTGATGTGGGTGCCTGCTTCGGGGCGGCGAACGGACAGCTTTCGCGATGGTTCAGACCGGAAGCCGCACTTTGCCTCGCGAACTTCCTATGCGTAATAGGGGTGAGGCGTCAGCGAATGCGGCTTCCTTCTCCATCGAACACCCGCACGCGGGTCGGCTGGAAGCACACGTCTGGCCGAAGCGCGGCTGATCCTCGCGGCGTTCGGCGACGACGGTCTCCCCACTCGGTAGTGCAAATGCACATATGACGTCGAACGCAGGCGCTCGGTCACGTCAACGAAGGCGTCGAGCGCCTGGGCCTGCGCCATCTTGCGCCGGGCTTGCCCTCGGCCGGACGCCACGCCGGTCGCGCCGAAAAGCGGCGAGTTCGCCGGATAGTTGAAGGTTTCGAGGTCTATCATGCTGCGTTGGACGAGCACCTGCGGCCATGGCGCAGGCATATATGGGAAGAGAGCCGCAAGATTAGGCACGGCGTGGTGGATGTCGTGATCAGGCGTTGTTAGACCGGGGATGTTCATCGGTTCCCTCGGGTACGCAATCAGCCGGGCGGGTCGAAGGGCCGGCTTGCCGCGTACATTTTGCCGTCGCTTCCATGCCGGAGTGACAAAATCGCTCCGGAAGCCAGCGCACCCGGCGATGTTGGTCTGAACACCCAGGGAAACGTCGGCGACGGTGTCCTCCATTCCGGCCAATTCCATCTGCTGACAGTCAAACCTGCCGCGGGGATGCTCAAAATCGAGCCTATGTTTGAGATAGCAACCTAATCGCCCTGTCAGACAGTTCAGCCGCGGCCCAATTACGAACCTGGACGCGCCGTCGCCAGTGGCTGGTGCGAGGACATTTGGCGCGCTCGAGAGAAATACCGATGGATTTGCAGCACGTTTTCACGATGGGACCACGGTCGGTCGATCTAATCAACACGGACGCGCAGCTGAATTAACCTCACAATGTCAGCAAACCACCGTCTCTGGAACCGGTAGCGTAGCCGTCCTCGATTTTGGCGGTCAGCTGCGGCAATTCGTGGCCCAGGAAATCGAGAAAGGCGCGAACGGCCGGCACAAGCCCGCGCCGTGAAGGAAATACGGCGTGCAACTGATGCGGGGGCAAAGTGTGGTCCGGCAACAGCCTGACCAGTCGGCCTTTGCGGACGGCTTCTCCGCAGAGGTTGCGTGGCAATTGAGCAATGCCCATTCCCGCGAGAGCCGCCTGGCCGAGCATATGGATATCATCGGTGGCGAGTGCCGGGACATATTCGATGTCGGTGGCCTGGCCGTCCGGCGCCATCAGATGCCACAGATTCCGTTCACCCCTCACCCCAGCCGGACCAAGTCCTTTTTGCAGGTGCAAGGACCGGGGCGCATCGAAAGGACCGTGGGATGAGGCGAATTCAGGACCCGCCACGAGCCACTGCTCACTGATCCCCAGCCGCCTGATCATCAACTGAGAATCATCGATGGTCGAGCGGACTCGCAATGCGATGTCATAGCCTTCCGCGATAAGGTCGACCCGCCGGTTGGTCAGATCGAGGTCCAGTCGCACGGCCGGGTGAGCCCGCATGAATTTCCAAAGTACGGGCGCGACAAAAACGTGAGCAAGCCCAACCGGGCAACTTACCCGCAGGCGGCCCGCCGGCGCCTCACCCGCCTGCTCGGCGATCTCGAAGGCCAGGCGGGCGGCATCGATCATTTCATTGCAATGCTTCAGGAATTCCTGCCCCACGGAGGTGAGATTGACCGAGCGGGTCGACCGCTGCAGCAGCCGAACGCCGAGACGGGCCTCCAGGGCTGCTATACGCCGGCTGACGCGCGACTTGGGAATTCCGAGAGCGAGGGCCGCCGACGAAAAGCTGCCGTGACGCGCGACGGAAGCAAACATCGTCAGCTCGTTCAGGTCATCCATGGAAATCTCCGGCCTTGGATTGTCTCACTAGTAGAACAATCTGTGCCATTTACCCTTCTAGTGCAACGCTAGCGCGTTGGCATAAGCATGGTTCACACACTTCAACGGAGCCAAACGCCATGCACATTCTTCATCTCGACTCGAGCATCCAGGGCGCGGGGTCCGCTTCTCGAACGCTAACGAAAGCTGTGGTGGCGAACCTGCTCGATCAGCATCCCGGCGCTGCGGTGACCTATCACGATCTGGTGGAAGAGGCGGTCCCCCATCTGGACGGGCCGATCGGAGCAGGGTTTCGCCCGCTCGCATTCGACGTATCGGATGAGGCGACACGCCGTGAACACGCCCGGTCCGACGCGCTTGTCGGAGAGTTGATGGCAAGCGATATCATTGTCGTCGGCGCTCCGATGTACAATTTCTCGGTGGCCAGCCAGCTCAAGGCGTGGCTCGATCGCGTCATCCAGCCCGGCAAGACTTTCAGGTACACCGAGAATGGTCCGATCGGTCTTGCCGCCGGCAAGAAGGTGCTCATCGTTTCGACGCGCGGAGGTTCTTATCTTTCCGGCCCGCTGGCCACTATGGATTTCCAGGAGAGCTATCTCAGAACGGCTTTTGGCTTCATCGGCATCAAGGACCTCGATTTCATCCGGGCGGAGAACATGTCGCGCGGCGACGATGCTCGCGCCAACTCCATGAACAGTGCTCTTGAGGCCGTCTCCCCGCTGGTGGCCAGAATGGCGGCTTGATTTCACAGGCCGGCAGCGCCCACGGCAGGGCTGATGTCCGGCCGCGCCACGGTTGGCCCTCCGACGCGCAGCTCCGAACTTTTACTCGAGGCAAAACAACTCATCGAAACCCTGCCTGGCGCGCGGAGCAACGCCGCCAGAAACGCGGAGATCTATCCATGTTCGTTCTCGACAGACGAAATTTTCTGGCGCTCGGTGCAGCCAGCGCCGCGACGGCGATGGCAAGCAGGCTTTCCCTCGCCGCTGCCTCCGAGGCCAAGGTGTTCACAGCTGATGAAGCCGGCGTGATGGTCGACAGCACGGTAATTGTCGGCGAGAAATCCGCCGTCGTCATCGACGCCCAGTTTACGGTCGCGAATGCCAAAGCACTCGCCGACGTCATCCAGGCGACAGCAAGGAAGATCGAGACAATCCTGGTCACCCACTACCATCCAGACCATTTGCTTGGCCTGTCAGTGCTGTTGGAGCGTTTCCCGGAAGCGAAGCCTCTGACCCATCCGAAGGTCCTTGCGATGATCAACAAGGCATCCGCTCCGACCCTCAAGGCGTTGAACGAACACGCGCCGCCGGGCGTCTTCACGGACAAGCTCATCGTGCCCGACGTCTTGACCCGGGACCATCTGCTCCTGGAGGGCGAACGCATCGAAATTCTGGACCCGATGCATGGCGACACGGAATTCGTCACACCGGTTCACATACCTTCCCTGAACACCCTCATAGCAGCGGATGTCGGGTACACCGATACGCATCTCTGGCTGGAGGAAAACACAACTCCCGACCAGATCGGCAAGTGGCGCGAGAGCACCAGAAGGCTGGAGGCGATCGGCGCAAAAACGGTCATTCCTGGACATCGAAAGCCGGAAAGCCGGTCGGACAATTCCATATTCACCTATACGAGAGCCTATCTCGACAGCTGGGAAAAGGCCTTGCTAGCGAGCAAATCCGCCGATGAGCTGAAGGCAGCGCTTGTCAAAGGGCATCCCGATGCGGGGTTCGCCTTTGCGCTCGAACGCTCGGTCGCCGCCATCTACAAGAAATAAGCGCGTTAGGACGTCCCGAAGAATAACAGTGAACCAATCGAACAAGGTATGTGCTGGATGAGGGCGGCATCGACCACCCCGGCTCCTCCTGTACCTATATGTTGAAAGCTGTGACGATCGGTACGGCGAAGAGTTTCGCCCAGGCGATCGCGCTGGCTCGCTGGATGGCGACGATTGAGGTGCCGGCGGTCCACCATCCATTGCCGGTCGCGACGACGATCTCGGGCGAATGCAGCATCGACTGGAGGGCAGGCCAGACAATGAGTTGCTCGTAGCAGATAAGCGGTGCGATCCTCCTTTCGGAGAGGTCGACCACCGGGTTCGCAAAGAGATCGGCGCGGGCTCCGCCGTCTCGCCCAAACCAAGCGCGCCAGGGCTGCCACATGGAAACCGGAACCGGCAAGCGCTCGCGATAGAGGACACGGGCCTCGTCGGCGGAGATCGCGACCATGACATTGTCGTAGCCGCGCTCGTCAATGACAGCCGCGCCGGCGACAATGGTGACGTCAAGCCCGTGCAAGCCCTGCTGCCAGAGGCGCGCGACAGTCGGCGTCCAGAAGCCGAGCGCGCTTTCGGGGAGCACCACGAAGCGCGTTCCGTCACCAGCCAGCGCTCGAACTGTGGCGATCAGATCACGGTGATGATCGAGCGAACCGTCACGACCGAGGCTCGCTCCGTATTTGAGGTCGACGCTTTTCCATCCCTGCGGTAGATCGGGTTGCGTCCACGTTGCGGCGGACCAGAGCCAAAAGCCTGCCAAGGTGAGAACTGCAGCCGGCCAAAATCGCGATGTCATCATTGCGAGGCCGGCGGCAGTCGCTGCGAGCCCCCACCATCCCCACCCCGGGAATAGCACGCCGGCCGCCATAAGCGGGTGCGCCCAGCCGGTTATGCCGAAGGGCGGCAGCCCCATCAGCACCATCGCCGCCAGATATCGCAGCGCCCTCCTTCCCGGGCGGCCCATTTCCGGTGGCCCTGCCCAGAGCATCGTATGCACAGCGACGAAGGCAAGCGACGCGGCTATCCAGAGCAGAAGGCCGGGCCAGAAATCGGCTGCGTAGAAGTTCGCCACCCCTTGTGGCAGGCCGCGCGAGGCGGCGAGGAAATATCCAGCCGACACCATGCCTGCGACCACACGCGAGGGCGTCAGCGCCCAAAGCGCCGGAAAAACGATGGCGATGGGAAGGGCGAGCACATAGCCGCTCCATCCGACCGTGCCGACAACGATCGCGACGGCGACCAGGAGCAGCGAGCGGAGCCTTGCGGGGATCGAAGGTAAGGACTGGCCGCGCAATGCCGAGAAGGCCAGACTCTGGGATCGGGCCAAAATATCGGGAATCATAGGAACTCGCATAGGAAGAGTGGAGAAACAGAAATCCGGCCGGCACGATGCCGCCGGGAAAGGACTCGATCGCCCTGCCATCGCCATCGGTAGTGCGGATGCGGGATGAAGGGATAGACCTGCCGTCTATGGCGACATTTTCACCGACGTCGATGCGCTGGCCTGCAAGCGCCGTGACCGTTTTGATCAGTGGCGCGAAGCCGCCGGCACAGAGACCTCGGCGCAGATACCCGCGCTCGCGTGCCTGAAGGAACGACACGGCCGCCGGCGGACAGATTAATACCAGATCGCCGACCGCGACATCGCGATCAAGCGTCTCGATCCGCCAGAGTCCCAGCGGTTCGCTCGGCGTCAGGTTGAGCCGATACCCGCCGGTCAATGCGATCGCGGACCCGATGAGTACAAGGGCGGCCGGAACGCCGATTAGCGCGATGGCGCGAGACCTGGTCATTGCTTCATGACCGGAGTTTGGCGCTGCGAAAGCTTCATGTCTTCAGCCTGCTTCAGCGTTGCGACCGTGCGCACCTGGGCGGCGAGCTGCTGCGCGGCCCGCATTACCGGCCAGGCCTCCTTCAGGTGTTCCCTCTCCTGTAGTTGCAGACCCTTGGCGAGCGACTCAAAGAGTCTCCCAGATGGCTCGCGCGCGGCGTTGCTCAACAGCGTCCGTTCGCCGAACCGTTCGGCGACGGCCTTGTTGAAACCATCAATCTCCTGCTTCGCCTCGCGATCCGCGAGCGCGTGCCCGAGGGCGGCGGGCAGATCGTTTCTGTCGATCGCATCGCGGACTCGCTCGAGCACCGCACAGGCGGCCGGCGACAGCGCCGGGATGTCGATCGAGATACGATGCCTGAGCGCCCTCTCCTCCGTCTTAAGGCGCTGTACGGCGGCCTCTCGCATTTCGAGGTAGCGAGCGAGATCGCGAGCGAGCGCCGGCGCATTTACTGTCGCCGTTTCCCTGTCCTCCTTGTCGGCGCGGGTGGCAAAAATGCCGGTCTTGCCCTTGAGCGCACCGAAGCCCTCTGGCCTGTTTCCGATCGTCGCCAGCGTGGATTTCGCGGCGGCGCTGTCCTTCACCATGGCTTCGACATCGACGGCTCGGAAGGCGGTTTCGGGATCCGCGAAGACCAGCCGGAAGCGGGTGGAGACGTCCTCCCATCGCTTGTTCAACGCAGGATCGGAGGCGAGCTTGTCCTCGGCAGCCTGTTCGAGGGATTTCGGATGGATCGTGACGCCGGCAACATCGGCCTCGCCTCCTTCATGCTGTTGGATTGGGATTCTGTCCGCGGGCCGGAAACGAGACCAAGCCGTGCGCCGATCGCCAACAGCTTTGAGCCGAGATCGGCAAGGCGCTGCCTCTGCCGGACCGTCCATTCGAGACGGTCACGCACGATGGTCCGAGCGACGTTCATGAGATTGAGGCCACGCGTTTCGGCGAAGCGCAGAGCGGCGCGATAGGACGGTGCCCGCTCATAGTCCAGCGTCGTTTCCTTGGACCCGTCACGCGACAGACGCTCCGTCATCCTGGAGAGCGCAAGCTCCCTGATGTCGACGACCTTCCACAAATGGCGCTTGACTTTGTTTCCGTCGGGTAGGTGGACCGTCTGGGAGCCCTGATGGTCCAGACCGATACGGTCGCCAATCCGTGGGGCCGCCTCGGCAATCGCGCGCTTGAGGTCGACACCCCAGATCGTGTCCTGCTTCCCCTCGGCAGTCTCGAGCGTGACGAAGTAGCTCTCCTGGTTCTCGGGGTTGTGCTCGAAGGGTGTTGCGCCGTGATCGACAAGCAAGCCGCCGCGATTGGCGAACTCGTCGAGGCCGACATAGAGCCGCGCGGCATCACGATGACGCGTGAGCGCGACATAGGTGAGGTGCCGGTCCATGGTGCCGGAGGCGAGCACCTTGACGTCATCGACAGTGGCGCCCTGGGACTTGTGGACCGTCGTGGCATAGCCGTGATCCACATTGGCATAGAAGCGCTGTTCGATGACGACCTGACGGCGATCATCGCCCTCCCCGATTGCGGCGACGATCCGGCCAGGCGCTGCCTCGACCACGGTCGCCAG
The DNA here is from genome assembly GCF_004010375.2 of Mesorhizobium sp. M2E.F.Ca.ET.209.01.1.1. Lineage (NCBI taxonomy): Bacteria > Pseudomonadati > Pseudomonadota > Alphaproteobacteria > Hyphomicrobiales > Phyllobacteriaceae > Mesorhizobium > Mesorhizobium sp. M2E.F.Ca.ET.209.01.1.1. Next base: position 35,822 of record NZ_SADP02000006.1, on the reverse strand, counting down.
CATGCCGTTTTTGACGCCGAGCGATCCCTCGTTCTTCAGGAACACGACCCTTTCGCCGGCCGCGAACTGGCGGACGCCGTCTTCCGTCCGGAAGGCAAAACCCTCACCGACGATGCCGCGCTCGACCAGCTTCTCGCGCGCCAGTTCGTTGAGAGTGCGCACATCACGTCGCCGGTGAGCGAGGATGAGCGAGGTCCTGGCCGGATCGTATTCGCTGTTCCAGTCCTCGATCAGCGAGCCGATGGCCTCGCCCCTGCTCCACGCGGTGCGCACCATGCCGGCATTGTCGTATGCGGCGAGAGCCGTGCCGACATCACCGCGTGCAAGATCCCCCGATGCAGTGCGCATCCAGGCTTCGCGTTGGCGGAAGATCGTTCCAAGTTCGGCATAGCCTATCCGATCGGCAATCGCCCGGAACGCCGCGCCCGCTTCGATCGGCTGAAGCTGATCGGGGTCGCCAACCAGCACCAGCTTGGCGCCGGCGCTGGTAACGGCTTCGACGAACGTAGCCATCTGCCGCGACGACACCATGCCGGCCTCATCCAGAAGGAAGACGGTTTTCTCGTCGAGGCGATCACCCTGTTGTTTCCAACGTAGTTCCCATGACGAAAGCGTGTGTGAGGCGATGCCCGCTTCCTTCTCCAATCCCTCGGCGGCCTTGCCAGCGAGCGCTGCGCCGACGATACGATAGCCGGCCGCTTCCCACGCCTCGCGCGCCGCCTTCATCATGGTTGTCTTGCCCGCGCCGGCGCGGCCAACGACAGCGGCGATCCGTGGGCCACCGGCGATATGCTCGATCGCGCTACGCTGCTCCTGCGACAGCCCATCGTGTCGCGCAAATGTCTGCTCGAGGATGCGCTTTGAGACACCATGCGAGGAGCGCCGCGAGAGCCAGGTCGCACGGCTTGCCATTTGAGCTTCCAACCGGATCAGCTCGCGCGTTGTGTATTTCGCTGGCTCCCGGACGCCGGTAGCAAACGAGAGGCGTTCGCGCTCCAGACGCAGGATTTCCAGGTCTTGGAGAACGCGCGCCATGAGGTTCCGGAACAGGCCGGGATCGTCGATATAGCGGTGAAGCACACCTGCCACGTCGCGCTCGTCGAAGACGCTCTTCTCGCGCGTGATGAGATCCAGAACGAGCGCCGGATTCTGCTGAATACGTCGGGCGTTCTCCTCGCGCCGCTCCTGCTTGAGTTCGATGCGCTCTAGCTCCGGCTTGCGGCCTTCCACCTGAGCTTTGCGCTCGATCGCCTTGGCGCCGACGCCGACGTGGACGGTCGGAACGAGATCGATGCCCTGCTTCTCGTAGGATCGCCCATCGACGCGAAGGTCGATGCCGTTGAGGGCCAGATGATGATTCAGCCGCTCGAACCAGGCATCGCGAAAAGCGTTGAAGTCGTCGCCTCCGCCGGCCCATAGCTCGTAGACGATCTTCCCGCCTTTCGTCCGGAGGGGCTGTCCTTCCTCGCCCAGCACCACGACCTTCTTAGCGCCGAAACCGGCCTCGGTCAGCGGCCGCAATGTCGTCATCAGGTGGACGTGCGGATTGCCGGGATTGTCGTGATAGACCCAATCGGCGACCATCCCCTTTGACAGAATGCGCCGCTCCACGAAATCGCGCACGAGCGCGATATTCTGCTGGGCCGACAACTCCAGCGGCAGGGCAATGGTGAGGTCCTTGGCGAGCTGCGCATCGGCGCGTTTTTCGAAGGCCTCGACCGTGTTCCAGAAGGCTTCGGATGAGCCGGCGATCGAGCGATCCGCGATCAGGCTGCGCAGCCATTGCGGCGCGTCCCCCGGGAGCAGGAACTCTTCGTGCAGGAGCCCTTCCTTCCGCGTGTAGTCGACGGTGCGGGCCTCGCGGTCGAACTCCATCCTGGCGCAGTGGCGATATGCCGCCGACAGCACGGCACTGCGGCCGTCGCCGCGGCTGACGATGCTGACGGAGAAGTGAGCGATGGCCATGCGACGAATACTCCCGATTGCAAAACTGTTCGTCGGGATCGGCGGGCGGTTCGAGCTTGCAACACAAGACGTCGCCTCAGCGACGTATAATTGCGCCCTTGGAGCCGCTCCTTCGGAACGGCCGGGATGATCTCCAAAAGCGTCGGCTTTGCCGACTGTAGAATAAACGGGGCTGCGCTCCGCGCCTCCCTCGTTGATCCTTGGCCTTGCAGCTTCGCTTCAAGCACCAAGGAGGGCCGACCGGAATGAAAAAGCCTTCATCGAAAATCAGGGAAGAAATCGCGCGCTTGCAGGAACAGCTCCGGCTGGCCGAGACGCGCGAGGCCGAGCGCATCGGCCGGATCGCCCTGAAGGCCGGTCTCGGCGAGATCGAGATCGATGAGGCCGCCCTTCAGGCGGCGTTCGAGGAGATCGCGAAGCGGTTTCGCGGCGGCAGGGGCGAAGCGACCGGAAGGAAGAACGCAGGCGATGGACGAAGCGCCGGCGCCGCAACGACGACGGTCGAAGCTGGCGCGGCTGCGGGCGGCGCTGGCAAGGCTTGAACGCATGCACCGCTCCACAATCACCGATGCGCGCAAGAAGGACACGCGCGAGAAGATCGAGCTTGGCGGCCTGATCGTGAAGGCCGGGCTTCGCTACGAGAAGCGCGCCTTGCTGCTCGGACTGCTGATCGACGCCAGCCGACGCATACAAGGCGACGACGCGGAGCGTGCGCGTCTTGCTGCGCTTGGCGCGGAGGCCTTCGGCCATGACAGCGAATAAGGTTCTGCTCGCGACAGTGCCCGGTGCGATCATGCTGGCAGCGACGGTTCTTCTCCCGGGCGTCGAGCACTGGCTGGCGGCGCTCGGAACGACTGCACACGCGAAGATGATGCTCGGGCGCGTCGGTCTCGCCCTTCCCTATGCCGCGGCAGGTGCAATCGGCGTGACCGCTTTGTTCACGGCCAACGGCTCGGCGAACATCAGGCCGGCGGGCTGGAGCGTCGTCGCCGGCGGCGCCGCGGTCGTTCTGATCGCAGCAACGCGTGAGGCGATCCGGCTTGTCGGGATCGCAGGCAGCGTCCCGGCTGGGCAATCCGCCCTCGCCTATGCCGACCCGGCGACGGCGATAGGTGCTGCCGGCGCATTCCTCGCCGGCGTCTTTGCCCTGCGTGTCGCAGTCAAGGGCAACGCCGCCTTCGCCAAGCCCACGCCGCACCGTGTGCACGGCGCGCGGGCGATCCATGGCGAGTCCGTCTGGATGAGCTTGGGCGACGCGGCGAAGCTCTTTCCGGACCACGGCGGCATTGTGATCGGCGAACGTTATCGCGTTGATCGAGATCATGCGGCGGGCCGGTCGTTCCGCGCCGACGAACGGGAGACATGGGGAGCGGGCGGCAGGAGCCCCCTGCTCTGCTTTGACGGAAGTTTCGGATCATCGCATGGCATCGTCTTCGCAGGATCCGGCGGCTTCAAGACGACTTCGGTAACCATCCCGACCGCGTTGAAATGGGGCGGCAGCCTCATCGTGCTCGATCCTTCGAGCGAGGTCGCGCCGATGGTGATCGAGCATCGGCGCAAGGCTGGCCACACCACCATGGTCCTGGATCCCTCCGAGCCTGAGAACGGCTTCAACGCGCTTGACTGGATCGGCAGGTTCGGCAGCACGAAGGAGGAGGACATCGTCGCGGTCGCGACGTGGATCATGACCGACAGCGCGCGGACAGCTTCTGCGCGCGACGACTTCTTTCGGGCGTCGGCCTTGCAGCTTCTGACCGCCCTGATTGCCGACGTCTGCCTCTCCGGGCATACGCAGGAAAATGAACAGACGCTGCGCCGGGTGCGGGCGAACCTCTCCGAGCCGGAGCCGAAGCTGCGCGAGCGGCTGACGAAGATCCATGAGCAGTCGGGTTCGGAGTTCGTGCGCGAGAACGTCGCCGTATTCGTCAACATGACGCCCGAGACCTTTTCCGGCGTCTACGCCAATGCGGTGAAGGAGACGCACTGGCTCTCCTATCCGAACTATGCAGGGCTTGTCTCTGGCGACGCCTTCTCGACCGACGATCTCGCCAACGGCGGAAGCGACATCTTCATCGCGCTCAGCTTAAAAGTGCTCGAGGCGCATCCCGGCCTCGCGCGCGTGATCGTCGGCTCCCTGCTCAACGCGATCTACAACCGCGACGGCAAGGTGGCGGGACGCACGCTCTTCCTGCTCGATGAGGTGGCGCGGCTGGGCTATATGCGTATCCTCGAAACCGCACGCGATGCGGGCCGCAAATACGGCATCACGCTGACGCTGATCTTCCAGTCGATCGGCCAGATGCGAGAAACCTATGGCGGCCGCGACGCCACCTCGAAATGGTTCGAGTCGGCGTCCTGGATCTCATTCGCCGCGATCAACGATCCCGACACGGCCGAATATATTTCGAAGCGCTGCGGCGAGACCACAGTCGAGGTGGACCAGACCAACCGCTCAACCGGAATGCGGGGATCGTCCCTCTCGCGTTCGAAGCAGCTCGCCAGCCGCCGGCTGATCCAGCCGCATGAGGTCATGCGGATGCGCATGGACGAGCAGATCGTGTTCACGGCCGGCAATCCGCCGCTGAGATGCGGGCGCGCGATCTGGTTCCGGCGTAGCGACATGATTCCGATCGTAGGTGACAACAGATTCCACCGGAAGGAGGCGACATGACCTTGCTCCGTTCCGCCCTGGCTGTCATCGGCGTCCGCTCCATGCGCCTAAACCGCACCCGGGGTTGGAGCAACGCCATCGGGCTTCTCCTGGCTTGCCAGGACCCACGCAGCACGGTTGCGGAAAAAGCCGGTTGATCGGCCACGCGATCCATCACAGGAATGAATCGAACCGCGCCCAGTGATTCAAACCTATCATTGGACGCCGGATTTGGACTGCGCGATTCTGTTCGCCATGAACGCGCTGCACTATCGGCTCCACATCGAACGGCGTGACCCGGACCTCAACATGGCCCGGTTCTACGCGTTGTCGATCGAGGCGACGCTGTTCGGCCAAACCTGCGTTGTCCGCCGATGGGGACGGATCGGAACTAGCGGCCGCACCGTCCAGCATTCCTTCGACAACGAGGGTGAGGCCGTAGGTTTCTTCCTTGCATTGTTGCGCGCCAAGAAGCTGCGGGGTTATCGGCCAAGATCTGCCGCTCGACATACCGAAGCGACCCCGTCTGCTTGACGGGGTCGCTTGCCAGGGCCGTTCAGTCGCGGTTCGGGCGGGACCAGATGAGTTGGAAGCCTTCCTGACCGTCCACCTCGATCAGAGTGGCGTAGATCGGGGCCGGGAAGCTCGGATCGTCCAGCTTGACCGAGAGGTAGTCGCGCTCGGTTTCCTTGGCGGTCTTCTGCCAGGCGGCACCCAGTTCCACGGCTGCAGAGTAGATGCGGAAGTGCGGGCCCTTGTCGGAGGGGGCCTCGACCCGCTCGATGCGCGCCTTGACGTTGAGGTTGAGGGTTTTGATCGTGCCGGTGAAGCCGTTGGCGGTGCTGATGAAAGTGCCGATGGTGGCCATGGTGAAGTTCCTTTCCTTCTGGTTCGGACCGCGCCCTTCGCGGCCTCGATGGCAGTCGACAGACCGGAGACGATCGGACCGCACCCCAAAGGGCCGGAATGCAATGGAGGGCGGCCTGGAGCGGCTTTCTTGGGTAGCGCGAGGAATGGCGGCGCCTCGGGGCCCCCCTCGGCAAGCCGAGTGGGGTGGGGTCCGGCAGGGGAAGAAAGTTGCGTATGGCCGTTGCGGGAGAACGATCGAGGCGCAGCCGCTTTCCGGTCAGACATGCCTCATCGAGCCGCAGAGGGGCTGGCCTGTTGCGAGGGGCGGAAGGAACGAGCTGGCCCACGTATCGGTATTCGGCACCGATGGTATCGCTGGTGCCGAAGGCCGACGCTAACCGCTATCAGGATGCGCCGTTGCTTGTGACCGGCTGCCTCGATGAAGCCCGGTAACTCCATCTCCGACGACCGTGGAAATGATCGGCCAGGTCCTTGAGTACGCCAGATCCCGTGCCCGAACGTCGCCGTCGATCTGGAAGCGCTCGGCTGTTCCACGAGGCTCGCATACCGTTCGCTCGAGATGGCGGCAAGGACCCCTTGCGCTTCCTAGTCGCACGCATTCGCAATATCCGACCCAATCACGAACCCTTGAGCAGACGGGGACGCTTTCGAAAGGAAATGCTGGCTCGGTTTGAGGCTGCCCGACCCCCGCACATGCCTGCGCGTTCGTTGGTCCGAAGCTCGAGTCGGCCATGATTTGCCGGTGCCGATAGATCCGCCCCATCAAGCGGCACGGCCAAGCGATGCCGAAGGGGAAGGCACGCGGCCTTCCCCTTCGATGATGCATGGACATCAAGCGGCTTCGCGTTCTTCGGCGGCCGTCGGCTGAAGGCCGTGCAGGAAGGCGACGGCGCGCTGCGCATGGGCCGCGGCCGAGAAGATCGCCCGCTTGTCGTCGGCGAGCACCTTGAGCCAGGAGCCGAGATAGCTCGCGTGATCCGGACGTGGCTCCAGCTCCGGCGCGATACCAAGATCGGCGCAGAGGAAGCAGCTTCCGAGCTCTGCGATCAGCTCCTCGCGCGCTCGTTCGCTGCGGTCCTTGGCGTAGCGGCTGAGGTCGCGATTCGCGCGATGCGGCGCCGAAGTCCAATGGGTGGCCTCGTGACTGAGCGTTGCCACGTATGACGCAGCGTCCCGGAAGGTCTGGAAGGGCGGCATCTGGATGTGGTCGGTCGCAGGCGCAAAATAGGCGCGATCGCCGCCGTGTCGGATCACAGCGCCGGTATTGGCAAAGAACTGGTCGGCATGCGCGATGCGGGCGATCGGATCGCGCACCGGCTCTGCCTGCTGGCCATAAAAGTGGTCCGGAAGGCCATCGATTTGCGCCACGTTGAAGACGGAATAGGCCTTGAGGAACGGGATCTCGCGGTCAAACTCCTCGCCCGAAGCGTCTGTCTCGGTCCGGGTGAACCGGCTGGCGAAAACCACCATCGAGCCGGTCTCCCCCTTGCGAACCGCGCCGTCCAGTTCGAGCGCCTGCCTGAAGGTCATCCACATCGGGCTGGAAAAGCCGCGTGCGATAGCCTCCGACCAAAGCAAAAGCACGTTCATGCCGTTATAGGGCAGTCCGTTGTGCCTGAGCGGCCGGGTGACGCGGCCGGTGGCATTGCTCGAATGCCATGGCTGCATCCAGGGCCGAACGCCCTTCTCCAGCTCGGCCACGATGCCGTCGGTGATGCGCGCATAGATGTCGATGCGCGGTGCTTTTTCTTTCCTGCTCATTTCATGAACCTCCAGTTCTGGAGGCCGCGCCGATCGCGGCCCCGTCACGGGGTCCGCTTGGGCGGAGCAGGAGGGCGGGCCGCGCACCCGACCAGGTCCCCATCGTTGCGTGCACGATGGGGTGGTCATGGGCCGCAGCGGCAGCGAAGGACGGCGCAGCCGTTGCGCTGACTGCCTGGCTCCGCCAAGACCACGGGGCAGGACGGGGCCGCGAACGGTCGCTAGAAAGAGAATGGCGGCGCCGCCCGGATGCGTGGGATGTCGGTTCAATGAACCGACCGGCCGCCGCTGTAGGGATCGTATTCGAATAGGATGTCGACGTCGGCGCCATCGAGCTCGTCGGCGGGCAGGACGCCAAATTCGTCGTCGACTTGGAAGAGGATGACGGGGGCCATGAGGGTGCGGGCGAGTGACCAGGCGGCCTTCTGGGCGAGAATGAGATCGTGGGACATCTGAGGCTCCATCTTGGAGCGGGCCAATTCCCGCTCGATGGCTCCGTCAGTGTGCGGAGGCGGGCGCGATCACCCGAAGGCGTCAGCCGAGCGGCCGCAGCTTGCTAGCGGACCCCTTGCGGGTTGATCGTGGAAGATCCGCAGCCGCACCAGGAAAGCCATAACGAGAGAGCGGGATTGGGTCGGGCAGCGCGGAGACAACTGCGTCCGATCTGCTTGCTTGAGGCTAACGAAGAGCGGATGCGACGCTCGTTCCGGGCTCAGCAAAGCGTCTCGCACGCCACGCCGTCGCCGTCGCGATCAAGCTTCCGGCCCCACGAGCAGTTGTGCAGATACCACTGTGCTTCGTCGCACGAGCTGATCTGAGAACAGTAGCGGCGCGGCTCGCACGAATAGCTGCCGCTTTGCGCGATCAGCTTGCGGCTGGCGACGCCGAGCGGCTGACTCGACGGTGCCGCACCGTCGGCATGCGACGCGCGCCAGTCCCACGGCGCCTGGAAGTTGCCTACCCACAGACCGACCTTCGCCGCTTCAGCCTTCGTCTGCTGTGCTGCGTAGGCGCCATGGCTGTAGCGGGGCCAATCGAGCGCCTGGCCGCGCTCGACCATCCAGGCGGCCACATTGGTGCCGTCGGCGCGTTGGCAATTGCCGACGAAGCGGTGATAGCGATCCCAGGTCACGAACGTGCACGTGACCGGCCTCGATGCGGCCAGGAATGTGTCCAATGCTTCGGCCGATCGCCGGCCGCAGGGATACTCGAACCCCTTGGCGTCGTCGCAATATTGGCGGCTCTCCGGCGCGTCGACGCCGTTGAAGCGAATCCGCTGTCCGTGAACCTCTATCGTGTCGCCGTCGATGACGGATGCGACGCCGGTGATCGGCTGCGGCTTGGGGCCGCCCATCAAGTTCTGCAGATTGATCTCTGGCAAGCTGTCGCTGTGCTGCATGGCGGTCTGTGCAGCCAACGCAGCGGCCGCCGCAACAGTCACGAAAATGAGACGCCGTGGCACGCTCGCCCACCGCAGGGCGCGCGAGCGCCTCGCGCCGGCGCGCTTGCGCCATTGATCAGACCGATTGTCGTGACGAGACCTGTCCAAGCCCTTTCCCCCGCTCGGAAGGATGCTCTCAAACAGGATCGAAGTCCACTATGGCTGGAGCAGAGCGCCACCGTATTGCGCCCAAAGATGTTCGCAGTCCCACACCCGTAAGCTTGGCGTTCCTGGTTCCCCATAGAGAACCATCGCACCGCGAACGTCATATCCAAGCACCGACGCATTGGCCACGAACTGGATGGCGCGCCCTAAGGTTATGGCGCCGATCCGGGCTTCATTTTTGCTGGTGAGATCGATCACTCCAAAGATTTCCGCGTCTGCGCCTCTGCCGGCCAAAACGGCCGTCGAGATCGCATCGTCCAAGGCAAGCAGCATCGCGTGAGTCCCCCCGCAACAGCGCTTGCTAACTTCGGTGCGCGAAATTGGTTCCGTGTCCGCTGGAACAATCCGCGATCAACTGTCCAGTTCAAGCGGCTGATGGTCTGGCTGTTCATGCCAAATGACTTGCCGCAGATCGCGCCGGTCGACCGGCGCGATCTGCAACTGTAGAAGTGATCCTGTTCGGTGGGAGGGTCGCGACCATGTCGTCGCCCGACGATCGGCGGCCCAAGGTCCGAAAGCTTTGTCACCCGCGCAATTTCCTGGCCTCGCGCTCCAACGTCTTGCGGTCGTTGCCGTGCTCGCCGATCAGCTCCCGAACCTGGTCCGGCGTGATGCGGTACTGCTTGGCGAAGTAGCGGACCTCGTACTCCTCATCTGCCGAAACGCGGTCACGGTCGCGGAAATCCCGTTTGCCCTTATATCGCACGCAGCTCATCAAGGATGCTGACGGTATCCGCCTCTACACCAAGACCGGAATAGACTGGACCGCCAAATATCGGCCGCTCGCCGCGGAGGCGAAGGCGATCGAGGCGGAAAGCTTCATCATCGAAGGGGAGACGATCGTGACCAACGAAGCCGGTTTGTCCGACTTCCATGCGCGCTGCGCTCGGCGATCACCAGGCGCCCGCAGGATCTCTACCTGATGGCGTTCGATCTCCTGCATCTCAACGGCCACGATCTGCGCGACATGGTGCTGAAGGACCGGCTCGAAATCCTGCAGGCACTCATCCCCGCCGGCGGTCATATCCAATTCAGCGAGGCGCTGCCGGGCACTGGCGACGCCGTCTACCATCTCGCCTGCGAGGCAGGCTTGGAAGGCATCGTTTCGAAGCGGTTGGACAGCGTCTACCGCACCGGCTCGACGATGAACTGGCGCAAGGTGAAGTGCTACGTCGAGAAGGAAATGGACATAATCGGCGTGAAGCGGGAGACAGGAAAGCCGGCGATGGTACTGATGGCTGAGAACGGACACTATATGGGCGGCGCGTTCGTCACGTTCAGAGCCGACAAGCGGCAGGCTCTCTGGGACAGCGCTCAGAGCAAGGCAGGCGCTCCGCCGCCAAAGGGATTGGTGAAGGAAAGGGCCGAATGGCTGAAGCCCGGCCTGGTCGGCAGGGTGAAGTTCCTGAAGGGCGAGCAAAAGCTTCGCCACGCCAGTTTGAAGGATTTCTGGGAGCGGAATTAGCGGCCGGCGCGCAACATCGCTCGAGCGATGGCAAGGTCTGCTTCGAGCTTGGCGTTTTCCTTCTGCGTCATGTTGTCGGCCGCGATCAGCCGCCGTAGGGAGCGCAGGACTTCGCCGCGCGTCCAGCCGGCATCGAGCATGCAATCGACGATGGCCTGAAAGCCGGGCTCCATTGCTTCCTGGCAGTCGAGCTCGCGGTCCGGGTAGGCAATGGCGCGTCTCGGCGGGCTGATCATAGGAACTTCTCTCCTTCGCCACGGTGCTCAAAACAGAACCAGTGCGACGGCTGCCTTGGTCGGGCGAAGCCCCAACCGGCGTCCTTGCCGCACCCGGCGTGCTCGCAAACGTGCCCGAGAGGCCCGTGATCACGCGGCTGCACAGGCTCTCCGGGGCGGGTCGGTTCGTCGCTCATAGCAGCTTGATCGGCTCGATCAGTCCGGCATGATCGTTGGGCTGCTTATTGATGGCGGCTGCGTTAACGTCCCGGCCGACGCGGTAGAACTGCAACCGCCCGTCGATGTCGTGGCTGAGAATGTCCTTCAGGTCGCCAGCCGGCGTCTTTGGGTCAAGCCAGACATCGTAATAGGCCGGGTCGAGCATGAGCGGCTGGCGGTCGTGGATTTGGTTGACTGGCGCCGCCGACGGCTGGGTGATGATGGTACAGCTGGTGACGTCGAGGTTTGAATTGTAGGCCCATAGGCCGGCAAATGAGAAAGGCGCGTGGCCGGGCTGGAAAATGTGCCACGGGTCTTTGCCGCCATCGGCCGGGCTCTTGGTCCACTCGTAATAGCCGTCAGCCGGGATAAGGCATCGTTTCGATCTGAAGGCGTCACGAAAGGCCGGAGTTGTATCGATAGTTTCGATGCGAGCATTGAACGTCGCCGCTTTGGGCATCTCCTTCGCCCAAAATGGGACCAGCCACCATCGCCCGGTGCGAACCTTGTGGTTGCCTTCGTCGGCCACCGTTATGAAGGGTACCTCATCGGTCGGGGCGATGTTGTAGCGGGGCGCGTCGTTCCGCCCAACATCGGCGGGGGCCGTCAGCCTGTAGAGGCGGTGGATTTCCGACCACGGCAGATATCTGGTGTAGCGCCCACACATGCTTCGACCTCAGTTCCGCAGGGCTTCCGGGACACTCAGCGGCCCCAATTCCAGAATGCGCTCATAGGCGCCCTGCCGGTGCCAGACGCCGCGAGCGCGCCCATTCTCCCTGTCTCGTTTTGGATCGAACATGATGCCGCCGAAGTGGTCAAGGAAGGCCGCCGCGGCCGCAGGATCGGCGAAGCAGTGCAGCCGCCATTGCTCCTGTTTGCCGTCGTCCCAAACCGCGATCACCGCCCTGGTCCTGCATGACATGCCGCGCTCGCCGAGAAAGCGCCTGATGAGCGTATAGTTGATGCGGCATCTCGTGGTCGATAATGGTAGGCGCCGGAACGCCACGGCTGCGTGTGACCATCAGTGCTGCTTTTGCCGGACGCGCGCCCTCCAGGCTTCCTGAATATGAATGTCCGTCTGGTCGCGCATCGCATCGGAAAGTGAAATCGCCAGATCCAGATCGTTCGGGTAGATCGCCATAATCCAAGCCGCCGTTAGCTCCGTGATGGCCTGTTTCTGACTGACATCGGATAGGCCGCGCAGCGGCTTAACCATCTTCGCGACGGCGCGACGAATGTCGGGCATTTCGCGCTTCACTGTGGCGTAAATTCCCGGTTGCTCGGCTTCGGTGGCACGCATGGGTTTCATGGGCGCTGTCTCCATTTTTCCGAAGTGAACAAAATGAGAACAAAAGAGTCAAGCGCCTCTTGACCGCACAGGAATATGTTCCTCATTTCAGCACATGCCGGAACAACCCGAAAAGTGGCCGCGCGGCGCCGCCTGGACCCTGACGCATGCCCATGATGCCGGGCAGGTGGCGGGCATCCGCTGCGGCCGCTGCAACGTCACGCGCTACTACAAGCCGCTCGAGCTGCGGGAGGTGATCGGCAACGTCACGATCGACGAGGTGAGAGACAAGGTCCGCTGCCAGCAGTGCAAGAGCCGGGAGTGGATGAGCGCGCAGCTATTCCACCCAACCGGAGAGCAGGCCCACACGATCCGGTTCCGGCGTCTGGTGCAGATCCGTTGGGAGAAGCGCGTGATCTGGCGCGATGAATAAATGAACCGTGGGAGCGGCCCGGCAGGCTGGCGGGGTAGGCCAGCAAACGCCGGGCCTAACCGGTGGGGCTCGGGGGCGAGACACGGCACCGGCTGAACAAATATATGCTTGTGCCGAAATGATCGGCACGCGTCCATAAGGCGGAGCCGAGAGTAGTCCAAGGGCGAGCAGACGCGCACGATCCGATGCAGGCCCTCGTGGAAAATCGGGTGGGAGAAGCGCGTAGTCTGGCGCGATGAGCAGTGGGCCAACCATCACCGACGCTGGCGGATTTTCCTATTCGTCGCTGTCTTCGCTATCGCTTTCGTCGTCGGACTGGCTGTTCCGACCGGCGTCATCCGCTTGCTCTTCAACGTAGGCTTGGCAGCCTTCGTTGAAAGATCGGCTATCTCCGTCGCAATCCCGCTCGTCGGTGATGTCGTTCCTCGCCGCCCAGTCGTAGCCCGCCTCGTGGCCCGAGCAGTCATCCGTGCAATCGTAGCCGTGGAACGTCTCTTGCGCGTTTGCGGGGGCAGCAAGAGAGCCGGCTAGCGTAAGGGCGCCGGCCGCGACAAGAATCCGGATCGTCACAAAACACTCCTATCGAAGCCCCGGCGCTCGGGTATTCCGTGACCTAGGCGAAGATGAGGCTGGATAACCGACCCTCAGTCCCAATCCTGATCAGGTGTCGCGGGACGGCGATTCCAGCTTCTAACGGCGTTCAACTCGTCGATGCAGACTGGGCCGGATGCGCCGCAGTCGTCGCATCTCATCACAACACGCGCCTCGCTCGTCACATACGGCCTCACATCGGTGCTTGTGCAGAACGGGCAAGGCTCCGCGTTCATCGCGGAGAACGCTTTTTGCCTGTGCTTTTCGCCGGCTTTGCCGCGGGCTTCCGGCCGAGCCCGCTGGATTTTGCCAGTGCGGACCGTTGAGCCGCGTAGTTCGGCGCCACCATCGGATATTCCGGCTTCAGCCCCCACTTCTCGCGGTACTCGTTGGGTGTCAGACCGTAGTGCACGCCAAGATGGCGCTTCAGCGATTTGAACTTCTTCCCGTCCTCGAGGCAGATGATGTAGTCTGGGAACACCGACCGCTTCGGATTGACTGCAGGCGCCTGGGCTGGCTTTTCAGGCGCGGCCGGCTGTCCGATTTTCGACAGCGACGAATTCACGCTTTCGATCAACTCTGGAAGAGACGCAACCGGCACTGGGTTTTTGCTGACGTAGGCAGACACAATGTCCGCGGTGAGCTCGATCAACTGGCTTCGGCTGTTCTCATTCTCTTCGGGCATGCAGTAACTCCGTTTCGCAGCAACAATAGATGAAACCTCTTAGCCGGTTTTCTGCGTAGCGCAACAGTGTGAAGACGCTATCTATACGAAACCATTGCTACACAACGATGGCGCATCCGATGAGCTACGTCGAGGCGACCGGAGATACCGTGCACGCCTTGAGCGGCCACCTTGCGGCGCAAAGCGGCGACAGGCTTGGGCCGATTCCGGTCAGTCCGGTTACAATAGTATCCAGGGACAACCCGACGTCACACGAAGTCACCGTTACGGAGTTAAAATCCAGCAGCTGCGGGTAGACGCGCAGCGGGCCCCGATACCAAGAGGCGTAGCACGAGCAGGTACAATATGTGAACCGTATTAAGCGGGCGTCCTACGCTGAATAGCCGCTGCGAGAGCGGCGGCGAACCATGCTGTCAACTCGGCGTTTATTGTACCCCATCGGTAAACATCGTGCCGGGCGACAAATCTGTCCGGCAGGTCTATCACGAGATGAACACCAACGATGTAGCCATAGTGATATTCGGGATGGACGCTGTGTTCGAGCGTCATGAGGGTGAGCTTGCGGATATCGTCCTCGAATGAGGTATTCTGAACCCGTTTGGCTTCCACCACCAGCAGGTTTTCGTCCTGCTTGTGCATATGATGTACGATAATGTCGGGTCGGATTTTCTTAAGTCTTAGCGCGCCGGCTTCGTCATTCCAGGCAATCTTTTTCTCTTCCGCCTCGCGCCGCGTCCATTCTGGACTGACCCGCCAGCCGGCGAAGTAACGATCCATCCTCATCGCGAGTTCGGTGGTGATGGAGATCTCCTCCGGCCCCGCTCGCACGAGGTCGGTATCTTGTAGGAGGTCTGCAAGAGCTTCGGCGAATGCCGAAAGAATTGCGCCAGGATCGTGTTCTACCATAATCGCGCCTATGATTAAAAACCAGCGTATCAGCAGGCCCGAGACGGCAGAAGCAGCAAATCGGGACGGTCGCGCGCGGTTCCGCTTAATGTCGCTTATGGCCGCTAAGACCGTAGCTCCTTCCGGTTATTACCGATTGATAGAATGAGGATCACGCCTTACTTCTCAGTGCAACCGGCATTGACCGATATAACGCGCGTTGCTACCTGACTGGATCGGGGCCCAATTGGACCGTCGGGTTTCTGACAGAAGCCGCTGATAAGTGCGGTCCGGAAGCGGCTGGCGGATGCAAAGTCAGGGCATCCGCGATGGACGCTGCTGCTTATGGGGGCGGAGGCACGGCTGGGGGGCGCTGAGTGCCGATTACGGTTGAGCATACGAAAGAAAACCTGTGCGCAGCGCATATTTATGCGATCTGCGCGTCGGCAGGTGTCCTTCTTGGACGCGCCCACGTCCATGATTACGGTGTTGACGGAAGCTTCAACACGGTGGTTCATCGCGGCAAGCGGCGCGTGGTGTCTGGCTTCCCGCTTGATTTCCAAGCTAAGTCAACAGTCGATTGGGAGATCAAGGACAGCCACGTTGTCTACGATCTGGAATCCAAGACCTATAATGATATTGTCTCTCGGTCGGCGGCGGAAACCACGCTCATGCTGGTCCTGCTGTGTCTGCCCAAGAATTCTGCGGATTGGCACTCCGTCACGGCCGACTTCACAACTCTTCGGAATTGCTGTTTTTACCACACCTTCAAAGGCACGCCAGTAGACAACGAAAGGTCGACAACGCGGGTTAAGATACCCATCACCCAGCTCCTAACTCCGAACAGCCTCATTGAGCTGCTCGGAGCGGAAAAATCGCGACGGGAGAAGCAGGCGGCATGATCGATCTCCGCGAGACCGGGCCGGGCGCCGTGCCGTTGGACATGCTGCGGCGGTACCTTGCAGCCACAGGTTGGCATGTCCGCGCCTCTGCATCAGAGGCAGATAGTCTGGAGAGTCTAGCCGCGAAAGTGCTTCTTCAAAGCCGCCACGGCGGCAGCCGGAACTTTGAGGTGTACGTGTCCAGCGCTCCGGACCTTGAGGGCATCGAGCTTATCGTACCGAATAGTGTGCAATCGTCAGAGTATGCTTCGCAAGTAGGTCGGGTGATCGACGCGCTCTCTGCCGTCGAGGATCGGTCTACCTTTGATGTTGCCCGAGCGATCCGCGAGGTCGCCTTCGATGTTGTCCGCTCTCGCATTCCAGACGCTCTAGTTATTGATGACTCGATCCGGATGGAAATGGCTCAGAGCTTCGTCAGCGGTATTAGAAATGTGTTGGCCGCCACGGCCAATACTGAGTTGGAGCCGCTACCCTATTTCCTCAGGACGAAAAAGGAGGCGTCAGAATATGCAAACCGCTGCCGCTTCGGCCACACGTTCCGAGGTAGCTTCGGCTTCACAGTGGAGTCTCCCCTTGAACCCAACAGCCAAGCTGCTTTACCCGGTTTCGCACCCGCCCCGCCTTTCGAACGGCGCGTTATCCAACGGATGGTGCGAGGCCTGAGGACCGTGTCCGCAGCGCTTTCGGCTGATAGCACCGATCCGATAACCGAATCGATCAAGACGGGCTTCAATGCAAATGTGTGCGAACAGTTCGCATCATTGATCGACGGTACTTCCCCCAGCGGGATCGCTTTCGATTTCTCCTTTAGCCCCGAATGGAAGGGTACCCCCGCCGAACCTACGCAGGAGGCGCATTTCGAGCTTGGGCGGCCTCAAGTCGAGGTTATCAGAGAAGCGGCGAAGTTGCTCCGAGCCCGAGTCATGTCATGGGAAGAGACTGTATTTGGTCGCGTCATTAGGCTCGCGTCACAAGCCGACCCTTCCGACCTGACGGACACAATGGGTGAGCGCGAGGTCGCAATCCTGTGGTCGAGTGAGGCGACCGGGGATGTAACCGTGCGAACTTCGCTCAGCCCCTCAGACTACCTTCAGGCCGTCGAAGCCCACGCGGCTGGGCGTCCGGTAGCAGTTAGCGGCACTCTTGAACGCCGAGGGCGCCGTTGGGTGCTAATCAATCCATCTAGTTTTCATTTTCCTGGCTGAGACAGGGCGCCGGACAACGGCCGCTTCTGGGATTCCTCCGACGTGAGGCGGGGCCGGAGCCCCGCCCTCGGCGGCTCATCCGAGAGCCGCCATCTGAAGCTCGGCCGCCTTGCGATCGACCGTCTTACCTGGGTTCTCTGTCGCGCGCTCGAAGGGCTTCCAGGCCTCGCCGACGACCTGCTCGTATGCGGTGACGGCGCCCTCGGCGGCCATGCGCAGGGCGTGGGACTGGAGCGCCATGTCCGCGGCGAACTCGCGCTTGCGCTGGGCGGCGCTGTCGAAGCCGACGGGTCCATCGACATCTTCGTCCCGGTCGTCGCAGGCGGATTTGGCCGTTGCGTCGCGCGCCTCGCTCACCGCCCGGCTGTAGAATTGGCCCGCGCCGTAGGCAGAACCGACGAAGGCACCGACGACTCGCTGCAGGTGGATCTGCATGGCCCGTTCACCAAGCCCTTCGTCGAGCGCGGCGGCGGTATCGACGATAAGCTTTTGGTGCAGGTTGCGGATGCCGTCGCTGTCGAGCACCGGGAGGCCAAAGCTCTCGGAGATGAGCGAGCACTGTGTGGCATCGGGGCAGGCGAGCCGGACCATTTGGAGGGTTGTGCCCTTGCGGAGCGGAAGGACCCGGGCGG
The DNA here is from genome assembly GCF_004010375.2 of Mesorhizobium sp. M2E.F.Ca.ET.209.01.1.1. Classification (NCBI taxonomy): domain Bacteria; kingdom Pseudomonadati; phylum Pseudomonadota; class Alphaproteobacteria; order Hyphomicrobiales; family Phyllobacteriaceae; genus Mesorhizobium; species Mesorhizobium sp. M2E.F.Ca.ET.209.01.1.1. Next base: position 18,450 of record NZ_SADP02000006.1, on the reverse strand, counting down.
GTGCGCGGGAATTGGCAGCTTTCTTAGTCATGGCATGTCCTTTCTTCAGGTCCCGAAGCTCGGATCGGCTCCGTGCCGGCCTCCTCGGGCGCGGACCAAAAGAACCGGTGGAATGACGGGCGCTTCAGGGTCCGGGCGGACCGAGGCGAGCATGGCAGGTTTGCGGCCAAGCAGGGCTTTCTTCAGCCCTCGCGCGGGACGCGGACCTGCCATGCCGAGCCCGGACCGATCCGGTCGCCCCGCGGCGCGGAACGCGGCCTTGAAGCGAACGGCCGCCGGTTCAGGACCGCGGCAAGACCGAGGGAGACCGGCACGGGCCTCGATTTCGACATAGGAACGGAAGGACAGACGGTCATGACCACCTGCCAATTCTTTGGCCAGACCTCGCGGTATCACCGTGCGTCCACGAGCACCGCAATGGTCGCCTCACGTGACCGCAGCCTGCGACCACATTGCGATCTTCCGGTGTCCTGCCGAACAGCGGCCCCGCTTAGACTCGCTCGCTCTTGGCCGTCGCCAGCCATCCCGATCGAGGGAGCCTGGCAATCGCCTGATCCTGCCGCGCCGGCTTCGCGATGGCGCGCGGTGCCCGGCTGGCGCTCCCGGCGATCAGGGCTTGCGAGCTGAGGGCGATAGCATCGAGGAACGGGCCCAGGCGCCTTGCCCCGGCGACAATGCGTCCGGCGTGCGAGAGGACTGGGGATGGGCGCAATCATGCGCAGGTTGATCTGCCGGTCGATATCCAACTTGCGCTGTGTTTGCCGGCGCCTCCTCCATGCTGAAGAGCTGGCGGCGCAGCTCGGGCGGGAGCGTCACGGCGATCGCCTTCCCTGCCAGCCGGCGAAACTGGATCGCCCGGCATAGACGGCATGACGATCGGGGTCGATGACGAAACCGAACCGGCCGATTTCGTATTCGGCGGCAGGAACGAGGAAGCGGCGTTCCTCGGTGCCGGCGCCGCGCCTGCCGCCGGGTGTGGCGATGCACTCGACGAAACCCTTCTCCTGCTCCGACGTGATCGCCGAAACCACGACCCAGTCGGCGGCATGTTCTGCCTCGAAGGCGCGGCGGTCCTTCTCGCGGGATTCGCCGGGACCGAGAACGGTGCCGAAGATTGCTTCCCAGGCGTCGGGCCAAGAGTCCTTGATCGTCCTCTCGGCGCAGCGGCGCTCAAATGCCGGGAACAGGTGCGGAAATGTAATGGCGACAATCGCCCACTCGGCGTCCTCCTCGTACCATCCGCCTGCCGAACGCAGCATCGGATGCACCTCGCGGTTACGCTCGGCTGAGAGCTTGAAGCCGCCGTGTCCGGCGGTCGAATAGGCGGTCACGCCCTCGTCATAGAGGGTTCCACCCTGCGACACGCCCCAGGGCGTATTCGCGCCGCCGCCGATCTCGCGGCGGCCAAGGCGCCGCTTCTCGCCCTGATGCTGCGCCTGCTCGAGGACTTTCGTGCGGAAAGCGTTCTCGTCGGCGAGTTCGCCAGCGTGACCGTAGAAATCCGCCCGCGTCCATTCGGCCATCGGCCGGGCGATGCGCCAGCCACTGACGAGATAGTGCCGGCCGTCGCGAGCAGGCGCCATGGCATAGGCGAGCGCACCGACAAGCGCGACCAGCATACCGTCAGCGCTGTACCCGAAAGAAACCCCGAACGGATCCGGGGTCGTCGGTGATGGAAGCGAGGAAGGGAGGATCTGGCTCATGCCACGGCCCTCCCCTCGACGGCATCGGCCGCGGCCTCGTCTGCCGTGACCTCTTCGAGCACCGCGTTGGGATAGCCATGCTCGGAGAGCCATCGTCCGGCGGCAGCGCGGTCCTGTGCCAGATGGACGAGCTCGGCATGGTCGCCGGGTCGGTCGAAGACGCGCACGCAGCCTACCGCCGGGCGCTCGATTATTGCGAAGCGGAGGCTTGAGCCCAGCGAGAAGGTCCGGTGGAAGCGGATGGCGATCACGCCGCCGGCGCCAAAATCGGCCTCGTGCAGGGTGAAGCTGCCGTTGCCGCACAGCGTGCCGGCGTCGCGCCCGCCGTGCTTGCGGATCAGGCGACCCCGGCTGTTGTTGTTCTTCCAGTCGGCGAGCTTTTTGGAATGCCGTTCCGGCGGACGCGGCGTGCCGTCACACCAGGCGACGATCGCGCCGATGGGAGCATGTTCGAGGATGGTGTGCGCTGACATAATGTCCTCCTTGGATGGAGCTGAAACGAAACCGCCGCCGGGATGACCGGCAGCGGCAAAGCGTGCGAAAGAAGGGAAGCGACGCTCTACTCGGCAGCCTCGCGGTAGCCCTCGTCGAACTCGTCCGTCGCGCCGCCCTCGGCCACCGGGTCCTCGCCGGTGACACCAGCGGCGTCGGGGGCATCTTCATCCTCGACCTCGGTGACAGCGCTCTTGGCCAGCCACTCGGAGAGAACAACCGCGTCTGGCGCGAACAGGGCCGAAGGATGGACGAAGTGGCCCTCCTTGAAGTGATCGACGAGAGCGGCCCGGGTGTCTTTGACCCGCGCCCGCGGCAGTACCGGCGTGTCGGCGCACGAGGCCTCGAGCGCGGGACGCGACAGGCAGGAGAGGAAGTCCTCTGTGCCCATATTGGCGAGGAAGCCGTCGGCGCCGATGGCCCTGCCGGCGACGATTCCCACGATGCCCGACTTGCTGATGTTCTCCCGGCACGAGAGCACATCGATTAGCACGCCGCGGGCAGCGATACGCAGCGCGTCCATGTCGAAGGCGAACTGGCCTTCGGCATCGAACAGGCTTGCGCGAACAGCGTGTCGTCCTCGATGGGGGCGCGCGACAGCGCCTCATGCAGGGCATCGGTGCGAAGGTCGCCGATCATCTCGATGCCCTTGCGCGTCACATCGGGACGCGGCTTGGAGACGACGATCGCCTCGTCGTCACCGGCGTCCTGCGCACCCTTGCCCTTGGCCTTCTTTGCTTCGGGCATGCGGAAGTGGACCGTCTTCACCTTGCCCTCGCGATCGAGGTACATCGCGGTGTGGTCCGACTTCTTGGGCGTGCCGTAGACCCGTTCGGCCTTGGCCGGCAGCTTGACCTCGCCCCAGGTGTTGGTTTCGGTGACGACGCCCTTTTTCGGGAGGTTTTGCGTCATCCACTCCTGCTGGGCGCCGAGGAAGGCGTCGACGTCGGTGGTGTAGCGGCTGTCCTGGTCGGCCGCCGCGAACAGGTCCTCGACCCAGGCAATGCCATAGGCCTCTCGCAGGTCGTCGCCGAAGCTGGCGTCTCGCGCGTACATGCGGGTCTTGGCAAGACCATTGGCCACGGCCCACCACGAGACCTGCGGGTCACCCTTGCTGGGCTTGTGCGCCTTCCATACCTCCTTTTGCTCCTCCAGGGAGGCGGCCGCGATCGTGCGGAGCTGGCGCTCATCGGGCATGTCGCCTTTGGCCATATGATCCAGCATGGCCGGCAGCACATTGGCGAGCAGCCTCAGCTTCTTGATTTGGCGAACCGACTGGGCGAGCGCGATGCCAATCGCCTCCTCGGTCCAGCCGAGCGCGACGAGACGTTCGATAGCGCGCCACTGGTCAACGGGGCTGAGCTGCTCGTGCGCGATCGTCGTGACCAGCGAACGCATGGCCCCGCCATCCTCGGCCCGGGGAACCACCAGAACGGCGATCTCGTCGAGACCGGCGGCGATCGCCTGCTTGACGCGACGGTGGCCCTCGTCAATGACGAAGCCGTTGCCGCCATCGGTCTCGGCGGCGACGACCGGCGGCTGCACGATGCCGACAGCCTTGATCGTCGCCAGCAGCAGGGCGTCGGCCTGCGGGCTGGACTTGGAACGGCGCGCCTTGTCGGGATTGTCCTTGAGCGAGCGCGGATCGACAAATTTCAGTTCCATGGAGATGCTCCTTTGGGGATTGCGGACGCGGGCTTTTCGCCGGTCCCTTTCCGTCTTCTTCCCGAAGACATCCCCCGGCCCGCAGAGCGGGCGGGCCGGTGCAATTGCGAACGAGCATCCCTGCCCGGCTAGCCAAGCGGGGCTTGTAGCCCTGCGCAGGATGACGGGCGGGATCGCGACGGGAGCGATTGAGCGCCAGCGTCAGCGGTCCGCTCGCTCTGCGAGCAGTCCTTCCTCTTTTCCGTCACCCCTCACTTCCCCTCTGGAATGTCGCGCCACGGAGTGACGCCGACGGTCGACTTACGACAGGAGGCGGGTCGGGTTGATCCCGCCGATGCTATCCACATGGTTTCACGCACACTCGCGAGGTCGCCCACGCAGTCGTCGAGTTTGGCCACTCGAACAGCCATCGTGACGTGCAGATGACTGATAGCCTTGAACGCCGCCAATCCTGACGCTATATTGCGTCATAATTGTTGGCTAGGAGGTGATGTGATGGGCCTGGCACAATATGCGGACGACGGGTTGTTCGCGCCCAAGAAAATTGCGGACGCTTTCCGCACCACGAGCGAGGAGATCGCGCGCACCGCTGGTCTGGGGAAGGACGCGGTTCAGCGCCGGGAGCGGGTGCGTTCAGACAAGACGCAGCGCCGCCTGCGCGAGATGGTGGAGATCGTGAACAAGGTCGAGCCACGATTTGGCTCCGCGCTCATGGCCTATGCCTGGTACCGCTCCGAGCCGCTGCCGGGATTTTCGGGACGAACGGCCATGCAGCTTGTTCGGGAGGGCCGGGCAGACGAGGTCCTCGAATTTATAGACGCGGTCGATGCGGGGGTTTACGCCTGACCGTCGCCCCCATCACCTATTCAGGTCGGCTCTACCGCGCTCTCAACCCGGTGTATGCCCGCGAGCCTATGTCGGGACGCGGTGCCGAGCTCTATGGAGGGCGTTTCAACCCCAAAGGAATGCCGGCGCTCTATGCGTCAACGTCGGTCCTGACGGCTTTGCGCGAAGCCAACCAGGTGGGCGATCTGCAGCCAACGACGCTTGTCGCCTATCGCGCCGAAATCGAGGCCGTTTTCGATGCGGGCGACGCCACTTCTCTTGCCGCAATGGGCCTCGATGCGGCGGCGCTCGCCGACCCGACATGGCGCGATCAGATGAGAGACTATGGCGAGGCGCATACACAGCGATTTGCCAGGGAGCTCGTCGCGCAAGGTTTTAATGGCCTGCTTGTACCGAGCTTCGCCAAGGGCGCCGTAGCCGGCGACTTGAATCTCGTTCTATGGCGATGGGGTGACGCTGCTCCATCGCGACTCGAGCTGATCGACGACGAGCACCGGCTCGGATGAGCTAGGCGGCCACTGTTTTCTCGGGCCTCGCATTATCGACGTCGCGCGCCAGTGACTTTTCGATCTCGCCAAGCTGCCGGCGCTTCTCGGCCAGCTCACCCGAGAAGGCGAACGTGCCACCCTCGCGCATACGATAGGACGCCAGGCGCTGCTCCGCGTCAGAAAGGTGATGCTGATAGCGGTCCTGCTCATCCTCGAAGGCGCCGAGAGCGTGCTCCAGCCGGGCGATCGCACCGAGCGGCGTAGTGGTGACCGGCAGCTCGATTTCCGTCTCGGCTCCGGTGCGCACGAGCATGGTGGAATAGCAATAGCCGTCCTGGCCAAAGCGTTCGCCGGAATATTTCAACTCGAAGCCGCCGATCATCGCGATAACGATATTGCCGGCGTGCTGGAGCTGAACGAGGGTCAGGATCTCCTTCATGAGCGCGCGCCCGGCGAGCTTGCGCTCGACGAAAACTTCGTCTCCCACGGTCATGCGGAACGCCTCGCCCGCGGTCGGAATCAGGTGGTCGAGGTCCTGACCGATCTCTTCGATGCGTCGGGTCGAGTGCTCGATGTCGCGTTGGGCGTCGCGGATCTGACGGCGGATCGCGAACTGATCGTCCTGGTGCGCGGCGCGCAGGCGTTCGAGCCGGGCGACGTCGGCCTCGAGGCCTGCCTTCTGCATCAGACGCGGGTCGCCCGAGGCAATGGCCTTGGCCATGGCGAACTGATTGGCCTGCCCCTCACCGAGGTCCTCGAGCCGGCGGATGGAGGTATCGCCCGAAAGTGCCGCGGCGATGAACCGGGCCTTGCGCTCGTTGTTTTGCCACATCTGCGCGTCCATCGAGCCTTCGGTGGCATAGGCGAAGATGTCGACGACATCATGCTGGTTGCCCTGCCGCAGGATGCGGCCCTCGCGCTGCTCGATCTGCGAAGGGAGCCAGGGCACGTCCAGATGGTGCAAGGCCTTGAGCCGAAGCTGCGCGTTGACGCCAGTGCCCATCGTGTCGGACGAGCCGATCAGGAAACGGACTTTTCCCGCACGAACGTCGCCAAACAGCCGTTGCTTGGCCTCCGACTTCTTGAAATCCTGCATGAAGGCGATTTCCGACGCCGGCACGCCGAGACGCACCAGCTCGTCGCGTATCCAGCGATAGGCGGAGAAGCCGCGCGTCTTCTCGACGCTGACCGTGCCGAGATCGGAGAAGATCATTTGGGCAGCACCCGTCAGCTCGAAGCGCTTGCCATCAGGACGGACATAGGCGTTGCCGGCAGTCTCCTGCCAGATGCGGAAGGCGTTGCCAATGAGCTCGTTGAGCTTGTTGTCCGGCTCGTTGTCACTGTCGAGATCGACGAGGCGCAGGTCGATCGCCGCGTGGCGGCCGTCGGTGATGACAGAGAGCAGGATGTCGTCGCCGGGTTCGGGCGGCCGATCGCGTTGCTCGATCGCCTTGATCCGGGCATCGAGCAGGACCTGGTAGCGCTTGAAGGCAGCGGAAGGCTTCGAGGTCCTGATCCGCCGCGCGCCGGTCGATAGCGCCGGCACCCTGACGTAGTCGCGCAAATCCTCGGGCATAACCACGTCCGCGAAAGAGCGGAACATGGCGATGAGCTCGGGGACGTTGACGAAGGTCGCGAAGCGCGTGACCGGCTTGTACTTGCCGTTGGGCTGGAGCTCGAGCTCGGTGGTGACATCGCCGAAGGTCGAGGCCCAGGCGTCGAACTCGTGCAGGCCCCGGTCGGCGAGCGCGGCATAGCCGAGATATCGCTGCACCGAGAACATTTCGCCAAGTGTGTTTGTGATCGGGGTGCCGGAAGCGAGTACGAGCGCACGGCCCGGGTTCTTGGTCTCGGTGAAACGCGATTTTACATAGAGGTCCCAGGCGCGCTGCGAGCCGTTCGGATCGATGCCCTTGAGCGTCGACATGTTCGTGGCGAAGGAGAGCTTGCGGAACTCCTGCGCCTCGTCGACGATGATTTGATCGACGCCGATCTCCGAGATCGTCAGCAGGTCATCCTTGCGGGTCGCCAACGACTCCAGCCGTTCCTGGAGGCCTTCCTTCAGCCGCTCGAGGCGCTTGCGCGATACGCGGTCACCGCTCTCGACCTTGGTGAGCAGCGATTCATAGAGCTCCAGCTCGTCGTGAATCATCTGCTGCTCGAAGGCAGACGGCACGCCGATGAAGCGGAAAGCCGAATGAGTGATGATGATGGCGTCCCAAGTCGCGGTCGCGGCCCGCGACAGGAAGCGGTGCCGCTTGTCTTTGGTGAAGTTGGTCTCGTCAGCGACCAGGATTCGTGCCGTCGGATAAAGGGCCAGGAACTCGCGGGCCGCCTGCGCCAGGCAATGGCCGGGCACGACCAACATCGCCTTGGCAATCAGGCCGAGCCGTTTCTGCTCCATGACGGCGGCGGCAACAGTCATCGTCTTGCCTGCGCCGACGGCGTGCGCGAGATAAGTCGAGCCGGCCGAGACGATGCGCCAGACGCCGCGCTTCTGGTGCCGATAAAGAGAAAGGGCGCCAGAGGCGCCCGGGAGTTGCAGGTGGTCCCCGTTGAAGTGCCGGGGCGCGATGTTGTTGAACCGGTCGTTATAGACCCGCGCCAGCCGGTCGGTCCGATCGGGATCGGACCAGATCCAGGTCTGGAACGCGGTCTTGATCTTGGCGAGCTTCTCCTTGGCCGCCTCCGTGTCGACGACGTTGAGCACCCGCCGTTCGCTGTCCCCGTCTTTGATGGTTTCGAAGATCTGCGGCACGCGGCTGTTCAGTGCATCGGCAATGAGCTCGCCGGCATGACGGCGCCCAGTGCCCCATTCCGACGTGCCGGCCGCCATGTAGCCGAGTTGGCGCGCTTCGACCGTCCACGATGCCAGTTCGGGCATGTGATGGATGCGGATCTCGGCCCCCATCGTTTCTTTCACGAAGGCAACGACGTCGGCAGCAGGAATCCACGGCGCGCCGAGACGGGCGGTGATGTCTGAGGGGCCGAGGTCGGCCGGCTGGACGGCGACAAGCGCCCGGACGTTGCCCTCCAAGAGGGGATCGAGAGCGGCCGCGGCTCGCGCCACCTTGAGCTTGTCGCGGACCTGACCGGAAAGATAGGCGTCGGCCGTCTGCCATCCGCCGCTCTCGGGATCGCGGAAGATGGCGCTGCCGAGTTCGGTGATGACGGAATCGACATCGTCCTGAAGCAGCTCGGCGATGTGATCGATGTCGACATGGCCGCGCTCGTTGAGCACCACGGCCAAGGCATCGGCGGCGCAAGTGATGATCGGCGCCGATGGCGGGGCAATCACACGTTCGCTGAAGATCGGCCCCGGCCGCGCCGTATTGGTCTCGAGATCATAGTCCTCGATCGAGGCGACCAGCCAGCAATCGGGATCGTCGAGGAAGGGCTGCAGGTTCGGCCGGCGATGCGTCTCGCGCATCTCACCAGTCTCTGGGTCCTCGCTGGTCGACACCACCGTGGTGTTGATAGGACCGAAGACGCGCACGAAGTTCGACCAGGCGATCCGCAGCTTGACCTGGGCCGGCTTCCACGGCCGGTCGAACTCCTGCGCCTTGAGGACATCGCGCACGGCGTCGCGGATCGGGATCAGCTTGCGGATGATGCGGGCGTGCTTGTCCGGCACGCCGTGGGCACTGCGTCCCTTGCGCACCGTAATAGTCACAGGCGCGCCGTCGACCATCTGCATCAGTGCTGCGTTCTTGGCGATGAAGTAGCTGCCCTCGCGGATAGCGACCCCGTCAGGACGAAGCTCGTCGACGGCGTCGACGCTGTCGTCGGCGTCGCGATCGATGACCTCGGGCTCGCCGTCATAGATCGCCTCCGGAAGAAGAGCGATCGTTGCGGAAAGAGCCTGCTCGAGATTGACGCCTTGGCGCGGCAGGCAGGTGTATGTATCGCCGAAGGGACCGGACGTCGTGGCGTGGCTGCCGAGCACGAAATCGGGGTGCCTCCCGAACCAGCGGTTCACGCGGATCGCGGCACCGTCGCCATCTGCTGGGCGGACCTCGTCGATGTCGAGCCAGCTGACATCGCCTTCGGCCTCGCCGGATGTGCGCTTGTGGAAGAAGAGGAGATCGACCACCACGTCGGTGCCGGCGTCCTGCCGGAAGCTGCCTTCGGGAAGGCGGATGGCGGCGATGAGGTCGGCGGATTGCGCGATATGCTCGCGCGCCGAGCTGTCCGCCTTATCCATCGTGCCCGAGCTCGTGACGAAGGCCGCCAGGCCCCCCGGCTTCAGGAGATCGATCGAGCGCACGATGAAATAGTCGTGCAGGCGCAACCCCATCGACCGATACATGCGGTCCGAGCGCACAGTGCGATCTGAGAAGGGCGGATTGCCGATGGCAAGGTCGAATGAGGCCGGAAGGTCGGCGCGCGCGAAGTCCGCATTGACGATACGTGCGCGCGGCTGCAGCAGGCGGGCGATGCGCGCCGTCACCGGATCGAGCTCGACACCGGTGACGTGGGACGCATCGCGCAGGGTCGCGGGCATGAGTGCCGGAAACAGGCCGGTGCCGATGCCGGGTTCGAGCACCTTGCCTCCACGCCAGCCTAGGCGCTGCAGGCCCGACCACATCGCTTTTACGATGAACTCCGGCGTGAAGTGCGCATATTGCGTGCAGCGGGCGAGCGAGGCGTATTCATGGCGCGGCACCGTCTCTTCAAGGCCGGAACCGATGTCATCCCAGCCGGATCGGAAACCGTTTTGGCCGGGGCGCCGAAACACGGCATTGGCGAGGTCGGAGGCACCGAAGCCAGTGAAGCGGATGAGCCGCGCCTGTTCCTCCGACGTCGCCGCCCGATCGGCGTCCTCGATCTCGGCTGCGAGGCGAATGGCGTCGAGGTTATCGATGGCACGCTGCTTCCAGCCTTTGGCGAGGCCTCGGTCGCCGGCGAGAACGAAGTCCTCTCCGCGGCGATCTGCAGCACGGGGCGGGCGCAGGGTGGCGGCGGTGTCCGGGCCGCGCTTCGCTGGCGGAACCAGCGCTTCGGGGACCGTGGATTGCCCCTTCTCCGGCTCATCGGTGCCGAAATCGCTGCCGAAGGCGGTGACGCCGAGGCCGAGACCGGACCACAACGCGGTATTGCCGAAAAGATCGAGCGTGAAGGGATCTTCATTGGACATTGGGATATTTCCTTGGATGAGGGCGCGCGTGAACTCGGCCGGGTCGGTCGGCAGTCGGCGGCGCGGATTTTTGCGAGGTCAGCGGGTGATCAGCGAGAGCGCGACGTCGGTCTCGGTGAGCTCAACGTTGAGATGGGTCGCCCCGGAGTTGCGGTCGAAGAGCGGGATCAGCCGCTCAGCTTCGATGAGCTCGATGCCGTCATCGGCGCCGAAGTGGCGGCGTTTGTAGTCCCACCAGTCGAAGTCGCCTTTGGGGTGACACTGCTCGGCATAGACAACGAGCGCGCGGGAGCCTTCGGCGAGCTTGCCGTTGGACATGATGTAGACGCCCTGGTCGCCGACCAGCCAAAGGCCCGGCTTCTCGCCCTCGCCGGGGCGCGTGCCGTAATAGGGATTTCGGAAGCCGCCGTTGACGGCGGCGTCGGCAATGCCGCGGTCAATGACTTTGCGGACGGCGAGAATGGGAAAGGTGAACATCGCCGCCCCTCACGCCGCAGTCTTCGCGGGAAAGTGCCTGAGATGCACCGGCAGCTTGGCTGCAATCTCGTCGTGAGTGAGATCCTCAAGCAGCTTGAGTTCGGTCCGCCCCAGGCCATAAACGACAAGCGTGCGTTTGCCGCGGTGCTTCTGCGGGAAGTGGTCCCCTGCATAGCCGCGATATTCGTATGGGTGGCGCTCCAGATGTGCTCGAGGCGCTCCACATGCGTCATCGCCTTGACCGGCCAGGACTCGCGCTCGACGATTGCGTCGCGCGTGTCGACCGATGAGCGGGCTTGGGACAGATCGCAATAGGCATGGAAATAGCGCGTCCGGCCGTCGATGCGCAGCGTGTAGAACACACTGGTGACGCTCTCGGTGAGGAACTCACGCAGCGCGAACATGTCCCCCCGCATCCAGAGGGGCGGCAGGATGTCGAGCATGGTATCGTGCTCGGCGCGAGCGATCTCGAACCATTCGCCAGCAAACAGCGCGCTGTCGTCATTCTGCCAGCGATTGGGCCGCTGGGCATGGCGGTCGAACAGGCGGTACATTTGCCGGCGGTCGGCGACGCCCTGGTAGATCTTGCGGATGGAGAATTGAAGGGTGATGGGAGGCTCCTTGGCCACTTGCGGGCCGGAGCGCGGTTCATCCCTCACGGATCACCATCATCTTCAGCCCTTCCGGACCCCCCCCCCCCCGCAGCCGCCTCTCCGACCGGGCGGGTCAAGGGCCGGCGCAGCCGGGCGGAGCTTCACCCTTGAGGCGGCCGGCGGGCATGCGGCAGTCGGTTTGCCTCCTTCCTTTCCTCTCGCTTCCTCCTTTGCTTTGAGATCGGCGTTCCAGTCGTCCGCCATAGGGCGCAACCGCTCACCGAAGCATCCGGCCTCCTCGGCAAGGGCGAGAAGCCTGCCAGCATAGACGTCGCCCTGCTTGTTGTTGTCAGTGGCGGCGATAAGCTGGCCTCCAGGCCTGACGGCGAGCGCCCGGATCGCCGCGTACGTCGCCAGCGACCAGCCGCCTCCGGTGCTGAGATAAAGGGTGTCGGGGCGAAGGCCTTCAAAGGCGGCGAGGCTCATGGCGTCGATCGCCGCCTCGGTCACGCAGAAGCGAAGCGCTCCGGGACGGCCGAGCCTAAACAGCACCTTGCCGCCGCCGGTGGCGAAGCCGCGCCAGTCCGGGCCGCGCTCCTCCCATCCGGTAATGGCGCCGTCGGCATCCCCATGCGCTGCCCACATGCTGCCATGCGGGCCTTCCCGCAGGATGTCGGCGGCGATCGCAGCGCGGAGAACGGGTTCGGGAAGACGGCGGGTGTCACTGAGATAGCGCCAGGTCGCCGAGCCGCGCCACGGCTTGCGTCTAGCCTGCCATCGTTCCGGAACCGAAAGATCAGTCTCCCTGTCGCGGGTTTCCCGATCCCAGACATTCTCGGCCGGCACGAATCCGACGAGGCAGGCGACTTCATTCATGGCCTCGACGAAAGGCACGCCTTCGAGATGCTCGACGAGGCGGAAGACATCGCCCTTGCCGTCCGACAGCGGGTCGAACCAGCCCTTGCCGTCATGGATGACGATTATGATCGCCGCCGCGCGGCGATATTTCATCGCCTTGCGCGTGCTCTCCTTGCGGTCGAACGCGAATCCCAGATGCTCGAGCACCGCGGCGCAGGGCACCTTCTCCTTCAGCTCTTCCAAATCTGCTTTTTCCATCTTTCGCCAGCGCGCATTGTTCGCGCTCCTTCTCTTTCATTCCCGCCCGGATTTCGGGGCAGGAACCGGAGGCCGCGAAGAGCAAGGCGGGCAAGGGCGCGGCTGGCAACTGATGAATTATACAGCGTCGTCGGACTCGAGCCGCGGCGTAGCTCCCCCTTGCCGGCCGCAGCGCGCAAGCGGCAAGCTGTGAGGTCCGAATTCACTATTCGTTCACGATATTAGCGCAAGCTCATATTGGACATGCCTGGTAGAGCGTACATGCCTAGGCCCCGGGCGGCTGGTGAGCCGCCGGGGCTCGTACAAGCCTCCTCGCCGATTTGGAAACCTCGGCGGCTGTGGCTCTTAAGGCGACGGCGGGCTGAGGCGTGTCTTGATCATGCGAATTCGCTAAATAGTGGCACGGTCGGAGCGTGCGCGTCGATTGCCTTCACGACGGTAGCGGCGAGAGGAAGGTGCGTTTTCTCAGCCTCCCAGACTTGCCGAAATCGTTGGATGGTTTCCGCGGCGGTGTCGACGACAAGCTTTTCCGGCAGAAGTGCCTTGGCCGCCAGATGCCGAAGCTCATCGGTATCGAGCTTGGCCATCTTTTTCGTCCGAGAGTAATTAAGCGCAGCCGTGTCCTCACCCTTCATATAGGGAATGGTCGACACCAGGTCGTAGGCCGGCGAGAGCGCGGCCGAGCGCCGGTCCGGATAGATCAGGGACCAGTTTTTGAGGTGCATGTCGCCATTGCCGATCAGCGCGCTGAACACGAGGCGGCGAATGAACTCGGCTGCGCCGACATCGCCCGCCTCGGTGCCGATCACGCGCGCGATGTTGGCGTAACTTGCACGCTTGTACTTGTCGTCCGGAAAGACCCCGAACACCTGCGCGAAATCTTCGGTGTGGACGGGACCGTCACCGGTTCGATCGAAGCGGCTGACAGCAAGCGCCTGCCCTTTCAATTCACCCACTCCTTCGGGAATACCGGCGATTGCATCGAGATCGACCAGGTTGATGATGGGCACCTCCATGCCGATCATCCCGGCGATCGTCATCATCGAAAACTCGTTTTCCGGAACGCCGGTGAACTGCTGGGAGGGCAGCTTCACGATCCACGATCCGCCGACGCCCTCGGCGGGAATGGTCAGGCCGCCCCCCTTTCCTGCGTTCTGAAACGCGGAGAACTTGAGCTGAACGCCGGCGAGCGAGAAGCGCAGGGCATTGGGTTTGGCGTTCTTCGGAAGGTCCTCGTCATCACCAGGAGGAAGGCCGTCACCGACCGCAGGATGGATCGACAGTGCTCCGGGCAGGTCGAGCCCCAGCACCCACAGCAGGAAGAATTCGCGCTGCTGATTTACTCCGGCCCGCTCAGCGAGATAGCGACGCAAGCCGCCCTCCGGCAACAGGTTCGAGAAGAATGGCGGCACGACCCTTTGTGTGGGGCGGATCCTGGTGATGAGGCCGCCAAGGTCGTCCTTGAACGACAGGCTGAGAGTCGGCCGATCCGGGTTATCTACGTAATCTTCGTTGAACGCAAATATCGTTCGATCGCCCTGCAGATGGGTCAGTGTGCCAATAGGCTCGTCGTAGAGTCGTACATCCAGAACCGAGACGTCAGGCATCCGCATCTCCATCGTCCAGCGAATAGGCGGGTCGCGGCTCCGACGGAACGGGATGGGTGATCGAGTTGCGAAGGCGCTGCAGGTTGTGCGCGATGTCACGCACTATAGGTGCTGCCTGCGCGCTCGCCTGATAGCGCTCGAGCCGGGCGATCAGTTCGCGCACGAGCTGCATCTCTTGATCGCCGAGATTCACCCGCCGCAGAAACCGAAGCGTATCCTCGATGCGATCAAGGTCGGCTGAGCTGCCGTAAAGGCGCTTCATTTTCTTGACCAGGCGCTCGGCACGGGCAAGACGCTTGTCGTTTGGCTGACCGGCATGGATATGCATGTCAGGCGTCGCCTGGGCCTTGACCAGGCCGAGTACCGCCGGCACGAGCTTCTTCGGCACGAGCATGACCTCGAGATCGAGCGCCCGTGTCAGGTCTATGAAGCTCGACAGTCCCGGCTCCATCTTGCCGCTCTCGATTTGCGAGATATGGCTCTGCGTCAGCCCGGCCCGCTCGCTGAGCGCGCGCTGGCTGACGCCGGAGGCCTCGCGGATCTCGCGTACTTGCGCGATCAGGGTTTCGCTCTGATAAGCCATGATATATAATCCGGATCAAAAAGGCCAAAGTGATCAGGATATTATATCTAGGGCGCGGAGCGTCCTCTGTCAATCAATCGATATAGCATAATGATCGTACCGCTGATCTGATACACAACACTGTATAGACTCCTATCGAGTTGCGACGTATTGACCGGCAACAACTTCCGTCCGCCATCAGCAACCACTTTCGAGACGTCAACGCCGTCCCTCTCCTCACGGGGAAAAGCCTCCATCCGTTCCGGCGTCAGCCGCGCCGCGCAGCGGCCAAAGCAAATGAGGGCGTACAAAGCGCAGACGATGAAATGTCCGCCGGACGGACAATGTCATTTCGTCGTCGAGCCGGTTCGTGACGCCGAGACCGGTTCAACAGGGCGGCCTAAGGAGCGTCAGAATAGCGCCGCCTAAAGGCGGGACGCGGGGCAGACCGCCCCCGGCGAGGCGTGCCGTATCACCTTCAACCGGATGATTTCATCAGCAGCCTAGACGCATTCCCATCTTTGCGAGCCGGTTGCCGGCGCTCCTCGTCTTGCATCGGCCGTTCTGCATTGCCTAGCTGGCGCTCGCAGCCTGCGTGGGCTTCCTGGCGACCCTCCGGCTAATGGCTTTGGGACGTTGGACATGGCGGAAGCCGTTGCCCGAGTGAAGCGTGACCCGAACCCGATGCCTGGCTATAGCCAGATCAAGACCCGTACCACGAGAGGGTCGCCTGAAACGGACTATGCTTTCTGCTGCAGTCCCACCGCCAGACGGCGCCAGCGGAACCTATTTCATCCCGCCCTGTTTCGGATTGAGCGACCGAAGAGGACAGGCATATGAGATCAAAATCATCGCGGGACGTGCCGGGCACGAAGCCCCGGACGGACAAAGAGCGGGATACTCGGGAGGCGGCTGCCAAGACGCCTGACAAGACCAATGACTGGGACCGCGACCTCGTCCACGGTGATGGTGATAGCGTCGGGATAAAGCCCGAGCAGGGCATGGACGCAAAATAGCCAAAGACGGGCACAGTAACTGGCAGCGTGGAAGGCGTTGTTTGCCCGCTTTGAGGCCTCGCTGCCCGCGGATAGACTAGCCCCATGATTTTCAGACTGACGTTCCTTGGCACCTCGGCCAGCGTACCCTCTGCCGAGCGCAATCACCCGCACTGCTTGTCGAGGCCGGAGCCCACCGAATTCTAGTCGACTGCGGGGAAGGCACGCAGCGCCAGCTGCTGCGCAGCGGCGCCGGCTTCAGGCGGCTTCACCGCCTACTGCTCACGCATGCCCATTTCGACCATATCCTTGGAATCCCTGGTCTGTTCTCGTCACTCCGGTTGCGGCAAAGTGACGATCTCCTGACCGTCCACGGAGGCTCGGACACTCTCAACCTCGTTGTGCGCATGCTCGCTGGTCTGTGGGGTGAAGGACGATCGCCGATCCCACTAAAGCTTGAGCCGCTGACGCCCGGCCGGTTTTTCGAGGCAGACGAACTCGTGATCGACTGCTTTCAGGTTCGTCACCGCGACACGGATAGCTATGGCTTCTTGCTCGAAACGCCGCCGCGCCGCCATCTTCGCGCCGACCACCTAGCGTCTCTGGGCGTGCCAGACGGTCCAATCAGGAAGGAACTGGTAGAAGGCAGGTCGCGCGCAGATAATCGTCGACCGCGGAATCACCCTCGCCGATGGCCGCACTGTTGGTTCCGAAGACGTGTTAGGGCCGCTGGAAGCAGGCAAGAAGCTGGTCATCATCGGCGATACGGAGTCTACCGATGGGCTCGCGGACCATGTCCGCGACGCCGACCTTCTGGTGATCGAGGCCACCTTCCTGGAACGAGATGCGGCCATGGCGCGCGACTATGGTCATCTCACGGCCGCGCAGGCGGCATCTCTGGCAGCGATGAGCAACGTGAAGCAGCTCCTTCTTACGCATATCTCCGGCCGATATGGCGATGAAGAAATCCTCGCGGAAGCCGTGGGGGCTTTTCCGAACAGCCGTATTGCGGCTGATCTCGATGTGCTCACTTTATAACGGCCGACAATGACAATCAGGATAGGCATCATCTCTGATACGCATGGCCTGCTCAGGCCTGAGGCGGAACGACGCCTGGCCGGGGTAAACCACATCATCCATGGCGGCGACATCGGTAGTCCTGAAATCATCACCGCGCTTCAGCAGATCGCGCCGGTTACCGCGATCAGAGGAAACGTGGACACGGCCGGGTGGGCTGCGACCTACGCCGATACGGCGCTGGTGCGGCTGGCGGGCCGCACATTCTACGTCCTCCACGATCTGAAAACACTGCAAGTCTCACCAGCAGCACTCGGTATCGACATGGTCGTGTCGGGCCACTCCCATCTGCCGAAATTCAAAACCGTTGACGGTGTGCTCTACCTTAATCCGGGCAGCGCCGGTCACCGTCGTTTCAAGTTGCCGATCACGCTTGCAACGGTTGATATCACGCCTGACGGTCTACAGCCGGCCATTCACGATCTAAAGTAGCGGCTAAGGCGCGGGCTCAAGGCGTTCGCACGCCAGGCCGGGACGCATCGGCTGAATCAACGCATCCGGGTGCGACCAATAACCTCAAGTAGACTTCTTGAAACGCGCCGGATGAAGGATTCAACAATGCCCTTCTGTGCGACTTCCGGAGCGCAAACGGGCAGACGTCGAGGCACCTCATATCCTCTGGACGGCAAACTAGCTTTGCCCGTTCTGCGGCTCAGGTAATCGGAGAACTGCACCCCTTCCACCGAGGGTCGAAACCAAAGAAGCAGTCCTGCGTTGGACGCGATTGGGCCATTCCTCTTGAGTGGGGCGGTGAAAGTGACCAAGCGAAAGGCAGTCGATGGGTTGCGGGCTCGTCAAACGAAGTCGCCTGCGCTTGAGCTAGCCACACCGCCCAGTTTTAGGCCGGTCCAGCTCGCAAAGCTGGTGGACACCGTCCCCGCCGGCGATCGCTGGCTCCACGAAATGAAATATGACGGCTATCGCATTCTCGTGGCCGTGGGCGGCGGGGAAGCGCGCGCCTATACACGCTCGGGCCTGGACTGGTCCGGCCGGTTCCCCTCTGTGCTTTGGGAGGCACGCAAGCTCAAGGTTCGCTCCGCGCTCATCGATGGCGAGGCAGTCGTCATCGACGCCGAGGGGCGATCGAGTTTCCAGGCGCTCCAGAACGCCTTGAAGGGCGATCCCGCCAGCATCGATTTTTATGCCTTCGACCTGCTCCAACTCGACGGCGAAGACCTGACGAGGCTTCCCCTCCTGGAGCGCAAGGCGAAACTGGAGGAAATTCTGCCGGCGAAGAACCCTATCCTTCGCTACTCCGACCATATCCAGGGCCGGGGCGACGAGTTGCTGAACCGCTTCTGCGACGCCGGGCTCGAGGGGGTAATCTCGAAACTGGCCGATTCGGACTATGTCGGCGCTCGCGACGGAAGCTGGCTGAAAATCAAGTGCATCAAACGCCAGGAATTCGTGCTCGTCGGCTGGACGCCGTCAGACAAGGACCGCGCGTTTCGATCGCTGATCCTCGGTGTCCATGAGGGCGGAAAGCTGCGCTATGCCGGTAAGGTCGGAACCGGTTTCGATACCGCCGAGATGGCGCGGCTGATGAGGACCATGGCGCCGCTCGCGCAGAGCGCCGCCACGGTCGAAGCACCGCGCGCGGAAGTTCGCGGCGCGCACTGGCTGCGTCCGAAGCTTGTTGCCGAGATCGCCTACACCGAGATGACGAATGAAGGTACGCTGCGCCATCCAAGC